>CAYLUU010000008.1:0-13330 GCA_964386925.1 uncultured Sarcina sp. | reverse complement strand
AACTGTACCGTTTCATCACAGTCCCAGATACATCAGGATGAATCCCAGCACCAGCTCTGCTCCGTTCAGAACCACCCCCAGGTACGAAGTCAGATAGAATTTCTCCGGCTCCCTTCGGGACAGAATTCCCAGAATGATTCCTGCCAGTGCAAAAAAAAGACATATAAAAACCACCCCGCCATAGCGCAGCTGCGCCTGACCGTTGTTTTTATATGCCAGATAAATCATGGTACCGCTCGCCAGCAGCGAAATGCTGCCCAGAATCACGGACAGCAATGCCTTAGTCGACTGTTCCTTGCTGCTGAATAGATGTCCACGAAGTCGCTTCACTTAGTGTACCCCGTACTCCTCATAGTAACGCTTCAATGCTTCCTTCAGATCATCGGTCAGAAGAGATGCCTCTTCTCCCTCTCTGGGCTCCCCCAGATAGCTGATGACGTCATCCATGGTAACAATGGCGTTGGCTGCAAAACCATATTTGCGCTGAATCTCGTCCAGTGCAGAGCCCTTGCCCTCCATGCCGACTTCCATGCGGTTCAGAGAAACCATCAATCCCAGAATATTCACATCCGCCTGTGCGCGCAGAATCGGAACCGTCTCTGCCATGGATGCGCCGGAGGTGGTCACATCCTCAATGATCACCACGCGGTCACCGTCCTGCAGCTTGCTGCCCAGAAGGATACCGGTGTCACCGTGATCCTTGACCTCCTTGCGGTTTGCCGAATAGCGAACATCTACACCATACAGACGGCTGATCGCCATTACCGTAGCAACCGCCAGCGGAATGCCCTTGTAAGCCGGCCCGAACAGAACATCAAAGTCCAGTCCATAGGTATCATGAATGGCACGGGCGTAATATTCGCCCAGCTTGTTCAGCTGTGTGCCGTTCTGATAGGCACCGGCGTTCATGAAAAACGGAGATTTGCGTCCGCTCTTTAATGTAAATTCTCCGAACTTCAAAACCTTCGAATCCAGCATGAAATCAATGAATTCCTGCTTGTACTGTTCCATATTCTTTTCCTCCGGAAATTCTCCGATCACTCTTATGGCAATGGTTCAAACTGCCTTCGCACAATCGCTGCTATGCGGCGCATCCTATGTCTTTGCTCAGTTATCATGCCAGTGCAGAACGCAGATCCTCGATCATATCAATCGTTGCTGCTCGTGCCGCATCGGCGAAGCCATCTTCCCCGTATTTGGCATATTTGTCCTTCTTGTAGGCTGCAATGATGCCGCGGGAGGAATTCACAATGGCACCAATGCCGTCCTTGTCAAAGAATCCGGACAGATCCTTCGCTGTTGCGCCCTGTGCGCCGTATCCAGGTGCCAGAATGAAGGTGTGCGGCATCAGTTCGCGCAGAACCTTGGCCTGCTCAGGATAGGTTGCACCGACCACTGCGCCGACGTTGCTGTAGGCACCGTCCATGGACTGCTCGCCCCATTCACGGACCTTCTCACCAACCACCTCATACATATGTCGGCCGTCCTCTGTCTTGATATCCTGGAACTCTCCGCTGGAAGGATTGGAGGTCTTAACAAGGACGAAAATACCCTTGTCCTCCTGATTGCATACATCCACGAAAGGCTTGATGCCGTCGGTACCAAGGTAAGGGTTCACCGTTGCAAAATCCTCGCCGAACGCCTTGATGCGGTGCCCGCCGATCTCCACTCTGCCGATGTGTGCCCTTGCATAGGCCTCTGACGTTGAACCGATGTCTCCGCGCTTCACATCGCCGATTACGATCAATCCCTTCTCCTGGCAGTAGCGAACCGTTCTCCAGTAGGTCATCATGCCCGGAATACCGAACTGCTCATACATGGCAATCTGCGGCTTCACCGCCGGTACCAGCTCTGCCACCGCATCCACAATCTCCTTGTTGAAATGCCAGATGGCATCTGCCGCAATGCTGAGATCTTCATCGTAGACTGTCTCATCCACGTGGCGTGTTGCATCCCGGAGCAGAACCTCCGGCAGGAAGCTCATCTGCGGATCCAGTCCCACTACTACCGGTGCATTCTTTTCCTGAATTTTCTCAATCAGTTTTGCAATCATGTTCTACCTCCAGATGATTTCTCGTTCGTCGCTTCCTTGCAGCCACTCAGCACGAAGTATATCGCACTGTCTCGCTCATGGCAATTTCATCTACCTTGTGCTCAGGAAAATTTCTTCCCGCTCTGCCTTGGCATCGCCGGGATAGGCACTGCGGTATGCTGCCATCAGCGTTCTCGCCTCATCGAAATCCCCCAGGTGTTCACAGGCCACAATTTCATTGAAAGACAGGCTCTGCAGGAATTCGCTGCTGCCCAGACTCTTACCGTTCTGGAAGGCTTCCAGCGCAGAAGAATAATCTTCCATCTTCATATAACACAGTCCCAGCTGGTTGTAGATTTCCGGTGAAGTCGTGTCTGATGCGACCCAGGTTTTATAAACGTTTGTCGCATAGTTATAATCGCCCAGTGCCTCGTAGGTCCGGCCCAGCATGAGTACTGTATTCACATCCGAATTCGTCGGCAGCTGCTCCAGATTGGTGCGCGCCGTCTCGTAATCGCCCGCATAGAAGGCAATTCGGCCCTTGTCATAGCCGGACATTGTGTCGGAATTTTGGCCAAGAGCATCCTCCAGATATTGCTTGCCGAGCTCCTCATAGCCATTGTCTGCAAGAGCAGAATAGATCGACAGCAGGCGATCATAGTTCGTCGGCTCCAGCGAGATTGCCTTGGAAAAATCCTTCTCCATGCCATCCGTATCACCCATTTTCATCCGGACACCGCCCCGCATTTCCAGTGCGTCCGCGCTCTTCGGCTTCATGGTGACAATGGCATCATAAATTTCCAAAGCTTCTTCGTAGTTGCCCAGCTTGTAGTAGCAGCTGCCCAGATAATAATTGATGTCGTACTCTGACTCTGTGGGAACGATGCCGGACTCCTTGATGGCGGATTCAAAGGCACTGGCTGCCTTCTGATATTCCCCCAGTCCCATGTAGGCAATGCCGAGCTGGCGGTAATTCTCCTCCGAATCGTCGCCTTCTTCAATGCTAGCCTGCAGCGCGTCTGCTGCGCTCTGATAATCCCCGGAGGAAAGGAGCGAGGTGGTATTGACCGTCGCTGCCTTCTCTGTCGCACCCGGTGCGGATGAGCAGCCGGTCAGTATGCCTGCAATTGAAAGTGCCAGAACAAGTCGGTTCTTTATTAAATTTACTGCGTACTTTTTCCCCATTCCGAATATAACTACCCCACTCACGCCGCACAGATCGTGACATGGCAATCCGCCTGAGTCATGATCCTGTTTTCCGCGCAGCTGTCTGTGTATTTCACTTTCGGTTCCTTGACGGCAGCTGTACCAGTACAATGGCGCCCGACATCAATACGCAGCCGATCAGCTCGCGTACCGACAGCGTCTGGCCCAGAAGGAAGAATCCGGACACCGCGCTGATAACGGATTCCAATGACATGATGAGCGATGCGATGGCAGGATCTGCGCCCTTCTGGCCGACGACCTGCAGCGTGTAGGCGATTCCGCTCGAGAAGATTCCGGCATAAGCCAGTGACAGCAGCCCACCTGCGGAAACTCCCTGCAGTGAGAGCGTCCCCTGCAGTGCGGCTCCGATTGTTGCCAGAAGTCCGGCCGTCAGGAACTGCATACAGGACAATTCCACTCCGTCTGTCTTCGGTGCAAAATGATCCACGCTCATGATCTGCACAGAGAACACCAATGCACAGCCCAGGAGCATCATTTCCCACGGGCCGAGACTAAAGCTCTCGCCCGGCTTCATGCAGAGAAAATACAGACCGCCCGCTGCAATTACGGCTGCAATCCACACCTTCAGCTGGGAACGTCTCGTGAAGATCAGGGACAGAACCGGTACAATGATGATGTACAGTGCCGTCAGAAACCCGGCCTTTCCAACTGCTACATTCGGAATTGCTGCCTGCTGGAGCACCGAAGCCCCCATCAATGCCGTGCCGCAAACCAGTCCGCCAATGACAGCCATCCGATGATCCGGCTCTTCTACGGTATGATCGCCCTGCTCCATTCTCTTCCTGCGCATCCTGCTGCGTACAATGACCAGCGGCAGCAGGATGACAAAGCCCATCAGGAAACGAATTCCCACGAAGGCCAGCGCACTGATTTCATCTCCACCGATGGATTGGGCCACAAAAGCCGTTCCCCAGATCAGAGCCCCAAGAAAACAGCACAACGCATTTCGGAAGGGCATTCTTGTTTTGTCCATACTAGTAGTCATTCCCTTTCTGAATAGTTACAATTCATAATATCTATTTCGCGTCCGCATCTCGGATTTATGCTGCAGATCCAAGGCGCGGTTTGACATTACGTGCTCTCACCATTCTGCGTCTATTCCTCGAAGATTACCTTCACGTAGAATCCGCGCTCGTTTTCTTCCACTGACTTCACAACGCCCTCTGTTGCCCGAAGGCGCTTTGTGAACGGAATATTCCCACTCATCGCCAGCGAGGGATTGATCGTGTAGTAATAGTTACTGGGCAGCAGTCCTTCCGAAACGGTAACATGATCCCCTTCCTTCAGAAGACCCGGCCGCTCCATTTTGAAATCCATTTCGCGTTCGCTCATGCCATACCACCTGTAAAGAGCGCACCCATAAGGTGCGCTCTAAGATACATTCATAGTTTGTATCTGTTTAGCACCTGACGATTTCAACGTGAATCGGCCGCCCCGCGGACGGATTCATGATTGAAATTGACAGGTGGGCAAGGAGCACACAGGAGAAGGCGAGTATCTCGCCTTCGAGTGTCGTCCTCTGCCCAGCCACATCGAGGATTTGCAACGCAAATTCGAGATGCGGGTGCTAAATAGATACCATAGTTTACTGCAATCCGGGCACCGCTCCAACGTCGCGCACACCTGCCGCTCTGCCGTGTGCCTGATACGCTCACTCCTGAGCCGTGCCTGCGGTCTCTTCTGCGTTTCCATTTGCACTCGAATCGCCGTCTGACGTATCTGAGGCATCCGAGACTGCAGCATCCGAATCTGTCGTATCCGAGGCTTCTGCACTCGAAGCAGTCTCCGTCACCTCCGGAAGCTGCTCGAGCAGCGTATTCGCCTTTGTCGTATACTCCGAGTCCGGCTCTGCCTCTGCCAGTGCTGCAATCACATCTTTCGCCTTGGTGATGTACTCCGTCACGGTCGTCTTGTCCGATGCAGCCTGATAGAGCTGGTAGTACGAGTCTGCCAGATAATACTGGCGCTGTGCCCAGGTCTGCCCGCGATTGTTCTCGTCCTCGAACTTGTTGGCCTTTTCCAGATCAGCGGCTGCCGTCTCATAATCCGGCGTTGCTGCCTCATAGGCTTCGATTCCGGAATCCGCGAGACTCTGCAGAATCTGTGCACGCAACAGCGGATACAGATCACCATACAGCTGTGTGAACTCGTCTGACATATCGTCCGTTGCCGTCAGCGGATCAATGAGCGCCAGTGCATCTGCCGCATTCTGTACCTGAACCGAATCCTCGATGTAGTAAGCCGCACTTTTCATGACAGCGTTATTCTTCGAGGTACTGTCCTCACCGCTCTCTGCCTTTGCCTCTTCTTCCTGATAAGTCTGCAGGCTGGCATTCAGGGTCTCTATCTGGCTTTCCAGATCGGTAATCTGCGAATCCTTTGTCTCTGACTCTGCAGAGATCTCCCGAATCTGCTTCTGCGAATCTGCGCGAACAGACTGCACCCTCGCCGGCAGGATCAGGAATGCCACCAATGTCGCACCAACCAGAAGACCAATCGCGCCGCCATAAATCCACGAAGGCACGCCAAAGCCATCTACCCCAGGATTTCTCGCATTGACCGGCTGAATAATGGTTTCGTTGTCCGCAGTATAGGAGATCACGCTGCCGATCTTCGGTTTTTTATTCTTGCCCTTATGTCCTTTGCCGCCGGCAGCAGATGCCGAACCATCGCCCAAGCCTGCTGTCTTCACTGTCCGGACATTGGCCTTCTGGCCGCCGGACCCGGAACGACCGGCACCTTCCGGCTGAAGCTTCGACAGAATTTCCTGCTGATACCGCAGCGAGGTTGTGTTGTTTACATCCAGCAGCAGGCAGCGCTGAATTTCCTTCAGGCCGCGCTTGTACTGTCCGCTCTCAATGTACAGAAGTGTCAGGAGCTGCCTCGCCCGCAGGTAGTGCGGGTTCACATTCAGCACCTTTTTGAGCTGCAGCACGGCAACGTCCACATTGCCGGTGTAGCAGCACTCCAGTGCATGGTTGTACCGCTCGATGGAGCTGTCGAGATTCTCCATCGTCTGCTTGCTCGCCTGCACCTGAGACAGATAATCCGCTCCCGGATTGCTCTTGCGGTGAAGCCTTTCATCGTTGATGTTCTTAGAGATCACCCACTCCGACAGAGCAGCCACCGTCTCACCGATTTCGTAATAGATGAGTCCCAGCAGGTTGCGCGCATCCAGGTTGTCCTTGTTGAACCACAGACTGTTCTTCAGAGACAGAATGGCGCCGGACAGATCCCGCACCGACGCCTTCTGCAATCCGTCATTGTAGAGTTCGTTGGACGTATATATGATTTTTTTGTAAGTGGCCACATCTGCTCCGCAGTTCGGACAATGGTCCGTCTTGTTGAGCTCACAGCCGCATTTGTAGCAATACATGCCTACATCATCCTCATTGAATGAGCCGGAGAGCTCTCCGCCCCATAGACACCGTCCTTGGTCATCTTGAGCATGACATCAACCATGTCCTTCATGTCCTGATTGTAAATGGCATTCTCGACATCGCTGATCTCCAGGCTCGGATGGAATTTCTTGATTTCTTCGTCAAAATTGATCATAACTTACGTTCTCTTACAGAGCCTTCATCTGCTGCAGCATTGCATTCACAGACTCATACTGCAGGCGGTAATTCTCCTGCTTTTCCTTCTCTTCATCGATCTTCGCCTGCGGAGCCTTTGCGAGGAACTTCTCGTTGGAGAGCATCTTCTCCGAACGCTTCAGCTCGCCGTCCAGACGGGACAGCTCCTTGGTCAGGCGCTCAATCTCCGCACTGATATCCATCAGATCCTGCATCGGAACAAAGAAGGTTGCGAACGGCTCGATCACTGATACCGCACCCTCCGGAATGCCGGTCTGATCCTTCTGCAGAACAATCTCATTTGCATACGCCAGCGTCTCGAAGAACAGCTGATCCTTGCGGAATACCTCCAGAACCTTCTCGTTCTCGGATACCACATAGACCTTGGACTTTCTGGAAGGAGCAACATTGCGGTCATTGCGCATCTTGCGGATGCCGGATACCGCATTCTTGATCATCTCAATGTCCTTCTCCTGCTCCGGGAAGCTGAAGTCCTCTCTCCACTTCGGCCAGGAGGAGATCATGATCGAAGGCTCCTTCGTCTGGATGGTCGTGAAGATTTCCTCTGTAATGAAGGGCATGTAAGGATGCAGGAGCTTCAGACTTCCGATCAGGACGGTCTGCAGCGTCCAGAGTGCCGCATTCTTGCTGGCTGCATCATCTGTGCGGTACAGGCGAGGCTTCACCATCTCAATGTACCAGTCGCAGAACTCACCCCAGATAAAGTCGTACACCTTCTGCACTGCGATGCCGAGTTCGAACTTCTCCATGTTCTCTGTGACATCACGAACCACGGTGTTGAAGGTAGAGAGAACCCACTGATCCTCCGGCTGCAGTCCTTCCGGCATAACGGAAGAGTCTGCCTCCTTCCCGTCCTCCATGTTCATCATGATGAAGCGGGTTGCATTCCAGATCTTATTGGCAAAATTACGACTGTTCTCCACGCGTTCCATATAGAACCGCATGTCATTGCCCGGTGCGTTGCCCGTGATCAATGTCAGACGCAGTGCATCCGCACCGTACTGATTGATGATCTCCAAAGGATCAATGCCGTTGCCCAGAGATTTGGACATCTTGCGGCCCTGAGAGTCGCGGACCAGACCATGGAAGAGCACGGTCTTGAACGGTCTTTCTCCCATCTGCTCGTAGCCCGAGAAGATCATACGGATGACCCAGAAGAAAATAATATCGTATCCGGTTACCAGCACATCCGTCGGGTAGAAATACTTCAGATCCTCGGTCTGCTCCGGCCAGCCCAGCGTCTCGAACGGCCACAGTGCAGAAGAGAACCAGGTGTCCAGCGTATCCGGATCCTGTGTCAGCTTCGTGCTGCCGCACTTTGTACACTTGCAGGGAGCCTCCCTTGCCACCATGGTCTCACCGCAGTCATCGCAGTACCATGCCGGGATCCGATGTCCCCACCACAGCTGACGGGAAATGCACCAGTCCTTAATGTTGTTGGTCCAGTTGTAGTAGGTCTTCTCCATGCTCTTGGGAATGAGCTGGATCTCGCCATCTTCAACCGCCTTCACAGCAGGCTTAATGAGCTCGTCCATCTTGACGAACCACTGCTCCTTCACCATCGGCTCTACTGTGGTTCCGCAGCGATCATGGGTTCCGACATTATGGGTCAGATCCTCGATTTCCACGAGAAGGCCCATATTGTCGAGTTCCTTCACGATGGCATCTCTTGCCTCGTAGCGATCCATTCCCTCGTACTGACCGCCATTCTCGTTGATGGTCGCGTCGTCATTCAGGATATTGATCACCTCAAGGTTATGGCGCTTGCCGACCTCAAAGTCGTTCGGGTCGTGTGCAGGCGTAATCTTAACAACGCCGGTCCCGGCCTCCGGATCTGCGTGCTCATCTCCCACGATCGGAATCGGACGATTCACGATAGGCAACATGACGCTCTGTCCGATAAGGTCCTTATAACGCTCGTCCTCCGGATTCACGGCAACCGCAGTATCACCCAGCATGGTCTCCGGACGTGTGGTTGCGAACTCCAGGAAACGGGTTGTGCTCACACTTCCGTCTGCCTCGATGAGCGGATATTTGATATGCCAGAAATGGCTGGCCTGCTCTTTGTACTCTACCTCGGCATCCGAGATAGAGGTTTTGCAGACGGGGCACCAGTTCACCATACGGTTGCCCTTGTAAATCCAGCCTTTCTCATGCATCTTCACGAAGGTCTCGGTCACGGCCTTATTGCAGCCCTCATCCATGGTGAAGCGCTCGCGGTCCCAGTCACAGGAGGAGCCGAGCTTTTTGAGCTGATTTACAATGCGGCGTCCATACTCCTCACGCCACTCCCAGCACTTCTCGAGGAACCCCTCGCGGCCCAGATCGGCCTTGGTAATTCCCTGCTTTTTGAGCTCATTGATAACCTTTACCTCCGTTGCAATGGAGGCATGATCCGTGCCGGGCTGCCACAGTGCGTTGTAGCCCTGCATTCTCTTGAAGCGGATGATGATGTCCTGCATGGTCTGATCCAGTGCATGACCCATGTGCAGCTGACCGGTGATGTTCGGCGGCGGAATCACAATGGTAAACGGGAGCTTCGAATGATCCACTTCCGCATGAAAATACTTCTTCTCTTCCCAGTTCTCGTAGATCCGGTCTTCAATGGCCTTCGGATCGTATGTCTTCGATAATTCCTTCATAATCTTCCCCTGAATGTAATATGTAACTCTATCTTTTGACTGCCGCTGTTACTGCAGCGACGCTTATGCTTCCTGCAGTCTCTGGACCATCTCGTACAGTGCTGCTGCACTGTTGAAGTTCTTCGGCACGATTTCGCCGGCCGGAATGGAAATGTCATACTCGTCATTCAGTGCACTGATGATCTGCAGAATATCAAAAGAATCCAAGATTCCATCGTCAATCAGTGTCGTGCAATTGGCAAAATCCACATCGTCGTTGATGTCTTCGAGTAATGCAATCAGTTCTTCCATTTTCTTTATCCTCTTACCATTTCATTTACATTTGTATCTATTCAGCACCCGCATCTCGATTTTGATACTCGAAGATGCCAGGTGGCGTCTTCTCCTATCTTGGAGTGACTTCGTCACTCCGTGCTGCGGAGAAACCGCCTGCGCGGCTTTCTCCTTGCATTCGGAAAACCTCGATGTGGCTGATTCACAGCTGCGGCGTGTTCAGCGGATTGGTCTTGGTGAAGTCGCGCACCAGCTGAACATCCGAACTATCATTATATAACACAATGCGGGGCATTTTTCTACTGAGGAACAGGTAGATACCCTCGGTAACAGAATAGGCTCCAAGATTCTCGAACACCAGTAGGTCTCCGAGCTGCGGCTCTGTCATTCGACGCGAACGTACCAGATCGTCGTTCGTTGTGCACAGGCTCCCGCAGATCGCCCAGTCCTGCAGATCATACTCCTTCTCTGCACAATCTTCCTCAGCATTTTCAGATAGCAGTGCCGCTGCGCTGTCTGCGATCCTCTTGTATTCCACCATCCCCGAAGCCGCATCCGGATCGCCATTTCCGCGGTAGTGCCGGATCACCGGCTCCTTCATGCCCATGATCTGTCCGAGATAATTCACGTGATGAATACCGCCGTCCACGATGCAGAAATTCTTATCTCCAACGCTCTTACTGTCCACCACCTTTGTGATGTAATACCCGCACTCCGCTGCATAGAAGCGCCCGGCCTCTACAGTCAGCTCTGCCCATTCCGTCACGGATCGGAGCGTTTCTGCCAGCTCTCTTGCCGGCGCCAACGTATCCGAGTAGTCGCCGTCCGCGAACAGCGGAACCGGCAGTCCCGGGCCGTATTCCAGCTTTCGCAGGACAACCCCCTCCTGCTCCCGCACCTCATTGAACAGCTGCCGCAGCATCTCCAGTTCATCTTTCTGCTGGTGGAGGTTTTTATTCTTCCTCTGGGTCCCTGCAAAATAATGAATGCCGGCCAACTCGAGATGAGGATAGCTTTCTCTCTCCCGGATCACCGACAGCAGGTCCTCACGGGACATGCCAAACTGTGCCCCCGAGTTCAGCCGCAGCAACACCGGCACCACCTTTCCTGCCTTTGCGCCGGCTGCTTCCAGAAGTCTTACATGCCGCAGGGATTCTGCCGTACAGATTCCGACCTCATCCCGGATGATGGCCCGTTCCACATCCCAAGGCTCTTTGTTGACGCCTGAGTAGATCACACGATCCATCGGCACCTGCAGTCTCTCACAGATTTCCAGTTCTCCCGGGCTGCAGACCTCGAGGTTCGCCACCTCCTGCAGCGCCGCCGGGATCAGGAATGAATTGGCCTTAATGGAGTAGCACAGCTTCACCTTCGGTCCGAAGATCTCTCCAATGGCGCGCAGCCTGGAGCGCAGCGCCTTCGTATCGAACACGTAGGTCGGAGAGCCGTATTGTTTTGCAATTGCAATCAGGGATTCATCTGTCATACTGTAATTTCCTTTTATCTGTTCAGCACCTGTCGATTTCAACATGCATTGGGCGCCCCGCGGACATATTCATGATTGAAATTGACAGGTGGCCAAGGGGCACACAGGAGAAGGCGAGTATCTCGCCTTCGAGTGTCGTCCTCTGGCCAGCCACATCGAGGATTTGCAACTGCAAGGAGAAATCCGCGAAGGCGGTTTCTCCGCAGCACGGAGTGACGAAGTCACTCCAAGATAGGAGAAGATGCCATCGGGCATCTTCGAGTATCAAATTCGAGATGGGTGCTAAACAGATACCTCCTTTTCTATTTCTTCCTGTATATGTCCTCCAGCGCATGCCGGTCAATCTTGCCGTTCTTGTTCAGCGGCATATCTTCAATCTGGATGGTCTTATTCGGCACCATAAAGGGCGGCAAAACCTCCCGCAGCTCCTTCTCGAGCTCCTTGCGGTCCCGCTCGCCAGTGTAGAACAGGATCAGTCGTTTTTTCTCCTTGTCATAAATGCAGCAGGCCCGGCTGACACCGTCTCTTGCCATTGTATCTGCCTCGACCTCACCCAGCTCGATGCGGTGTCCCAGATGCTTGATCTGGAAATCCTTGCGGGAGACATAGATGAGATTCCCTTCTGCATCATAACGGCCAATGTCGCCCGTCCGGTAGATCCGCTCCGGATAGGCTGCATTCAGCGGATTCTGAACGAACACCGCGTTCGTCCGCTCTGCATCTTTATAATAACCAAGGGCAACGCAGGTTCCCCCCACGCAGATCTCCCCCTCTGCCGATGTATCGCTCTTGGGCACAAGGCCGTCATTCTCATCCAGCAGGAACACCTTCTCGTTGTCAAAGGCGATGCCGGCCGGGATCACCTCATCCAGCTCGTATTCCTTCTCCGGATTCAGCACATAATATGTGCAGTTACAGGTAATCTCAGTCGGACCGTACAGATTGACGTACATGGCAGACGGAAGATATTTTCTCCAGACCCGCAGCTGCTTAATCGGCATCACTTCGCCGGAGAAGCCGACCGCGCGAACCGACTGCGGCGTCCGATAATCCAGCGCATTCATGATCGAGACAAAACACATCGCACTGACCGCCCAGATGAGTACGGTCGTTTTTTTGTCATCCAGATAGTCCATCAGCTGCGTCGGATTGCTGAAATACTCTCTCGGAATGATCTGCACCTTCGCCCCTGTGTACAGACCACTGTAGATATCCTTTACCGACACATCAAAGTCAAACGGTGCCTGGTTGCCCATAACATCCTGCTCCGTGATATGGAACAGCTCCGTAAAGGGCGCCATGAACTCGATGACGCTGCGGTGACACACCGCAACTCCTTTCGGTGTCCCCGTAGAACCACTGGTAAAGTTCACATACAGCGGAGCGGTATCCGTCATCGCCTTGCGGATCCGTGCAAGAGCAGGGGAAATCAGATCCGGCTTCTCTTCTTTCACCTTCTCGTCTGCCTTGGCAAGGAGTTCCTCCAGGCGCAGAACCCCACCCTTCGTCTGCAGCTCACCGCAGCGCTCTGCATTCTCCTTATCGGTGATCAGAACAACCGGCTCCAGCACATCCAGTACCTTCTGAGCCCTGGCTGCCGGCTGGCGAACATCGATGAAACTGTAGAAGCCGCCGGCATACACAGCGCCGAACATGGCGGAGACTGCATCCACCGATTTCTCCAGGTAGAAGGCCACAGGGCTTCCAATGCTCATCCCCTCCACCTGCAGCAGGATCTCGCCAACCGCACGCGCGCGGCGCACCAGCTCCGCGAAGGTAATGTCCTTCTTCGGGTCTCCGAATGCCGGCCGGTCCGGAAAACGCTCCGCAGACTGCTCCAATAATTCCAGTACATTGCTGATATAATTTTTCAAATCAATTCTCCCTGCTGCTTAGTACACTTATCTGTACGCAACACATGCAAACCCATTGCTGTTCAGAACTCGCATCTCGATTTAGTTACTCGAAGATATCTAATAGTATCTTCCCATAATCCTGGAGTGACTTCGTTACTCCGCTACCCAGCTGTCGCCGGTCGCGTAATCAATCTCAATTCCGGGCTGCACATTATAGA
>CAYLUU010000007.1:0-39244 GCA_964386925.1 uncultured Sarcina sp. | reverse complement strand
TTCATGTTGTGATACCGGGGAATCATATCCTTGATCACGCGCGTCTCCACATGTCCGATATGCGGCTTGCCGTTTGCAGTCGGCGGTCCGTCATAGAACATGTAGATCGGGTTGCCCTCATTCTGTGCAACGCTCTTGTTGAAGATGTCATTGTCCTGCCAGAATTTCGCCGTATTCTCTTCTCTCTGCACGAAATTCAGATCAGGGTTTACCTTTTTGTACATAAAACCTCCTTCGCCGGCCTTTCTCGTCAGCTGGCGGTACGTTTACCAGGGCTCTCGCCCTATGACAATCCTCACGATTATAAGTCGAGGGCAAAAATTGTGTCAAGGCAGGCCCGAATCGTGCTATGATCGTAGCAATTACAAGGTTACATTTCACGCGGCAGCCAGGAACGGCCAGCGGAGATGTCCGCTGGCCATTCCTGGCTGGCGTCTGTACCGTAACTGTACAAGGAGGATTCCCATGGACCGACAGAATCTCACCCTGCTCACAGATTTGTATGAACTTACGATGATGCAGGGGTATTTCAAAAATAAAGACGAGAACCGCACAGTGATTTTCGATGCTTTCTTCCGCAGCAATCCATTTGAAGGCGGGTATTCCATCATGTGCGGTGTGGAGCAGCTGATCCGCTATATCAAGGATCTGCACTTCTCCTCACAGGACATCGAGTATCTTCGGAAAACCGGTATCTTCGATGCGGATTTTCTGGATTATCTGGCTGATTTCCGTTTCCACGGCGATATCTACTGCATTCCGGAGGGATCCCTTATTTTCCCCAGAGAGCCCATCGTGAAGGTCGTCGCTCCCATCATGGAAGCACAGCTCGTCGAAACAGCCATTCTCTGCATTGTCAACCATCAGAGTCTGATTGCCACCAAATCCGCCCGAATCTGTTATGCCGCAAAGGGGGCTCCTGTCATGGAGTTCGGCCTTCGCCGCGCGCAGGGGCCGGATGCCGGAACCTATGGTGCGCGTGCTGCTGTCATCGGCGGATGCGTCGGAACTTCCAACGTTCTGTGCGGCGAGCTCTTCGATGTTCCCGTTCTGGGCACGCACGCTCACAGCTGGATTATGAGCTTCGAGAGTGAACTGGAGGCTTTTAAAACCTACGCCGAACTGTATCCTTCTGCCTGCACGCTTTTGGTAGATACCTACGATACTCTGAACAGCGGCATTCCCAACGCGATCAAAACCTTTGATTATATGAAGGAAAAGGGGCTTCCGCTGGATCACATCGGCATTCGTCTGGATTCCGGTGATCTCTCCTACCTCACCAAACGTGCCCGCAGAATGCTCGATGCTGCCGGCTACCCGCAGGCGAAAATCTGCTGCTCCAACGACCTCGACGAGCACCTCATTGCTTCCCTGTTCCAGCAGGGTGCCTGCATTGATTCCTTTGGGGTCGGCACGAACCTCATCACAGCCAAGGACAATCCCAGCTTCGGAGGAGTCTATAAGCTTGCTGCCGTGCAGCGTGAGGACGGCACCTTCGAGCCTAAGATCAAGCTCTCCGAGAATACCGAGAAGATCACGAACCCCGGTGACAAGAAAATCTACCGCGTCTATGAAAAGGACACCGGCAAGATCAAGGCAGATCTCATCTGCTTCACCGATGAAACCTATACCGAGGACCAGTCTCTGCTCCTCTTTGATCCCATTGAACCATGGAAAAAAACTCTCCTGCATCCCGGCGAATTCACCCTTCGGGAAATGCTGGTTCCTCTGTTTCTGGGCGGCAAGTGTGTGTATGAATCCAAGCCCACCATGGAAATCCGGTCTTATTGCCTGAAGGAGCAGGACACACTCTGGGAAGAGTCCAGACGTCTCGACAATCCTCACGAAATGCACGTGGATTTGTCCCAGCGTCTGTACGATACCAAGCTGCAGCTGCTGGAACGCAGCCGCTAAACCCCATCATCTGATTCAACGTCAGACAGGGGCTGAAGCTCTTGCATCTGCACTCACAGCACAATCTTCAAAGATACCAGATGCCATCTTTTCCCAAACAAAACGCAGGGACCGCCTTCCGGCGATCCCTGCGTTTTCTTTATCCATTGTTGTAATAGGATGCGTTGCTTCACATCTTGTTAAGGAAGCCTGTACTTGGCTTCGAACAGAGCAACATTGGCCTTGAAATCTTCCTTTGCATTGTTCTCCAGATGCTGCAGGTACTCATGCGTATCAAAGCCCTCCTCCGTGCGCTGTGCCAGATGCACTGCCACATTGTTGCAGTGATCCGCAATGCGTTCGTAGTCTGTTGTAATGTCCTCCAGGACCATTCCCGTCTCCACCGTGCACTTGCCCTTCCGAAGCCGCTTCACATGATGGCGCTTGATCTCCATGTTCAGACCATCGATAACCTCCTCCAGAGGTTCCACCGTTGCGGCCAGCTGCAGATCATTCTCGCAGAAGGCGCGGACCGTTCTCTGCATAATATCCTGCAGTGCATCCTGGAACACCTTCAATTCCTCCAATGCCTTTGGCGAGAAGGTTTCCTTTTTCTCATTCATCTCAGCAGCCTTCTGCATCACATTCAGCGCATGATCCGAAATACGTTCAAAATCACTGATGCAATGCATAAGCAATGTAAAATTATGGGAATCCTCCGCCGTAAAGGTCTTGTCCGACAGGCTGGCCAGGTACCCATTCAGCTGATCCTCATAGTCGTCCACCGTTCGCTCCAGGCGTTCTACCTTTGCAGCTTCCTCTGCGTCGTATTGGAAAACCAATCCCATTGCTGTATTCAATGCTTCCTGCGTATACTCTGCCATTCTGGCCGTTGCCTTCTGACATTCTTCCATCGCAAAGGAAGTGGAGGTTACAAATCGAGAATCCAGAATCTGCAATTCGCTTCGTCTCTGGCTGGCCGCCTTCTCTGCCTCTGTAATCGGCACTGCCTTTTCCACCAGCTTTACCAGCACCTCCGAAACAGGAAGCATGCAGACCACTGCCAGAATGTTGAAGACGCTGTGGAATACCGCGATGGTCACAGGGGTTGCGATCTGAGACATGATCGGGAAATGCAGGAATGCATTCAGTGAGTAGAAGCCGACCATGAAAACGCTCGTTTTGATAATGCAATAGAACAGCTGTGTCAGCGAAGCCCGCACCGCATTGCGGGATGCTCCGATGGCACCGATGATTCCCGTGATCGCAGAGCCGATGTTCTCACCCATAATAACCGGAATCGCACTGCCCATCGTCAGAACGCCGGTCAGGGACAGCGACTGCAGAATACCGACCGAAGCCGAAGAGCTCTGCAGAATCACCGTAACGATCAGACCGACCAGAAGTCCCAGGATCGGATTGGAGAACGCTGTAAGAAGGCCAACAAACTGCGGGTTATCTGCAAGAGGAGACGCACCCTCTGACATAGCTGTCATACCCAAGAGGAGCACGGCAAAGCTGGTCATAATGTTGCCGACATCCTTCTGTTTCTGCTTCTTGCAGAACATCATCATGAACACACCGATGATACCGATGATCGGTGAGAAATTCTTCGGCTTGAGCATGGACAGCAAAAGGTTGCTGCTCTCAATACCGGTCAATGACAAAAGCCACGCTGTAATGGTCGTTCCGATGTTCGCTCCCAGAATAACGCCGACTGCCTGGTTCAGCGACATAATCTCAGAATTCACAAAGCCGACCACCATAACGATGGTTGCTCCGGAAGACTGGATGACCGCCGTCACCAGCATGCCCAGCAGTGCCCCCTTCCATTTGTTGGAGGTTAATGTCTGCAGAATCTGCTCCATCTTGCCGCCGGATACCTTTTTGAGTGCATCGCCCAGCATCGTGATTCCATACAGGAACAACACCAGTCCGCCGACAATCGACAGAATGTCATAGATACTCATATTCTCTGATTCTCCGCTTTACATTTTCTTTACAAAGATCTTACACGCATTTGACTTTATTCTAACATTACCTTTTCGTCTGCAACAAGATCTTCTCGCGGAAATCTATATGTGAAGCCCCTTCTCCGGTTGCTGTACAGACGCCAGCCAAGGGCAGCCAGCAAAGATGCCTGCTCCTATCCGGCGAGTCAACTGTAACTTCACCGCAGGTATTTGCTGAACTCTATGAGGAATCCCTCCACGGTGTCCAGGAGCGTTGCCTCGTCCTTAATTACAATTCCGCTGACCGGATATTTTCGTTCAAAATACGGCTGCCCCTTGAGATCTCCCTTCGGCAATCCCTTCGGGGAAAACTGCAGCTGTCCCTTCTGAGAGGCCAGAAAAGCCGGGATATTGCCTACCAGAATGGCAGCCTTTGGCATCATCGTGACCCGTATGCTCCCATTCCCTCCGATGATTTCTGCGATGTCCAGCTTGCCGGCAATACTCCGGATCAAGGCTACACGCAGCAGATTTTCTGCCGGAGCCGGGATCTTCTCTCCGAAGCGGTCCCGAAGCTCATCCCGAATATCATCACAGTCCTCCAGGGAAGAAATCGTCGCTATTTTCTTATAAATATCCAGCTTCTGTGCTTCATTCATGATATAGCTGTCCGGAATGAAGGCATCGGCCGAAAGGTTCACCGTTGTGTGCTTCTCCTCCGGAACCGGCAGTCCCTTGGCTTCCTTTACTGCTGTGTCCAGCAGCTTGCAGTACAGGTCATATCCGACTGCTGCCATATGTCCGTGCTGCGCTTTGCCAAGAACTGTCCCCGCCCCGCGGATTTCCAGATCCCGCATGGCGATCCGAAAGCCGCTGCCAAGGTCCGTGAATTCCCGAATGGCAGCGAGTCTTTTTTCCGCATCTTCTTTGAGCATCTTGTCCTTTTTGTACATCAGGAAGGCATAGGCCGTACGGTTGGATCGTCCCACTCTTCCCCGGAGCTGATAGAGCTGCGACAGCCCCATCCTGTCAGAATCATGGATGATGATGGTATTGACGTTGGAAATATCCAGACCGGTTTCAATGATGGTCGTGGATACCAGCACATCAATCTGCCCGCTGATGAAGTCATACATAATCTTCTCCAGTTCGGTCATATTCATCTGGCCGTGCGCAAAGGCAATCCTCGCCTCCGGAATCTGCTGCTGAATCCTGCCGGTCAACTCCGCAATATCATTCACCCGGTTGTAAACGTAGTACACCTGGCCGCCTCTCGAGAGTTCCCGCAGCACCGCCTCCCGCACCATTTCCTCGTTATATTCCATGACATAGGTCTGGATACTCACGCGGTCCTGCGGCGCTTCCTCCAGAACACTCATGTCCCGAATGCCAATGAGGCTCATGTGTAAGGTTCGGGGAATCGGGGTGGCAGACAATGTCAGCACATCCACATTCTCCCGCAGCTTTTTAATCTTCTCCTTGTGCGTAACACCAAAGCGCTGTTCTTCATCCACCACCAAAAGACCCAGATTTTTGAATGCCACGTCCTTAGACAACAGTCTATGCGTCCCGACAACGATATCCACTCTGCCGGAAGCAAGCCCCTCCAGTGTCTTCTTCTGTTCTGCCGACGTGCGGAACCGTGACAGCATCTCCACGTTCACCGGATACTCCTTCATCCGCTCCGTGAAGGTATTGAAGTGCTGCTGCGCCAGAATGGTAGTCGGTACGAGAATCGCAACCTGCATTCCGTCCTGCACCGCCTTAAAGGCTGCACGGATGGCGATTTCTGTCTTGCCGTAGCCGACATCCCCGCAGATCAGGCGGTCCATGATCTTATCCGATTCCATATCACGCTTGGTATCTGCAATCGCATTCAGCTGATCCTGCGTTTCCTCATAGGGGAACAGCTCCTCGAACTCCCGCTGCCACACCGTATCTGTTCCAAAGGAATGTCCCTTCGACGCCTGTCTCTTGGCATAGAGCTGCACCAGATCCTCCGCCACCTCAGCCACGGCGCCCTTTACCTTATTCCGTGTGTTGGTCCATTCCTGGGTTCCCAGCTTGTTGAGCTTGGGCTTTGCAGCTTCCTGCGAAGCATATTTCTGCAGAGCTTTCAGCTCTCCAGGCAGGATATACAGTGTCCCTCCGCCGCCGTATTCGATCTTGATGTAATCCTTGGCGATTCCGTCCACCTCGATCTTCTCGACGCCGCGGTAAACGCCAATGCCGTGATCCTCATGGACCACGTAATCGCCTACCTTCAGCTCTGCGAAATCACGGATGGATTCGCCCTCATAGCGATGCTTTTTCTGCTTTTTTTTGACCGTCTTGCCGAAAATATCCGTTTCCGCAATGACAATAAATCGAATCTGCGGGTATTCAAAGCCGCCGGCGATGCTCCCGTAGTAAGTCATAATCTCGCCGTCTTCCAGCTCGCGGTCCGGATTCTCGCTGTAAAAGCTTGTCAGTCCTCTGGACGTCAGATCAGCCGCCAGTCGCTTCGCCCTCGTCCGCGATGCCGAAATAATAACCACGCGGTATTTCTGCAGGCGATATTTGCGAAGATCCTCGACCAGTGCATCAAAGCTCTTGTTGTAGGCCGCCACACTCCTTGCGTGCATGGATACGATGCACTCCGACAGATAGAAGGAGTTCTTCGAGATTAGCCCTGTCAGTCCCAGACAGCGATAAGGTGTCATCTTCGCCGAAATAGCGTCTGCACTCGACACCAGCTGCATCTGTCCCGGCAGCACATACCCCTTTTCACTGCGGCTGATCATGCTCTCCCGAAACTCCAGCTCCACCGCATCCGCTTCCTCCCGGATGTGCGCCGGCTCATCCAGAAAGAGCATCGTGTGTTCTGCGGGAAACAACTCCAGCAGACTATCCGTCTGCGGGTAAAAATAATGAATATATCCTTCCAGTCCTGCATAATCATGGTACTCTGCAGCCGCCTCTGTCAGTGTCTCCACATTCTCGCAAAGCCGGGCGGCAGCTTCCATTTTGCCTTGACTGCGAAGGGTCTCGCAGGTCTTCTCTGCCTCTTCCCGTATCCGATACAGTCCGTCTGCAAGTCGTGCTTCCGATAAGAGAAGTTCGTTTGCCGGGTACACCTTCACCATCTCAAGCGGCTCAATGGATCTTTGCGTTTCCAAATCAAAGCTTCGAATTGCATCGATTTCATCGTCGAAGAACTCGATGCGATAGGGATTCTCCTCCGTCAAATCATAAACATCTGCAATATCACCTCGAATGGCAAACTGCCCCGGCGCGTCGACCTGGCCCGTCTTCTCATATCCCAGCTGTACCAGTTTGGCCGCCAGCTGATCCATGGCATATTTCTGCCGTTTCTCCAGCGTCAGGATACCGGATTTCAGCACATGCAGCGGCACCTGCGGCGTCATCAGTGCTGCAAAGGTTGTCACCACCGTCGTGGGTCTCCCCTCGATGATCCGCCGCAGGCACTGAATTCTCTCCTGTTCAATAGCCTTCCCTCGCAGGTCTGCCTGATAGAAGATCAGATCCTTTGCAGGAAAAATCACTGTGCTTCGGTCGTAAAAGGTATACTCGTTCTGAATTTCCCGTACACGCTTGTCCGAATACGTAATGATCAGTCGAAAACGTGCATACGGCGAAAGCGCACTCTCCTTCGAGAGTGCGTCGATCAGGTGAAGCTTTTGAGAAGGTACACAGCCATCCGCAAGGGTCCTTGCCCCCGGCTGCTGCAACGCTTCCAATAATGTCATGTATTCCTGAGCCTCATGAAGAGGCGCGGTAAGAGTTCTCATAATTTCCCGTCTACTTATTGTACTGATTCATTGCCTTCTGAATGCCGTCCTCCAGAATAGAGCAAACAGCATCTGCAGCCCGTTCTTTTGCAAGTGCAATCAGCTCCTTATCCTCCCCCTTGGGATGTCCCAGAACATGATCGGCCAGGTTATACTCCGGGCTTGGTTTTGCGCCGACGCCAATGCGAACCCGCATAAAATTGCCGTCTCCCACATGCTGCATGATGTTCTTAAGGCCGTTGTGGCCGCCGGCGCTTCCCTTTTCGCGAAGGCGAATCCGCCCAGGAGCCAGATCAATGTCATCCGAAATGACAATCAGATGGGTGGGCGCATCAATTTTGTAGTAATCCAGCCCTTCCCGAACAGCCTCTCCGGACAGATTCATATAGGTCATTGGTTTCATGATGACCACCTTGGCCTCTCCGATCCGTCCCTTTCCGACCAACGATTTTTTGAACTTTGTCGGTCCGTCAATGTTCCATTTGTCAATCAGAAGATCCGCCACGTCAAAGCCCACATTGTGGCGCGTTCCGTCATATTCCCTGCCGGGATTCCCCAGGCCGACAATCAAATACCAATTCGAATCCATTCGAGTTCTCTCCCATTCATAGTTATCCTGCAACCATTCCAAGCCAGGCAAATCGAGGTAAGACACTCGCAATGCCTGCAATTCCATTCTTCATCTCCGCCTATCATACCCCGCAGAAGGATTGTGTGCAAAGCACGAGGCATAAGCCTGATTGATAACTGTTCAGAGCTCATACACAAAAAGCGAGGCAGCAGGATCGTCTCCTGCTGCCTGCCTTACTCCCCCCATATACGACTCGTCCGGTGGTCAGGTCTTTGGTTCTCCCGCGGCCAGACACTCCCGGTATTTGCTCAGAATGGCATCCTCCACCTGTTTTCTCGTTTCTGCATTGATCGGATGCGCAACATCCCGAAACTCGCCCTCTGCCGTCCTCTTGCTGGGCATTGCTACAAACAAACCCTTTTCGCCTTCAATTACTTTAATGTCATGTACCACAAATTCGCTGTCAAGTGTAATTGAAACGACTGCCTTCATCTTCCCGGATTGGGCAATCTTGCGTACTCTAACATCTGTAATTTCCATAAAACGATTCCTCTGCCTTCAGGCCGCTTACAGGCTGTACCGCTCGCCCTTTTCTTCCACGACAACCCGAATGCCGTTCTCCCCCTTGTAGTATGCATTGGCAGGAATCGTGCTGTCCGATTCCACAATGCAGTTCTCAATGCAGGCATTATCGCCAATGTACACATTATTCAGAATCAGCGAATTCCGAATCACGCAGTTGTTGCCCACATATACCTTCTGGAACAGCACCGAATCCTCTACGGAACCGTTTACAATGCAGCCGTTGGAGAGAAGACTGTTACGTACATTCACTCCCACGTTAAATTTAGCCGGCGGAAGATCCGTCACCTTCGAATGAACCGCAGGATACTGCTGGAAGAAATAATTCCGAACCTCCGGTTTCAGGAAATCCATGTTCGTGCGGAAATAGTCCTCCACAGAGGCTACATTTCCCCAATACTGATCCATTTTGTAACCATAGATCCGCTTCACATCCTTATATCGAATCAGGATGTCCTGAACAATATCAAACCTTCCCTCTTCCTCACTGCGTTCCAACAGTTCGATCAGGGCTCGTCTGCGGATAACATAGATTCCGCAGGAAATAGTGTTGGATTTTGCCACGATCGGCTTCTCTACGAAATCAATAATCCGTCCGTCATCGTCCATGCCGACCGTACCGTATCGCTCCACATTGAAGTCTTCCGGCATGTCCTTGCAGACCACGGTAATGTCCGCCCGCTTTTCCACGTGGTACTCCAGCACCTTATTGTAGTCCATCTTGTAGACACAATCGCCCGAGGCAATGACCACATAGGGCTCATGAGAATTCTTCAGAAAGCTGATATTCTGCGCGATGGCATCCGCCGTTCCGCGATACCAGTTGCCGTTCTCACTCGTAAAGGACGGCGTGAACAGGAACATTCCGCCCTGCTTGCGGCCAAAATCCCACCACTTCGAAGAACTCAAATGCTCGTTCAGGCTTCTGGAATTATACTGCGTCAGAACCGCCACCTTCTGAACTCTGGAATATTCCATGTTCGTCAGTGCAAAATCGATGCTGCGAAAGCTTCCTGCCACCGGCATTGCACTTGCCGCCCGTTTTCTGGACAGCTCTTTCATGCGGTTGGAACGTCCGCCCGCCAGAATGATTCCGATTGCTCTCATAATGCGCTTCCCTCCTTGTTCAGAGTTCGGCCGCTTTCGAGTCTGCCCTCCGCATAATCCTCTGCGGCGGTCTTGCCGTTCACCATGGCATTTTTGCCGATGACAATGCCGGCAGGAATCTCCGTATCCTCTGCAATGACAGTCAGACCATCCCGATAAATATCCGGATTGGTCTCATTCGGTCGCTCTTCCCCTTCTCCGATCACAACGTTTTCGCTCAAATGTGCTCGTTCCGCAACAATAGCCTTCTCCAGATGGCAGCCGGCATCGATTCTCGCCCCATTCATAATGATGGAATCACGAATCACCGCGCCTTCTCCGATCACAACGTTGCTTCCGATCACAGACTGCTCCACGCGTCCGTAAATTTCGCTGCCGTCACCCACAATAGACCGCACAATTGCACTGTTCGGCCCGTAGTACTGCGGCGGAAGAGATTCTACATTGGTATAGATCTTCCAGTATTCCTCATACAGATTGAATTCCGGAACAATATCAATCAGCTGCATGTTAGCTTCCCAGTAGGAGGTCAGCGTTCCGACGTCCTTCCAGTAGCCATTGAATTCATAGGCAAACAGTCTCTCGCCTTTGTCCCTGCAGTACGGAATGATATGCTTGCCGAAATCCAGCTCCGGGGTTTCCTTATTGGTCTCCAGTGCGTCCTTGAATGCATCCCAGGAGAAAATATAGATTCCCATGGACGCCAGATTGCTGCGGGGATTGGCCGGCTTCTCTTCGAAATCCGTAATCTGCTTGTTCTCATCGGTGATCATGATGCCGAAGCGTTTCGCCTCTTCCATCGGAACAGGCATGACAGCGATGGTGACATCCGCATGATTCTCCTTATGGAAGTCCAGCATCGACTCATAATCCATCTTATAAATATGGTCACCGGACAGGATCAGCACATAATCAGGATGATAATTCTCCATGTAGCCCATGTTCTGATAGATTGCGTTAGCCGTTCCGGTATACCACTCCGTGCCCGCAATCTTCTCATAGGGAGGAAGAACCGACACACCGCCGTTGAGTCTGTCCAGATCCCACGGAATTCCGATTCCGATATGCGTGTTCAGCTTCAGCGGCATGTACTGCGTCAGGACACCGACTGTATCCACACCCGAATTGATGCAGTTGCTCAGCGGAAAGTCGATGATCCGATATTTCCCTCCAAACGGAACTGCAGGCTTTGCCATCTTGGACGTCAGAATTCCCAGACGGCTGCCGCGGCCACCGGCCAGCAGCATCGCTATCATTTCCTTTTTGACCATTACGATCACCTCAGTACTGTCATAATTTACCGCAGATCATGATCTGTCAGTGCCCATAGTATAGCATATTCGCTCATGAACGAAAAGGCAGATTTGCCGTTTTGTTGTGAGTAATATCCAATTAAAGCCATTCATCAGGCATGTTTTTGTTTATTTTTCATCATTTATCTATCCTGGCGTGTGGCATTCCTGTGCACAAACCGTGCCACTTGAGCATCTATCCATGGATTTGCTTCCGAAGCCAAGCATACTTATAATGTAAGTATCTGTAAAAATCCCGGACAGCGGCTGCGGGAGTGTCGCAGACACGTAGCAGCTGATTTTTATTTGTAGTGGCGCCTGCGTAAGCAGGCATGGTAGTTTTAGCACCTGACGATTTCAACATTAATTGACAGCTTGCTGACGCATAGAAAGGACATCATTATGTATCAGATTGATTTTAACCGTCCCATTTCCGTCTTTTTCTGCGGAATCGGCGGCATCTCCATGAGCGGTCTTGCCGAAATTCTGGCGAGCCGCGGCTTCACGGTTTCCGGCTCCGACCGTGCCTCATCCCCCATTACTGAAGAGCTTTCTTCGCAGGGAATTCAGGTTTTCATCGGTCAGAAGGCCGAGAACATCTCAGCGGATCTTGATCTGGTTGTTTTCACAGCAGCCATCCATCCGGATAATCCGGAGTATCAGCGCACACAGGAACTCGGAATTCCGACCCTGACCCGTGCAGAGCTGCTCGGCGAAATCATGCGCAATTACAACTGTCCCGTCGCCATTGCCGGAACGCATGGCAAAACAACAACGACCTCTATGATCTCTGAAATTCTCCTCGGAGCAGAGGACGACCCCACCATTTCTGTCGGCGGCATTCTGAAATCCATCGGCGGCAATGTCCGCGTCGGACACTCGGATTATTTCGTTGCAGAGGCCTGCGAATATACCAACAGCTTCCTGTCTCTGTATCCGAAGATCGGAATCATTCTGAATGTAGACGCGGATCACCTGGACTTCTTTAAGGACCTTAATGACATCCGTTCCTCCTTCCGCAAATTTGCAGAACTGATCCCGGAAGACGGGACTCTTATCATCAACAGTGATATCGAGAACTATGAAGAGCTGACCCGGGATCTGAAATGCAATATCGTCACTTACGGAAGCGATCGCAAGCGCAGCGACTATTACCCGGTCAACATCCGCTACGATGAGGCTTCGCATGCGTCCTTCACCTGCTGCCATCATATCAAAACCGGCGGGCACACCCAGCTGATCTCCCTTCGGGTTCCCGGTGAGCACAACGTTTACAACTCTCTGGCTGCCATCGCTGCCGCAGATCTTCTCGGTGTCGACCGCGGGCATACCTCCCGGGCACTTGCAGCGTTTGAGGGAACGGATCGGCGTTTTGAATATAAGGGCGATCTGAACGGCATCACCATCATCGATGATTATGCTCATCATCCCACAGAAATCCGCGCAACTCTGACGGCTGCCTCCAATATGCCGCATGACCGCGTTGTCTGCATTTTCCAGCCGCACACCTACACCAGAACCAAGGCGCTGCTGGATGAATTTGCATCAGCCCTTGCCCTCAGTGATGTCGTCATCCTGGCAGATATCTATGCTGCCCGTGAGACAGACACTCTCGGCATCAGCTCCAGGACTCTGGCAGATAAGATCAAAGCCCTTGGACATTCAAATGTGGAATATTTTCCCAGTTTTGAAGAAATTGAAAATTATGTACTGGAAAATTGCCGAAAAGGTGATTTGTTGATAACTATGGGTGCCGGAAACGTCACAGATATCGGCCCCGCCTTGCTTTCCGGACAAAAAAAATAAAAGCTGTCCACGTTGTCCACGTTTCTTGCGTTCAAAGGAATGTGGACAACTTTTTTGGCTTATTACGCCTTTTCAGCGACTTATCCCCATTATCCACATTGTTCACGTGGATAAGCGCATTTTCCGATTCCCGATGAGGCTGATTATTTCTGTTCAGTTTTACCATTTTGAGAGAACCGGGCAAATGCTATACTCGTCGGTATCCAAAGAAGAACATTAAAATAATCCGTTCCGGCCATTCCGAATTCGATGCCGTGCATTCGCTGATTTCATCCCGTTTGTGCCTCGAATTCCTGAGATGGCGGTCGAAGAAACATGGGGAGTGTATTAAAATGGGGGCTTTTGCTATCTACAACGACCGCGCCAGTGAATCCACTGTCGTCTCGAATTTATTCATTGATGAATACATGAAGGATGCGAACGATGCACAGATCAAAATCTATCTGTACCTTGTTCGTATGATGTCTGCAGGCCTCGCAACCAGCATGAGCGACATTGCTGACAAGTTCAATCACACCGAGAAGGAAGTGCTGCGCTCTCTTCGCTATTGGGAGCGGAAGGGGCTGCTCACCCTGCAAACCGATGCCGCCGGCAATCTGGCCGGCATCTACCTGCGTGAGCCAAAGCCTGTCGCGCCTTCTGAGAATCATCAGGTGATCTCTATCACTCCCATGCTTGCAGGGAATTCTGCTGCCACGGCGGCCGATTCCGGAATTGCCGCAGCGACCCCTGCATCCGCACCGCAGTCTCCGAGTGAAGCTCCTGCTCCGCAGCCTGCTGACATCACAGCCGATCAGCTGGAGACATTTCAGCAAAGCGATGCGAATCGTCAGCTGATGTTCGTTGTAGAACAGTACATCGGAAAGCCGCTTTCTGTTCGTGAAGCCAAGACAATTTGCTTTATCTCCGACCAGCTCCATTTCTCCGATGAGCTGATCGACTATCTGGTTGAGTATTGTGTCGGACTTGGCAAAAAGGATTTCCGCTACATTGAAAAGGTCGCATTGAACTGGGCAGAGGCCGGAATTTCCACCACTGCGCAGGCCAGAAAGAATGTGCAGACTCTGACATCCGCACGTGCTGCTAAGAGCAAGTCCTCGGCCCGCTCGTTCCGGTCCTTTGAGAAAACTTCCTATGATATGGATGAGCTGGAGAAGCAGCTGCTGAGTAACTAGTTTTGAATTGAGGATTTCCATTGGCACTGCCTAGAGAAGATTACAACAAGTTAATGCAGGAATACAGCAGGACGAGAGATCGGCATCGCCATGAACTAGCCCTGCGAAAGGCCCGGATCTATGCCCAGATCCCTCGTTATCAGGAGCTGGATAAACAGATTCCGGATCTTTCTTATGCAGCATTAGAAGAGAAGCTGGTCGGCGGAACCTCCAGTTTTTCCTTAAAGGAGCGTCTATCTGCGATCGCCGCTGAAAAAGCCTCACTTTTAAAGGAAGCCGGCTATCCGGACGATTATCTGCAGCTGCAGTATGACTGCCCGGATTGCCGCGACACAGGCTATATCGATAACAAGAAGTGCCACTGTCTGCAGCAGCGTGAAATTCGCATTCTCTATCAGCAATCTCATCTGGATCAGCTTCTTAAGAGCAACCGGTTTGAGAATATGTCTGACGAATACTATCACGGTGAGGACCTGGTACATTTTCAGAAGGCAGTTAGTGCCTGCAAAAACTTTATCAGGCAGTTTAATTCTGACTATGAAAATCTGTTTTTCTATGGTACAGTCGGTACCGGAAAATCCTTCCTGTCCATCTGTACGGCAGGAGAATTGCTGAAGGCAGGTCATTCTGTCCTGTATTTCAGCTCTTCCGCTTTGTTCGAAACCATTTCATCTTATGTCTTCGGTCAGGACAAGCGGGCAGAATATCAGCGTTTCCTTGATGATTTATATGAGTGTGAGGTTCTCATTATTGATGATCTCGGAACCGAGATGACCAATAATTTTGTTGCGGCACAGCTGTTCACTTTATTGAATGAGCGTGATCTCCGCAGAAAATCGACCATAATTTCCACCAATTTGTCGCTTCAGGAACTGCGGGATCGGTATGCGGATCGTATTTTTTCCCGTATCACCAGCAGCTACACGATTATGAAGCTGACCGGTCCTGACATTCGAGTCAAACGAAAGATCAGGCAATAACAGGGGATAATCCGACGGATTTCCCAGTGCACGTACAGCTGCGGCACTGCAGCAGAAAGGGCAAGATGGAGCAGATCAAAAGACACGACAAACGTAAGCTTGAATCCATTCCGGTTGGTTCTCTGGGCCTGGTTCCCGTCACCGGATGCGAGGAAATCGGTAAAGAAATTGATTACTACCTCACGCAGTGGCGTGCGGAGCGCGAGAGCGAGCACAAGAACAGTCTGGCTTTTGCCGGCTATCAGCGTCCCACCTACATTGTAAACGTGGATCTTCCTCGTTTCGGCACCGGTGAGGGAAAAGGCGTCATGCAACAGTCCGTTCGCGGCATGGACCTCTATCTCATGGTTGATGTGGTCAACTACAGCAAGACCTATCGTATGTTCGGCGAGACCAACCACATGTCCCCCGATGATCATTACGCCAATCTGAAGCGTACCATTGCCGCCATCGGCGGAAAGGCCCGCCGCATCACGGTTATTATGCCGTACCTGTATGAAGGTCGTCAGCACAAGCGCTCTATGCGTGAATCACTGGATTGTGCATTGGCTCTTCAGGAGCTGGTGAAGATGGGGGTTGACAACATCATTACCTTCGATGCGCATGATCCTCGAGTACAGAATGCAATTCCGCTGTCCGGCTTTGACACGGTACAGCCGGCCTACCAGTTCGTAAAGGGGCTCCTTCGTCACGTAGAAGGTCTTCGCATTGATGCTGATCACATGATGATCATCAGCCCGGATGAAGGCGGCATGAAGAGAGCGGTCTACCTGGCCAATGTGCTCGGTCTGGACATGGGTATGTTCTACAAGCGCCGCGATTACACACAGGTGGTCGATGGACGAAACCCTATTCTTGCCCATGAGTTCCTTGGTTCTTCCGTAGAGGGCAAGGACATGATCATCATTGATGATATGATTTCCTCCGGCGAGAGTGTTCTGGAAGTTGCAAAGGGGCTCAAAGATCGTCATGCAGGACGTATCTTTGTCTTCTCTACCTTCGGTCTGTTCACCGGCGGCCTTGAGAAATTCGATCAGGCCTTCCAGAGCGGTTTGATTGATCGCGTGTTGACTACTAACCTGATTTATCAGCCTGCAGAGCTCCTTAGCCGTCCCTGGTACATCAGCTGCAGCATGAGCAAGTACATTGCCTACATCATTGATACACTGAATCATGACAGCTCGATCTCCGATCTTCTGAATCCGTCTGCCCGAATTCAGAACATTGTGAACCGCTATCACGACAATGGCATGCACACCGTTGATTGATTCATTGCATTCCTGATCAATATCATTCTTGTTCGATTTTATTTAAAAAACGCAGTCCGAAAGGACTGCGTTTTCTTTCTCCCAATCTTGATTCGTACTGTACGAATTACCTGCCTGTGGTCAGATAACTCACAAACTGATTCCCGGTTTCCTCGAACATCTCCTTTGCTGTCGACCTTGTCACCAGATGCACGCTTCCGGCTGCCGGATCATACAATTCCAGATTCTCCGGTCCGTATCCAATGATCAATACTGCTCTTCCATCTGACAATGCTGCATACACCGGAATCCCCTGCTCCACATAGAACAGCACCTCCGCCATGGTACAGGAGGTCAGATCCAGAATCTCACAATCCGTCAGCTGCCCGCTCAATACATCCAGTACAGAGCTCCCCTGCTCCAAAAGTGATGTCACATCCTCAGTTGTTACCGATCCACCCGCGTACTGAATCATAGCCTTCAGGCACGCTGCCCGGCTGTCTCCCAATGCCGCCGCACTCTCCATGGTGGTCAACGCATCGATTTCGCACCTACTGTTGGATGTGTTCTTCCACACATATTGTCCGCTGTCATCCAGCACAACCCCTGTCGTCTCTTCATCAGCCTGCTCAATTGCTGTACTGATTCGGAATGAGGTGCCAAGATATCCCTTGCAGCTGTATATGTAATATTGAGCGGTCTTTTCAGCCAGCACTTTTCCGGTTCCACTACCTGCTGCCTCCGACTCATCGGAAGTTCCTTCATTCGCTCCGCCCTCATCCGTAATTTCTGTGATCCCGGCGCCTGCGCTGCTCTCTGCCGCCGTTCTGGGCGAAAGCTCTCTGGATCCCTCATACAGAATCTCCTGCGGGCGAATGTAATGGCAAGTTGACCAATCGCTTACTCCCATATTGATCTGTACTGTTTTCCCATACCGAGAAGAGGAGCTGGTCTGCACCAATGTTGATGTGCTCTCAGACGTTCCGCTGGAAATGGTGTCAGATTCCACCTCCGTGTACGGAAGACCAGTCTTGTCTCCGCTTTCTGTTTTCTTCACCCTCGTCAGCATCAGCTGCCCATCTCTTATCTCACATTTGGTGACATATATTCCATCCTGATGGTAATCCTCCAGGACATCCAGTTCCTGATCCACAATATAGATGTGATCCATCGGGTATAATTCAGTACCGGTAATATCCTCCGCTTCATCTGCCACAGATGCAGTTCCGTATACCAGATCCTGTCCCAGGAACCCAAGCGGAATTACGCGTTTCCCATCCGGAGCCTCAATCACGGTTCGGTTCAAGCCGTTGAGATTCATCAAAATCACCCGGCCTGTCAACTCGTTATTTTCCGTCTCATCATAAGCTACAAGAACACCATTAGCCGAAATTACAGTTTCCCGTTCGGTCAGATGGTTTTCCACCATACGAAGGCTGCAGGAGTTCACATCAATTTCGTAAAGAGCATCCTCCAGAATCAGATACAGTGTTCCCGTTTCCACATCATAATGTGAGATTTCTTCGATCTTGTCATTTAATCTCTCCCAGGATCCTGTGTAGGGAACAAAAACTTTCTCCTCCAGTGTATGGTAGGTCCCACTGTAATGGTAGAAGGAGATCCCCATTTTGCCCTCATGAAGACCGCTGTTCATGTATCCATAAACCAGAAAGTCCGCACTTCCGTCCTCTTCTACATGCAGAATTCGAATATCATGTTCTGCGTGGGTCTCCCGCTCCCCTGTATCACCGGCCACATCAAAGCCATAGATGTAGACCAGCAAATCCTCCGATGCCGCATATTCATACAGTCTTCCATCGTGTACAAAAGCAATGACACTCCGCTGAGAAGTCTGAACCACCTGAAGATTGTCCGATGCAATTCCCAGATTCAGCGCACCGCCGGTACCATCAGGATGCTGTGGATCAAAATCCTGCGACATGGTTCGCTGGTAATCCATGAGATAGAATCTATCCTGTCCCTTCTGGAGCTCGTAATATTCTTCGCAGCGGTATAGGTGTGTGGATTCCGTCTCTCCTTCCTCCGCCTCAGCCGACACATAGAAGGATCCCTTTATTCCGATGGTATCTCCCTCTATATCTGTAACCGTATACACCGGCGTTGTTACCTCTGTCGGGTTCAGGTCACCCCAGGTAACCTGATCTGCGCTGTTATAAATGGACACCGATGCCAGCGAACTGTTGGATACATCATCCGAAGGCTCCAGATAGGTCAGAAGATAATCCTCCGATGTTTTGTCAAAAGTCTTCTCATGGAACGTTTCAGCAAATTGAATTGCCTCCACTGCAGTTTCCTGCGTTTCTCCGTCCTCGCTGTAGATAAAACGCGTGTAGTATCGAATGTCACTCACGTCCTCCGTAGAGAGAATCAGCACCAGCATATATTCCGTATCCGGTTCAATCAGATTCTTAAAGGAGAGCTGGGCGGTTGCCAGCTGATCCTCTCCCATTTCAACGTCCATCGTTTCCTGCTCAATCAGCCGGGTTCCGGTGAGACTGCGCACTTCCATGGTCAGAGAGGTAATTGTCTGCCCGTAACAGGAGATCTGCACTCCAATGCTGCGTTCCTCCGAAACCGGAGTCAGTGACGTGCGAAGCTGTCCAGGATCCTGTTCCTGTGTGTATCCGTACAACGTATTAAAAGCAGTACTGCCGGCATTCATGGAAACTACCGGCAGTACTGCCTCTGACATTTCTTTTGTTGTTTGTGTACTCGTTCCCGATGCAAAAACTTCCAGCAGCAGGAAGGTCACACAGAACAGACCTATCGCGTATAGAATTCGATAAATGGTATTACGCATATCTTATTTCGATACCGTCCCCAGACGGACCAGAGCCCGATACAGTTTGGCCTCCGTGCGAACTTTCTCCTGTTCAGACAGATTCTGCTGCTTTAATTTCTCCTCTGCCCGGTCCTTTGCCCGCTGTGCTCTTTCCACATCGATTTCATTGTCCCATTCCCAGGTAGTAGGGAGAACACGGCAGACTCCATCCATCACCGAAAGCATTCCGCCGATACAAGCCGCAGAACGCTTCGTGGAATCCTCCATGGTAAGTTCTGCCGTTCCCATACCGATTGCAGTACAGTAATTCGTATGCCCGGCAAGAATCGCTACGTCACCATCAATGGTGCGCAGGCGAATTCTCTGCACGTTTCCAGTATACTCCTGGCCGTCCAAAGAGACGACCTGTATAGAGAAGGTTGACATTGTGCATCCTTTCTTAGTTGGCGGCAGACTGCTCTGCTTTCCGGAATGCATCATCGATGGTTCCAACCAACAGGAATGCACTCTCCGGCAGATCATCGCACTCGCCATCCAGGATCATCTTAAATCCGCGAATCGTTTCTTTCAGCGGCACATAGGTTCCGGGAATGCCGGTAAACTGCTCCGCAACCGAAAAGCTCTGTGACAGGAAGTTCTGGATCTTCCGCGCGCGGTACACTGCTTTTTTGTCCTCGTCCGACAGCTCGTCCATGCCCATGATGGCAATGATGTCCTGCAGCTCACGATACCGCTGAAGTACCTTCTGCACGCCTCTTGCCACATTATAGTGTTCCTCTCCCACGATCTCCGGAGATAGAATTCGGCTCGTCGATTCCAGAGGGTCTACAGCAGGGTAAATACCGCGGCTTGCGATATCACGAGACAGAACGGTTGTCGCATCCAGGTGCGTAAATGTCGTTGCAGGTGCCGGATCCGTCAGATCATCAGCCGGCACATAAACTGCCTGCACGGATGTAATCGATCCCTTCTTCGTAGACGTAATACGTTCCTGCAATGCGCCCATCTCCGTTGCCAATGTCGGCTGGTACCCTACGGCAGAAGGCATTCGGCCGAGCAGAGCGGAAACCTCCGAACCAGCCTGGGTGAAACGGAAAATATTGTCGATAAAGAGCAATACATCCTGATTCTTAACATCACGGAAATACTCTGCCATCGTCAGTCCTGAAAGACCAACACGCATTCTGGCTCCCGGCGGCTCGTTCATCTGTCCGTATACCAGTGCTGTCTTATCCAGAACGCCGGATTCCTTCATCTCACCGTACAGATCGTTACCCTCACGGGTACGTTCACCAACACCGGTGAAGACAGAAATGCCGCCATGTGCGGTTGCTACATTATGGATCAGCTCCATGATCAGCACCGTCTTCCCGACACCAGCTCCGCCGAACAAGCCGATCTTACCACCCTTTGCGTAAGGGCAAATCAGATCTACAACTTTGATTCCCGTTTCGAAAATCTCCTGGGCCGGAACCTGCTCCTCATAGCTGGGTGCCGGGCGATGAATGGACCAGCGCTCCTTCGTCTGCGGTGCCGGCTGATTGTCTACCGGCTCGCCCAGAAGATTGAAAACACGCCCCAGGCACTCTTCGCCGACAGGTACGGAAATCGGTGCTCCCGTATCTACAGCCTCCGCTCCTCTCGCCAGCCCATCCGTAGAACTCATTGCAATGCAGCGCACCACTTCATCGCCAATCTGCTGGGCAACCTCTGCGATCAGCTTCCGGTCACCCACCATCAGCTCAATGGCATTGTTCAGTTCCGGGAGCTCTCCTTCAGAAAAGCGGATATCCAGGACCGGTCCCGTGACCTGTATCACCTTTCCTTTGTGTTGTTCACTCATATTCCAGTGTTCCTCTCTCAACAAACCTTACCTGTCACATTGCCGTCCTGTTCCGGAATCCACTCCCTGCAGGAAGACAATGATCAGCCGGCCTCTTCTGCTCCGGCCACAATCTCCGTAATCTCCTGAGTGATACTTGCCTGTCTCGCCCGGTTATAATTCAGACTCAGCGTATCAATCATTTCTTCTGCATTATCGGTAGCTGCTTCCATCGCCGTACGACGTGCTGCCAGCTCACTGGCTACCGATACGTTCACGCCGGTATAGAGGATTCCAGCCAAATAATCCGGAACAATGGTATCAAATACTGTCTCCGAATCCGGCTCATACAGGATCAGGTTTCTGGCTTTTCCTGCAGCACCTTCTGCTGCAGCATCTGCATTTTGGCATTCTCCGGCAAAATCCGACAATGGCAGCATCGCCGTTACTTCCGGTGTCTGCGTCATCATCGATACAAATCGGGTAAAGCACAGAGAAATATGCCCGTACGCTCCCTTTCGATACTGCTCACACAGGAGTCTGGAAATTTCAAAACAATCCGACGCGCCGATTCCTGCTGCCTCCGCAAAATCCTCCGTCAGAATGCTGACACCTTTATGCTGAAAATAATCTACAGCCTTTTTGCCGATAGGGAGAACCGTATATTCCTTCCCTGCCGTCTCTTCTTCCACCTTTTTGAACAGATTGGCATTGTATCCGCCGGCCAGACCTCGATCGCCGGCAATGACAACATACAGCCATTTTTCACTTTTCCCGCTTTTGGTGTATTGCGACTGAAAATCGGTGTTCCCGCCTGCGATATCCGTCAGCGTCCGATGCAGTGTTTCATAATACGGTTTGCTCTTTTCTGCCTTTTCCTTGGCCTTGCGAAGCTTGGATGCCGCCACCAGCTGCATGGCTTTGGTGATCTGCATCGTGTTCTGCACACTCTTAATCCGGAGCTTCACCGCCTTCATATTCGTAGCAGCCATCGCTTGGTCCTCCGTTACCTCTCAGACAGAAAGCGCTTTGTGTACGTCTCCAGAGCTTTTTTCAAATGCTCCTCTGTCTCTGCTTCCAGTTTTCCGGTCTCCCGGATGGCATTCATCGCCGCCAGTCCATCAGCATCCTGATCCAGATAGGAGTACAGACCGCTCTCATAGTCAGCAACAGCTCCTACAGGTACTTCCGTCAGAACGTTCTTCGTGACAGCGTACAGAATTGCTATCTGCTTTTCTACCGGTACCGGTGCGGAATTCTTCTGTTTCAGGACCTCCACAATCCGCGCGCCCTGATCCAGGCGAGCCTTGGTGTCCTTATCCAGATCTGAGCCGAACTGTGCAAAACTCTGCAGCTCGCGATACTGGGAATATACCAGCTTCAGGGTTCCTGCGACCTTCTTCATCGCCTTGATCTGTGCATTGCCGCCGACACGGGATACCGAAATACCCGGGTTTACAGCCGGCATAATGCCGGAGTGGAACAGCTCTGTTTCCAGGAAAATCTGTCCATCCGTGATTGAAATTACGTTTGTCGGAATGTAAGCTGATACATCCCCGGCCTGCGTTTCAATGATCGGCAATGCCGTCATGGATCCGCCGCCCTTCTCATCTGAAAGCTTCGCTGCGCGCTCGAGCAATCTGGAATGCAGATAGAATACATCTCCCGGATATGCCTCACGTCCCGGCGGGCGACGAATCAGAAGAGAAAGTGCTCTGTAGGCAACCGCATGCTTAGACAAATCATCGTAGATGATCAGCACGTGCTTGCCCTTGTTCATAAAATACTCACCCATTGCACATCCTGCATAGGGTGCAATGTACTGCAGCGGTGAGGGCTCTGATGCAGTCGCAGCAACTACAATGGAATAATCCATCGCACCATTCTTTTTAAGCTGCTCTGTCAGATTCGCCACCGTAGAACGTTTCTGTCCAATGGCAACATAGATGCAGATCACATCCTTTCCCTTCTGGTTCAGAATGGTATCTACCGCAATGGTTGTCTTTCCGGTCTGGCGATCCCCGATGATCAGCTCACGCTGTCCGCGGCCAATCGGAATCATGGAATCAATTGCCTTGATTCCTGTCTGCAGAGGCTCTGTTACCGGCTGCCGATCCAGGATTCCCGGAGCAGGGGACTCTACCGGCCGATATTCTTTGCTGTCGATCGGACCCACGCCGTCGATTGGCTGTCCAATCGCATTTACGACTCTGCCGATCATTGCTTCGCCAACCGGTACCGATACCACTCGTCCGGTTCGCTTCACCGTCTGGCCTTCACGAATACCGGTATCACTGCCGAACAGAACAGCAGACACACTGGTTTCCTCCAGATTCTGGGCCATACCGTATGTCCCGTTCTCGAACTCCAGAAGCTCACCGGACACGCAGTTCATCAGACCGCTGACACGAGAGATTCCGTCGCCTACTGTCAGAACCGTACCGGTTTCATTCTGGATGATCGCATTCTCATAATATTTAATCTGGCTGCGGATCACCTCGGATATTTTTTCAGGTTTCAGTTCCATTTAAGCCACATCCTTTGTTCTACACAACAACATCTACAAAACCGTTTCATTCAGGTGCTTTCGCAAATCCGAAAGTCTCCCCTGAACGGTTCCGTCATATAGTTTTCCGTCCATTTCCACACGCACACCGCCCAATACAGAGGCGTCTGTTTTTTCATGCAGAATTACCTTTTTGCCGCTGATCGTCTGAAGCTTTTCCTGCAGCCGCTGCCGCTGTGCCGGATCAAGTTCTGCTGCACTGACGACCATTGCATCCACAATGCCGTTTGCCTGGCAATACTGCTCACGATAGCCTTTCACGCATGCAGGATATTCACGCAGAAATCCGCGTTCTGTCAGAACCTTCAGGAAATTCAGAAGATACGGCTGAAGTGCATCGCCGAAAGCCTGATCTAACAAACCAAGCCGTTCCTTTTTCGGAATTGACGGCTCCTGCAGCAGCCGGATGTAATCCGGATTCTCCCGGAACAGTTCCTGCACCAGCTGCATCTGCTCCATAATATCTTCCGAAAGGTTCTCAGACACAGCCAGATCATACAGGCTCTTTCCGTATAATCTACCGGTGTTCGTCATGACGCCTCTCCTACATGATCCAGGAAATCATCAATGAGCTTGCGGTGATCCTCTTCATGGATTTCTTTCTCAACAACCTTGCCGGCAATATCCATGGCAAGACCGCCGATTTCATCCTTGGCCTCATTGATTGCTTTCTTTTTCTCCTGCGCAATGTCCGCTTCTGCTCGCGAGCGAATGCCGGACGCCTGCTGCTCTGCGTCGCGAATCGTCTGATCTGCCTTTCTCTGCGCTTCCTGCTGAGCATTCTGAATGATCTGTGCTGCCTCCGCACGGGCATCCGAAAGGCTGCTCTCATACTCTGCCTTCAGCTCATCCGCCTCCGTCTTTGCAGCTCTTGCGTCCTTCAGTTCCTTTTCCGACAGCTCTCTGCGCTGTTCCAAGACCTTATTAATCGGCTTGAACAGGAACTTTTTCACCAGCAGCATAGTCAGAAACAGGTTGATAATCGTTGCGATGAAGGTCCACGGGACAATCGTAACGAGACTTTGTGTCTCCATACCCATTCCTCCTGCCGGCTGTTACTGCAAATAGTTCATGAACATTCCAGGTGCTACAAAGATCAGCAGCAGACCGGTAACGAAGCCGTAGATACCTGTTGTCTCTGCAATGGCGCAGCCCAGAAGCATCGTGCTGGTAACATCACTCTTGCACTCCGGCTGTCTTCCGATTGCCTCCAGAGCCTTTGCTACTGCATTACCTTCACCAATACCAGGTCCGATACCTGCGATCAGTGCGCAGCCAGCACCGATACCACAGCCCGCCAGTGCAATACCTCTTGCCAGTAACTGAAAATCTCCCATGATATACCTCCTGTTGTGTTGTTATGGGTGATGATTATTCCTCTGCTGCATTGGCAATATACATTGTCGTCAGCATACAGAAAATAAATGCCTGCATAAATCCGGTAAACCAGTCAAAATACAGCGACGAAATCGCCGGAATACCTACATCCAGAATCGGAATATTCGACAGAACCTTTCCTACCACCCCCGGAATCAGTCCGAGAATTGCAGAAGAAGCAAGTGCCAGAGCCCAGTAAATCAACCCATCAATTACGACACCGGATAAAATGTTGCCGAAATGACGGCAAGCCATTGACACCGGCGTTGCCAGTTCGGATAGAACATTGAAGGGTGTCATTACCGCAATCGGCTGTGTATATCCCTTCAGATAGCCGCCCAATCCGTTCGTCTTAATCTTCGTAGCCGTAATCATAATGAACACAACCACAGCCCATGCCGCTTCCGTCGACAGATCTGCTGTCGGACTCCATGCTCCGACCAGGCAGACCAGATTGGAAATAATACTGGTTGAAAACAATGCAGCGATAAACGGGATCAAGCTGTCAAACTTCGTTCCGCCGGTATTATTCCGCACAAAGTTCGTTGCCAGTTCCACCAGCCATTCTGCCACTGCCTGACGCTTTGTGATATTCTCCACCTTCAGGTCATGCGTCAGAAACAGGCAAAGCGCCAGAATCACTCCCATAACCACCCAGGACATGACCAGCGTCTCCGAAATCAGAATGTCCCCCAGGATCGGAATCCCGGTCGGGATTCTCCACAGTATTTTGGCTCCTTCAATTGAAAATTCCATGGATCATTACCTCTTTTTGCGATAATCCCAGACGCCTTTTCCGCGAATCAGAAATCCCGGAATCAGCAGCGGAATAATCGCTGCCACTGCATTGATGAAGGGAAGCACCAGTGCCAGGACGATGAACACGATCTGCGCCAGAGTTCGATAGCGGTAAGACACTGCCATCCGACGCTTTGCATTGTCAAAATTATCATCCGCTGCAGCCTTTTCAGCCACAATTGCCATGATCAGAAAGTTCCCAACCGCTACCAGATATCCCAGAATTCCTCCGAGCACAACCTTCCATCCAAAAGGAACCCCCGGGACGAATAAATGCAGTATAAAAAAAACAACCAGCAGAACAACCGTGGACACTGCTACGCCCTTTGCCACAAAACCGGTTGATTCCCGCACCGCTTTGGACATTTTCATTTCATCCACCTCTTCTCCGCAACCGCTCCCGGCATCAATAATGCCGGTTAAATGCCGTCTTCCTTGAGGAGTCTTCTTTCTTTCTCTTCTGCATGATCGACTGATACAGTTTCCAGGCTGTCATAGCAGATGCTCCAAGGCCCAGAATGAGCGCCGGAATATAGATCCACAGCGGTGCCCCCATTCTAGTATTCAGCCAGTATGCCGACAAGAGACACATCAGCGTTGGTGTCACAAGTGACAATCCCAGCTGGCCGATCATTGATAAATTCCTCAGTACTCTTGATACGTCCCGCATGTCATTCCCTTCGCTGATTTCAAGTCTCAATTAAGACGCGTAGCCATTCAGCATCCGCATCTCAATTTTATATTCGAGAATGTCCGATGGGGCCGATCCACGTTGATATCGTCACGTACCGAACAGATAACATGATACAAATTCACCCTTATGCACGCAATGATTTAATTCTTTTTTAATAAAGGGTTAGGGCTTGACATTGACAGGTGCTATCGATACAAAATATCCACACATTTATCAGTAGAAAATATGTCCGCCAATGCGATACTTCGGAGTCACCTGATCAATCGGGGTCCGGAAGAACAGGCAATTGTCTACGTTTGTCTGTCCGGACATCGCAGCATCCGCAGCCTGATAGCAGGACGCTGTCGCTTCGTCATTAGCCAGCGCCACCGCAAGACGGCCTGACATGGCCGGAGAGAACTGATTGCTCTGGTAGATTACACCGGAAACCGTTGACGGAAAGGCACCGGACATCACGCGGTTCATCACAACCGCCCCCACTGCCAGCTGCCCCTCATAGGATTCACCGCCCGCTTCACAATAAATCAGATTTGCCAGAAGTGTGCGATCTCCCTCCTCAAAAGTGATACTGTCGAGCGATCTCCAGGTCGATGCATCAGAAACCGCCTGCAGTCTTCGTTCTTCTGCCAGCTGCTTTTCCAACGCTGACACCGTAGCATTCTGCGCATCCAGCTGATCCTGCAGGAGAGCTACAGCATCCTCCACGGAATCAATCTGCGCATTGGTGGAATTCAGGGAGCTTGCAGTGTCACTCACCAGACTGGAAACCTGATTGGCCTGATCGTTCACATCCGCATGAAGCGACTCCAGTTCCTCCTGCTCTGACTGGAGCTCCTCCTGTTCCTTTTCCAGCTCTTCCTTTTTTTCCTTTACTTCCTGTGCGGTCTTTTTGTACTGCTCCAGCGTTTTCTGATCATACTGATTCAGCTGTTCGATATAAGTACTCCGATTCAGCAACTCGCTGTAGGAACTGGAATGCAGAAGGATTTCCAGATAATAGACATTACCTCTTTCGTACAGGAACTGAATTCGCTTCTTCATGTTCTCATACTGCTTCTGCTGCGCAGCGATTGCCTCATCCAGTTCATCCTGAGTCTGGTCGATCTCTTCCTGTTTGTCTTCAATCTCCTGATTCTTATCGCTGATACGGGAAGAGAGCTGCGCCAGGTTTGTAGAGATCTCGCTGAGCTGAGAATTCAGATCGGTCAGCTTATCACTCAGTACACTCTTCGTCTCGCCCAGATCATCAATGGTATCCTGTCCGGCTTCCACTGCCTCCTGTGTCTGTTTTGCTTCCTTTTTGGCCTGATTCAGAGCTGCCTGTGTCTCCTGCGTTGCGTAAACCTGCACGGAACCGGCTGTTTCCAGCATCACTGACAGCACAAGAGCTCCGGAGAGTAGCTTAACTCCCCGGAGCAGTTTGTGATTCTTATTTTTGTAATTTCGCTGTCGACTTAATATCATAGGCAGTTTATACGGCTAATTCGATGTGACGTCCGGTTTCCCGGTATTGCTCATAGATTACACCAGCTGCATCGAACATTTGCTTGCTGGCCACATTGTTGTCGGTTCCGGCGTACTTGTCGCTCTTGTAGATAACCTTGGCGATCCCAGCCTGAATAATCGCCTTGGCACATTCGTTGCACGGAAACAGTGAAACATACAGCGTTGCCCCTTCCAGCGAGCCACCGCGATAATTCAGAATCGCATTCAGTTCGCTATGCGTGACAAAGGGATATTTTGTCATCAAGGGCTGCCCTTCCCTCTCCCAGGGAAATTTATCATCATCACAGCCGCGCGGCATCCCATTATAGCCGATGGACAGGATCTTATGCTCTTTGCTCACAATGCAGGAACCAACCTGCGTGTTCGGATCCTTGGACCGCATCCCGGCGAGCTGGGCAACTCCCATAAAATACTCGTCCCAGGAAATATAATCCGTCCGTTTTGCTGACACTGACATGCTGCTCTCCTATACGCCTTATTTGGTTCCGAAAATGCGATCGCCTGCATCTCCGAGACCAGGAACAATATATCCATGCTCATTCAGGTGATCATCCAGTGCGCCAATGTAAAGATCTACATCCGGGTGTGCCTCTGTAAAGGCTTTCACGCCTTCCGGTGCTGCAATGATGCACAGGAAATGAATCTTCTCACATCCATGCTTTTTCAGCTGTGCAACGGCATCCACAGAGGAGCCGCCGGTTGCCAGCATAGGATCCACAACGAAGACCTCACGGTCTGCGCAGTCTGCCGGAAGCTTGCAATAATACTCTACCGGCTTTAGTGTTGCCGGATCACGATACATTCCGATATGTCCAACCTTGGCTGCCGGGATCATCTGCAGCATGCCGTCCACCATTCCAAGTCCTGCGCGCAGGATCGGAACAACCGCAAGCTTTTTGCCCTTCAGTTCTTTTGCAACACAATGTGCAACCGGCGTGTCAATCTCCACATCTGTAAGCTCCAGGTCTCTGGTGGCCTCGTAGCACAGAAGCATGGCAATCTCGCCAACCGTCTCGCGAAATGCCTTCGTGCCGGTGGTTCTTCTGCGGATAAATCCGATCTTATGCTGGATCAGCGGATGATTCATAACAACAACTTTTCCCATGTCAGCCTCCTATGCTTAAAGAGCTCTATTATTTCTGTCGTTTGCGTCGAAAGTGTCGTCCCACAAGGCAACTCTTTCAGTCGTTTTTATCCTTATCGTTTTACCGCTTTTTATCATATTCTGCAATCTTTTCAACACGTCTTGCATGACGCTCTCCCTGCGAGAACTCCGTTTTCAGGAAGGTATCTACCACGTCCAATGCAACATTTTCGCCAATGACTCCCGCACCAATCGACAGAACATTCGCATCATTATGCTGTCTTGTAAGTTTTGCAGTCGTTACATCGTGACACAGAGCACAGCGAACCCCGGGAATTTTGTTCGCCACCATGCTGACGCCAATCCCCGTTGTGCAGATGACAATGCCCTTCTCTGCCTCACCGTCTGCCACACACTGTGCCGCCGGCCCCGCATAGTCCGGGTAATCGCAGGAGCCTTTGTCATGTGTGCCGAAATCTTTCACCTCATATCCCTGCTCCTCCAGGTGATGGATGACAACCTGCTTCAGATCATATCCGCCGTGATCACTTGCAATTGCTATCATTGTGTTCCCTCCTCACTGTAGTGTTAAATTTCAGATCTCGCCAGCTCTGGCAGCTTCCCGTCGCATTGCTACACAGAGACAATTTTCTGTCCGGCCGCCTTCATCAGACGGTTCATAATTGCCATTCCGATTCCCTGACTTCGAAACGACTCCGAAAACATAATTTCACATCCTTCATCATCAAACTCCCTCAGAATGCGGAACAGTTCTCTTGCAATTTCTTCTTCATCAGAACGACTTCCTGCACTTTTCACACAGTCTGCCTGATACATGGCCTTCGTTTCGTCGGTACAGATCACCCCGGTACGCGCACCATTTTCCCTTGCCTTTTGTAATTCCCGGTTAATGTATTCCGCAACTTTCTGCGGCTCTCCTTCCACCACTGTCAGATCACCCTTCGGTGCATAATGGCGGTACTTCATTCCCGGTGCTTTGGGTTTCTCCTTACAGTCAGCAGACAGAATGGTCCGATCAATATCTACGCTTCCGAGTATCTCATCCAACATCTTCTGCGTAATATAACCCGGCCGCAGAATCGTAGGTTTCTCCTCCGTCAGATCAATAATCGTAGATTCCAGTCCAATCCCCACTTCGCCGCCATCAATGATCATTTCCACACGACCATCCAGATCCTCCCGGCAGTAGCGTGCAATTGTAGGTGACGGACGCCCGGAGCGATTGGCAGATGGCGCCGCAATGTATCCCCCTTCTGCCGCAATCAGTGCACTGGCGATCCGATTGCTCGGAAAACGAACTGCAACCGTCTCAAGTCCGCCGGTTGTTTCATACGGAACTGCCTCGCTTTTGCGGAAAATCATGGTCAACGGTCCCGGCCAGAAAGCTTTTGCCAGTTTCTTCGCCTCTTCCGGAATTTCCTGCACGATGTGCGGAAGATCCTCCATGCGGCAGATGTGAACAATCAAAGGATTATCTGACGGTCTGCCCTTTGCCGCATAAATCTTTCTGGAGGATTCCGGGTTCAGCGCATCACCGCCCAGGCCATATACGGTTTCTGTCGGAAATGCTACCAGCCCGCCTTCCCGCAAGATTTCTCCTGCCTTCGCAATGATTTCTTCGTCAATGTTCTCCTCTGTCATGGACACATACTGTGTCAGCATTTCTATCACCTTCTTACTCAGATGTTACATAATTGGATATTACATCCCACACATCCGCTGTTTCATACTGCAGCTTCCACTCTGCAACGCCCTTGATGCCGTAGCTCTGCATCACATCCAGCTTCTGCTGAATCGACTGAGCATCCTCCACCCAGATTTGTACCAGAGTGCCATCGGCATCTGTCATCTCTGCATAATTTTGTCCGGTTGTCGCGTCCCAGTTCTGCGTCATGCCATGGCTTGTAATATAGTCCTGAATATCCTGCATGCCATATGCCTCAGAAGACACCGATCCGTTCTGTGTCTTCCATATGCGGGAATAGAAAGGAACCGCATTAATCAGGCGATCCTTATCCACACCAGCATCCAGCGCCATCTGAATACCTTCTGTTACATAGCTGATGGATGCAACGCTTCCCGCCTCCTGGCTTCCTGCATAATGCTCATCATAGCCCATAACAATTTCATAATCCACGAATTTAGCCTGCTCATCCAGATGGTAATGTGAATTGAAGGCATAACTCGGATAATTATCCACCGACAAAATCACGCCAGCATTCCTGCAGGCAATCGACAGTTCGCGAATGAACTCTATATAATCCTCTCCGTTTTCTTCCGGGATCAGCTCAAAATCCACGTTGATTCCATCAAAGCCATAGGTCGAGGCCTCCTGTATCAGCTGACTGATCAGATTCGTTCTGGAATCCAGCGTTGTCAGGAAGGTATGATTGTCTGTCAATGTGCTGGAATTGATATTGTCTACGACAGCCCATACCTGGCATCCCATACTGTGTGCCTGTGTCACATATTCTGTCGTGGCCGCCTTATCCATGTTGCCGTTATCGTCATTGACCCAATACCAGGTAGGTGCAATCACGTTCACGCTTTTCGTCTGTTCCATGTAAGAGGTCAAGGTCACATTTCCCTGTGATCCCCATACATTATGGAAGGCCATATTGATCTTGCCATCTACTGTAAGGTGCGTGTATTCCGGTTCCGTGTAATCGGTCACCGGGGTCGGATCTTCCGACCGGATGTCGGAAAGCCTTCGGTTCTCCACGTAACCAATCACAGAATCTGCCGACTTCACTTTGGACCAGTTCTCCATCTGCTCCAGCACCGTTACCGTCTCGTTTTTCTCCAGCTGCTCTTCTACCGGGCTCTTAATTCCTCCCGAAGTGCGAATCTGTGTCTTATGGCTGATCGTCGCAATGGTTTGCGTTTCCCAATTGGTATCGATCTGCAGGCGATTCGGGTTCTCGTACGCTGTCATCCCAAAATTGGTGTACTGTTTAACGAAATTCAAGGCCAGATATATCGTTCCATCTACACGAACTGCAGGGGCGTATTCCAACGTCTGACTGCTGCCATCATCGCCTGTAACTGTCTGACTTCCAACTACAGTCATCAGCTTATAGGTCGGCATACAATACAGAACCATCCCAGTCTCGTCCGATGCATTCTGTACTCCATAATAAAACCGGCTGTTCAGGTTGTTCTTCACATCATCCAGTGACATGTAATCGACGCCATTGATGCGTTTGGCATGCACATCAGAAAGTTCATTGCCCCAGACAATCGGAATATCATCCTCTCCCTGTACGCCAAACTGCTCTGCCAGATCTGCCTGCTCCTTGGAATACGAATACCGATCCAGAAAAAGTTTCGCGCCAAATGCTCCCATCAGCACTACCAGCAGGAGAATAATTGCAACAATTGGCGAGCCGCCTTTTTTCTTCTTTTTCTTTTTCCGACTTGGTGTTCCGACTCTCTGGCGACTGGAGGACTTTTTCCCCGCGGCTTTTCCCTTCCGTCCGCTGCGCTTTGTGCCTTTTCTCATGCCATACTCATAGTCATCCGGCTGATCATATTCCAGATCCTGCCGATCATATCGTTCATACTCATCTAAGTCGTCATACTCGTGAGAATATCGATCGTCATAACCGTATTCGTCGTAATTCCCGGATCCATCGTCCCATCCCCCGTCCGGATATCCATAGTCATCACTTTGGCGATCATAGTCGTAATCATCGTATCTGGAAGCCATTTATTCTCCTTGCATTCGCGAACCTTCGACCTGGTGGTAAACAAATATATACATTATACCAAACATCCCCTGATATGTCTTATGAACGCAAATAGGCGCAGCAGTGCATTCTATTGCGCCGCATATTCCATGACGGGGCCTATGGAATAAAATCCTGCGTCACTTTCTGACATGCACTGCCGCACCATCTGTTCGGCCGTTACGGCCTTGTGGGCAGATATGGAGAAATACGTATGGTAAGACAAAGACCGCCGTACCCAGCGGCTCTTCTGCAGATATTCAGGGACTCGGCCAGAAGGATTTTCGTCCGTGAGAATTCATCCCAATGTGCCTTTCCCTTCTCGAGGAATTCAGAAAGCATCGATTCTAAATATCATGTGTTCATTCTATCCGACATAGTGTCATGATTCCGCCATGCCGATCCCATCCATTCCCGCTTTTCGAACCTTTGACGAGATATCACTCAAAATGAAATGATAATTGTCATGTGTAATTGTGAATATATTTTTCGTTTTCTATAATTACCGGATTTCTTGTCTGAGAAGATGTTTCTGTCGGAAGATCAACCTGTTTTCAAAAGATAATGGAAACCTTTGAATGATGCCTTAAGTAAATCAAGTAGCTATAAAGATATGGGTTCGAACGGGATTCCTTTCCATCGCCTCCTTCTACGATGCGGATTATCCGGTTCACTCGATAGCTTTATACTATCCCCCGTTTCGATGATTCGCAATCATTTTCGTGAATTATTTTGCACATCTGATCATTTTCATTATTCTTTACAAAAACGGTATATTCACTTTTGTTACCTATCTACAATTGCGTTTCAGAAAAGAAATGCAGTTATTCACATTTTCACATTTTCAAAGCACCATACCCGTATAAAAAGAGAGGTCCCACCGTTTTCGGCAGGAACCTCTCCCATTCAACTTTGGTATTTTCACCACTCGCATTTCAATATTCAGACATTCAACTGCTGTACCGACTCTGTCCCCGTCAGTCTCTGAAGCTCTTCTCCGTCTTCCAGCATTTCTTCGGAGATAGCTACACAGTTATCTGCAATACGTTCTACATTATACAGCAGCCCGGAATAAACCTCCGTCATAGCTTTGGTACATGTTCCGTTTTCAACGCGTCTCAAATGAGCCTTATTGAACTGACGCACCGCCTTATGGAGCTTATTCTTGGCCTTGGTTACCGCAGCAGCGTCTGTCGTCTTTTCTTCATTCTCCCGCAGCAGCATTGTGGAAAGCCGGTACAGTTTTCTTGCCGCATTGAAGCATTTTTCCAGCTCTGCGGTGGCATCCTCAGACAATTTTCTGCCTTCCCCTTCCAGCCTTGCAATATCCGTCACAATGTCGCTGCATCGATCCGTAATACGATTCACATTGCTGACCAAGGCCATAAGGCCGGATGCCTGATCTGCCTGTTCCGGCGTCAGCGAACCGCTTGAGAAGAGCTCTGTAATATAATCCATGACGCTCTTCTGCACAGCCTTGCTGTTTTTGTACTTTTCTTCAAAGCTTCCATCTACTGTCACAAGCTCTGCACCGTCGCCCGTTGCATTTGTACCAAGAACTGTCACGCGCATATCATCCAGAATCTCTGCCGTATCCTCAATGCAGCGCCGAATTTCCTTTGTAGCCAGAATCAGCGCAGCCTGCGGCTGAGATACCATACGCAAATCAAGGAATTTCGGTTCACTGTTCCCGGATTCCGCAATCGCAATGACCGGGTGGTCCGGAACAATACGACATACAAGCTTGACCATGATCCCAATCAAAGGAAGCCAGATCAGAGTGCACACTACATTGAAGGTGGTATGTGCATTTGCAATCTGTCTGGAGATCACCTCCACCTCCGGTCCCTTGGGAGAAATAAACTGAACGAATTTAGCAAACCAGGGAATCAGAAAAGCAAATACAATACTGCCGCTGATATTGAAACAGCTGTGTGCTACTGCCGTTCGTTTGGCATCCCTGCTCTGTCCAACAGAGGCAAGAAGTGCTGTAATGGTCGTTCCGATATTGTCTCCCAGCAGAATCGGGATTGCACCGGTCAATCCAATGACACTTGTCACTCCGTCCGGCCCTGCCTGCGATGCAAAGCTCTGAAGAACCGCAATGGTAGCAGAGGAGGACTGAACCACCAATGTCATGCACAGTCCCAGTAAAATGCCCAGCACAGGCACATCTCTCACCTTTCCCATCAGTTCCGTAAAAATCGGACTGGAGGCCAACGGCTTCATCACAGAAGACATGATCTCAATTCCTTCGAAAAGAAGTCCAAAGGAGAAGAAAACCATTGCAATGTTTTTAACCTTTTCATTCTTGGAGATAAACTGAACAATAAAACCGATAAACAGAATGGGATAGATGTAATCGCTGATATCAAAAGCAATGAGCTGCGCCGTCATCGTCGTTCCGATGTTGGCACCAAAAATCACGGAGATTGCCTGCGGCAGTCCCATAAGGCCTGCACTGACAAATCCGATTACCATAACCGTTGTTGCACTCGAAGACTGCAGAACAGCCGTCACCAATGCACCAGCCAAAGCCCCCATCAGCGAATTTCGTGTCAGAAATCCCAGAATGCTGCGCATTTTTTCACCGGCAGCCTTCTGCAAAGACTCGCTCATCTGGTTCATACCATACAAAAACAACGCCAAACCGCCGAGCAATCCAAATAACGTTGTTGCAAGATCCGACATATGATCTCTCCTCTTTTTCTCGTGTTTTCCTTCTACTCCGAAGCTATCATATTAAATCCATGTAAAATTAAAAGTGCATTTATGTAAAATCTTTGTAAAGTACGTAAAGAAACGTAAGAGATTTCAACAATCTCTTACGTTCTCTTAACAGTCACAGGCACTAACTCGTCCATACTGACCGCATTTATTTTGATTGACTGCTCTCCTGTACCTTCGGATGGAACACCAGCTCCATCTTGGTTCCTCTCCCCAATTCAGAGGTCACCTTTATATCCGCATGCGACAGTTCTGCGCCATGCTTTACAATAGATAAGCCAAGTCCGGTTCCCCCGGTTTCCTTGGAGCGGCTCTTATCTACGCGGTAAAATCGCTCAAAGATACGTTCCTGCTGATCCTTTGCAATTCCAATTCCATTATCTGTAACGATAACCTCCGGGGTATTCATCAGCTTTCCAACCCAGATGTCAACCCGTCCTCCTCTGCGATTGTATTTAATCGCGTTCTCCGTGATGTTATAGATCATTTCATCCAGAAGCCTTCGAACCCCATAAATGCTGCAGGATTCTCCGGACAGTTCTACATGAACGCCGCAATCGGACGCCTTTGCTCCCAGACGGCTGACAATATCATGTGACATCTCAAAGAGATCCACCAATTCCTCGGATTGTCCCAGCCTGCCCTCGTCCAGCCGTGAGAGCTGAATGATGTCATCAATCAGCGTCAGCATGCGTTGTGCCTCTTTATAGATTCGATCCGAAAATTTCGGCACATCACCGCTTTTCACCAATCCGTCACGCATAATTTCTGCATATCCTGAAATGGATGTCAGCGGTGTTTTCAGCTCATGAGATACATTTGCCGAAAACTCCTTACGCATTTCTGCCACCACATTTTTGGTCCGGTTGGAGTCTTCAATACGCTGCAGCAACGGATGCAATTCCTCATAGACATCATTGTCCAACGGTCGATCCAGGTTCAGCTCATTGATCGGCTGGACCAACGCTCTTGCCTGACGCTTGGCGACCACATAGGCCAGAGTCAGCATCACGACAGCAATCAATCCCATCACCGGCAGCAATGCCAACGCTGTATTGGTTGCACTACGAACTGCCATCGACACGCGCAGCACATTTCCGTCCTCCAGCAAAACCGCACAATAGAACATGTCCTGCCCCACGGTATCGGAGCGGCGCACATCCCGGCCGATTCCTTTTTTCAGCGCATCCTTTACCTCCGGGCGGCTCTTGTGATTTTCCAGTGTATACTCATCCTGCACAGAATCGTACATCACCGTTCCTTCTGCATTGATCAATGTGATTCGAGTATTTTTCTCCACATCATCGAGCTTCTGCAGATAGGTCTCCCCCGCAATGTTCACTGCGGCAGCGGTGTACTCGGCAACACGTTCAATGCTTTCCTGGGCCAGCGAACGAATTCTGGCATAGACGAACAAAAGCGTGATCGCATAGGCAATTGCCAGCGTCACGCCGATTACCAGGAACATGCTCTTCTGAATTCTTCTGCGCATACTATCCCCGAATCCGATATCCGACACCGCGAACCGTTTCAATCCGTTCGCCTGCAGTGCCAAGCTTCTGACGCAGTGTCCTCACATGAACGTCCACGGTTCTGGTTTCTCCGTCGAAATCATACCCCCAGACATCCTCGAGCAGCTGATCTCTGGTCAGAACCACCTCTGAATTCATCATAAGCTTTTTGAGAAGCTCATACTCCTTTAAGGTCAGTGCTACTGCCTCACCAGCAACCGTCACCTGATGCTTTTTCACATTCATCGCGATTTCGCCGAGTGCCAGGATATCCTCATCGTAGGCCTCAGCACTGCCACTGCGTCGAAGAACCGCTTTGATACGGCTCACCAGCTCCATCATCCCGAAAGGCTTAGTCACATAGTCATCTGCGCCGAGATCCAGTGCCTTTACCTTGTCAAATTCCGCACCCTTTGCGGTTGCCATAATCACCGGAATGTGTGCCGTTTCACTGCCCGCGCGAACCCCCTTGAGCAGTGAAATGCCATCCTCTCCCGGCAGCATCACATCCAAAAGGATCAGTTCCGGCTTTGTTTCCCGAAGAGCCTCTTTGAAACTCTTGCCATCTTCAAACCCCTTCGCCTGAAATCCCGTATTCTCCAGCGTATATACAATCAAATCGCGGATGTTCTCATCATCCTCTACACAGTAGATCATTTTATTCTCACTCTTATACCGGGCGGTCTGCTGCCGCCCGCTCACGGCTTCCCCCGTAATAATTATTCCTTCTCGGCAGGAAGCTTGGTATCCAGCTTTGCTTCATGCACTCCGGTAATGGAGAACGTTACCCATTCTGCCAGATTGGTTGCATGATCTCCGATACGTTCCAGATACTTTGCAATCATGATCAGATCGATTGCCTTGTGTGCCGCATGTCCCTGATTCTCGCCGATGTAATCAATCAGCTGTGTCTTTACAGAATCGAACATCATGTCCACAACGTCATCGCTTGCCTCTACCTGGCTGGCCAGCTCCAGATTTTTGTCCACAAAGGCTTTGATGCTGTTCTCAACCATATGGCTTGCCGCAACGCTCATTTCCACAATCTTGGGGAAATCAGTCGTCTCCGACATCTTGGCGCTGACTACGATTTCTGCGATATCTGAGGCCTGATCGCCGATACGTTCCATATCCGTAATCATCTTCAATGCAGCCGAGATCTGACGCAGATCTCGTGCCACCGGCTGCTGCTGCAGGAGAAGAGTCAGGCACAGACGCTCAATCTCGCGTTCCTCATGATCAATCTCTGCATCTGCCAACATAACCTCATTGGCCATGTCTATATTACCATCCTGCAGTGCTTTTGTCGCATTCTCAATTGCGATCGAGCACAACTCGCCCATGTGAATCAGCATTTTGTTCAGCTGCTGCAGCTGCGAATCAAAACGATTTCTCACGCTTGCCTCCATCTCCTGTCATATGCTCCACGCAACAGGCAACATAAATGATGTTGGGGCCAAGGTCACAACTCCTAACAATCACAATCTCTCATCGGAGTTTGGGTTCTTTGGCCCCCGGTATCACATAATCGTCCGATGCAGAAAATCACCGAAGGATTTTCTGTCCGGCATTCCCTCGTTATCAACCGAAACGTCCGGTAATATAATCCTCGGTTCTCTTATCCGCCGGGATCGAGAACAGCTTTTGCGTCTTGTTGTATTCAACCAGCTCGCCCAGCAGGAAGAACGCCGTGTTGTCCGAGATACGGCTGGCCTGCTGCATGTTGTGCGTAACGATTACAATCGTATAATTCTGCTTCAGTTCGATAGCAAGATCCTCAATCTTGGATGTCGAAATCGGATCCAGCGCCGAGGTAGGCTCATCCATCAGGATAACCTCCGGCTCCACTGCCAGTGTTCTAGCAATGCAGAGTCTCTGCTGCTGTCCACCGGACAGGCCGATGGCGCTCTTGTGAAGACGATCCTTCAGCTCATCCCAGATGGCCGCCTGACGAAGACTGCGCTCTACAATTTCGTCCAGCTCTGATTTTTTGTGAATTCCGTTGATGCGGGGACCATATGCTACGTTCTCATATACGCTCTTCGGGAACGGATTCGGCTGCTGGAATACCATGCCGACACGCTTTCTCAGCTCAATGGCATCCATATCCTTGTTGATATCCACGCCGTCCAGCTTAACACTGCCTTCAATCCGTACGCCCTCTTCCAGGTCGTTCATGCGGTTCAGGGTCTTCAGGAAGGTGGATTTGCC
>CAYLUU010000006.1:0-40764 GCA_964386925.1 uncultured Sarcina sp. | reverse complement strand
TCGAAATGCAGATGCGCCAGGAAGGCGATGAGCGAAGACGGACCAGATATTACCAGTGCATGATGGACGAGCAGTTATTGAGGACTGGCATGAGCTATGCAGGCTTGCCAGAGTCGTACGTCGTCGTGATCGGAACATTTGACATCTTCGGCAAGGGGCGCCACATCTATCGGTTTCGGAATTACGAAGAATCAGACAAAACTCTGATCCTGGAGGACGGAACAACAAAGGTGTTCCTAAACACCAAGGGAACGGAAGATGACATCAATCAGGAATTAAAGAACTTTCTGGATCTGGTAAACGGGCTGAAGCCGGAGGATGACTTTTGCACAGAAGTAGAGCGTGAGGTTCAGAAGGCAAAACAGAGCGCGGAAGTACGGAGGAGTTATATGGACTTAGAAGATAAACTGAGACATGAGAGAATCCGAGGAGTGAAGGAAGGCATTGAGCAAGGACGGCGAGAAGGAATGTTGGAAGGAGAGGGGCATATCATTGGTTTGTTTCAGGTAATGACAGCAACAGGAGCAGATAAAGATGCATTGAACAGAGTGTTGAACGATTCGGAATTTCGGGAGCAGATGTATGCGAAGTACAACATTAGATAAGGAAACTTTCATCTTGCGGTTCGCGAATGTCGATGATATAATCACAGAGCTGTTTTGAACTGACAGCACGTGACCGTCCCTGACGGCTCATGTAGGTGAGTGAATGATAGATCATTCACGACAGCGCTTGCACGAAGGAGGTAGTCGAACATGAGAGAAGGAATTCATCCTCAGTATTATCAGGCAACCGTTACCTGCAACTGCGGCAATACTTTCGTAACTGGATCCACCGTTTCTGAGATCCACGTCGAGGTTTGCTCCAAGTGCCACTCTTTCTACACCGGCACGCAGAAGGCAGCAAATGCTAAGGGTCGCATTGATAAGTTCAACAAGAAATACGGTCTTAGCTAAGATATCGGTTTCAGGCGATGACGGAGGTTGGAGCAAGGAATTGCCCCAACCTCTTTACGTTTACATTACAACGTAAGCATGGTAAACACATGTGTCTGTTTTGCTCAATGTTTGAAGTTGTCGATGCTTTCATTGAGTTTTTGGAAGAAATGCAGAACGGACATAGCAGAAAGGATATCTAGAAGTTATATGTGAGGAGGCGAATGATTCCTGCCGATGCGGCATGGGAATCATTCGGTTCCTCCGTTGTACGTTGGCAGATACACATATATTTGTAACTATCCCAGGAGAAGAACATTATGGCGAAGAAGAGAAGACGTCAGCATTATTCCGGAATCGGCGGTCAGGCGGTGCTGGAAGGCGTCATGATGCGCAACAAAAGTCAGATGGCGGTTGCTGTGCGCAAGCCAAACGGAGAGGTTGAGATCGGTCTGGATGAGGTTCATGGAATCGGTGATAAGACGATCTGGAGTAAGCTCCCTTTTATTCGCGGCGTTCTGTCTTTCATCGATTCGCTGGTGACAGGCATGAAGGCAATGAATTTCTCCTCCTCCTTCTACGAAGATGAAGAAGAGAATGTGGAGAAATCTCCGGAGAAAAAGGCTCGTGAGGAAGCTTTCTGGTCGGGCATTACCATTGCGGTTTCGCTGGTACTGGCGGTGGGGCTGTTCGTTGTTTTGCCGGTGCTGATGACGAAGCTCTTAGGGAAAACAATCCGGAGTGATGCGGTGATGGCGATTCTGGAGGGTGTGATCCGTCTGGCGATCTTCCTTGTCTACATGATCGGAATCTCGCTTCTGAAAGATATTCGGCGCCTGTACGGTTATCACGGCGCAGAGCACAAGTGCATCAATTGCATAGAGCACGGGAAGCCGTTGACGGTGGAGAACGTGCGGAAGAGCTCCCGGTTCCACAAGCGATGCGGAACGAGCTTCCTGGTACTCGTGGTGATCATCAGCATTGTCCTGTTCTTCTTCATTCGGGTGGACAGCACGCTGATGCGGATCGTGGTGCGTATACTGATGATCCCGGTGATTGCGGGAATTTCGTTCGAGTTCCTGCGGTATGCGGGAAGACATAGCAATACCTTTGTAAATATCATTTCGGCGCCAGGCGTGTGGCTGCAGCATATCACGACCAAGGAGCCGGATGACGGCATGATTGAGGTTGGTATTGCGGCCGTGGATGCCGTGTATGACTGGCGGAGTTATCTGAAGAAGAACTTTGGATACACGGATGAAGAGATTGAAGTCGAGCTGAGCAGTCAGACATTGGAGTTCTGAAAGATGCGGACAGAACGATCCTATCGAGAGACATATGAAGAGGGACGAAAGCGCCTGGAAGAGATTGGACTTCCGGATGCGGCTCTGGATGCGCGGATTCTCCTGGAGGAAGTCTGCGGAACGCAGATGCAGACGCTGCTGATTCACCCGGAACGTCTGGTAACGGAAGAGGAGCTGGCAGCCTATCAGGAGTTTGTTGACAGGAGAGCCCAAAGGGAGCCTACGGCCATGATTCTCGGCAAGTGGGATTTCATGGGTTTGACCTTTCAGTTAAATGGCAGCACGCTCATTCCGGAGCAGGACACGGAACGGCTGGTAGAGGTGGTTCTGGAGTCAGTGGAAGGCGGCAATCTGCCGGATACCGACGGTGCCACGGCGGAGAACTTCGCAAAGGAAGAGCCGATGCAAGGTCAGGGGAAAAGGGCATCTGCTCGAATTCTGGATCTGTGCACCGGCTCCGGCTGCATTCTGCTCTCGCTTCTTCATTTCCTGCCGGAGGCCTCCGGACTCGGAACAGACCTTAGCAGCGAAGCCCTGGAAGCAGCTGTACGGAATCGGGAGAGCCTGGGATTGGAGAGAAGGGCAGCGCTTCGGCAGGGAGATCTGTGGGAGCCGGTCGGGGAGGAACGCTTTGACATCATCGTCTCGAATCCGCCCTATGTGCCGACAAGGGTTATTCCGACTCTGGAGCCGGAGGTGCGTTGCGGAGAACCGTATGCCGCACTGGACGGCGGGGAGGATGGTCTGGATTTCTATCGGAGCATTCTGGAGAAGGCAGCGGAACATCTGACGCCGGGCGGATGGATTTTCCTCGAATCAGGCTTTGATGAAGCGGCGGATATCTGCCGCTTGATGGAAGAGAACGGATTTACGAAGATAAGGGTATATCAGGACTACGGCGGTCTGGACCGGGTCGTAGCAGGAGAAATGTATGTTTGAGAAAATGGATTCGGTGCTGCTGCACTATGAGGAAATTGGACGAGAGCTTTCGAGCCCGGATGTCACACAGAATATGGATCGCTACCGCAAGCTGATGCGGGAGCAGACGGATCTGACGCCTGTGGTCGAGACCTATCAGGCTTATCTGAAGGCCAATCAGGATGTGGCCGACGCACTGGAGATCATCGACGCAGAGAGCGATCCGGATATGAAGGAGATGGCACGCGAAGAGCTGGCAGATGCAAAGGAACGCGTGGAACGTCTGACCGGCGAGATGAAGGTACACCTTCTGCCGAAGGATCCCAATGATGACAAGAATGTAATCTTCGAGATCCGCGCCGGCGCAGGCGGCGACGAGGCTGCGCTGTTCGCGGCAGAAATCTACCGCATGTATGTGCATTACGCAGAGCGCCGGGGCTGGAAGACAGAGATCCTGGATTTTGAAGAGAGCGGCATCGGCGGCATGAAGTTCGTGAACTTCATGATCATCGGCCAGGGAGCCTATTCCCGTATGAAATATGAGAGCGGCGTGCACCGGGTGCAGCGTGTGCCGGCGACGGAATCCCAGGGACGCATTCATACGTCGACCATTACCGTGGCGGTTATGCCGGAGGTTACGGAGGATATCAACATCGATATTCCGATGGAGGACGTCCGCATTGACATTACGCGTGCCTCGGGCAACGGCGGACAGGGTGTCAATACGACAGACTCTGCGGTTCGTCTGACACATATCCCGACCGGCATTGTGATCTATTCACAGACTGAACGTTCACAGCTGCAGAACAAGAACAAGGCATGGGCACTGCTGCGCTCCAAGCTGTATGATCTCGAGGTGCAGAGCCGTCACGATCAGGAGGCAGATCTTCGGCGTTCCCAGATCGGAACCGGAGATCGTTCCGAGAAAATCAGAACCTACAACTTCCCCCAGTCGCGCGTGACCGATCACCGCATCAAGCTGACCGTCTACAATCTGGATGATGTCATGGACGGGAGCCTGAACGAGATTCTGGATGCCCTGATCGCAGCAGACCAGGCAGCGAAGCTGGCAAAGCTGGAAAGTTAGAATTTGCGGGTGCACAGTGCCGCATGAATGAGTTTTTGAGTGTCTTTGCTCATGTATGCTAACCCGTCCAATGTCTGCGCGAGCAAGCTCGCACATCCACGCAGCCGCTGTCCGGGATTTTTACAGTAACAGATCATAGGAGAGGTAAATATGGACTTACAGGAATGCCGGAAGGAACTCGATCGCATTGATTCCCAGATGGTGCAGCTCTTCGAGGAGCGCATGGAAATTGCCGGAAAGGTGGCAGAGGACAAAATCCGGTCAGGAAAACGCGTTCTTGACAAAAAGCGCGAGCAGGAGAAGCTTGCAACGCTGTCTGCGATGGCGAGCACGGAATTCAACAGCCGTGCGGTGAGGGAGCTCTATGAGCAGATTATGGCGATCAGCAGGCGTTATCAATACCGACTCATGGACGATGCAGGGCAGATGCATGGATCCCCGTTCCTGCCGGTGGATACGCTGCTGACCAAGAATACGAAAGTGGTGTACCAGGGAGCACCGGGAGCTTATTCCGAGGCTGCTATGAAGGAGTTCTTCGGAGAGGACATCGATAACTTCCACGTGGAGACCTTCCGGGACGCCATGAGCGCCATTGAGGAAGGGGCTGCAGACTATGCAGTGCTGCCCATTGAGAATTCAACAGCGGGCATTGTGTCGCAGAACTATGACCTGCTCTTCGAATTCGAGAATTATATTGTCGGCGAACAGATCATCCCGATTCAGCATTGTCTGATGGGAGTTCCGGGAACCACGCTGGAGTCCGTACGGACCGTATATTCCCATGCACAGTCGCTCATGCAGAGTGAGCGCTATCTGGATACGCACCCGGAGTGGCAGCAGGTCGGCATGCAGAACAACGCCTACGCCGCACAGAAGGTTGCAGGAGACAAGGACATCACCAAGGCCTCCATCGGCTCACGCTATGCTGCGAAGGCCTACGGCCTGGAGATTCTGGAGGAAGGGATCAACGATTCCGACAACAACTCGACGCGCTTCATCATTGTAACGAACCGCAAGGTATTCCTGCGCTCTGCTGGGAAGATTTCGGTCGTACTGGAAACGGAACATGAAAGCGGCGCGCTGTACCGCGTGCTGTCGCATTTTATCTACAATGATCTCAATATGACCAAGATCGAAAGCCGGCCGATCCGCGACCGCAGCTTCGAGTACCGATTCTTCATCGACTTCGACGGAAATCTGCAGGACAGCGCGGTGCGCAATGCCCTTCGCGGACTGCGGGATGAATCGAAGAACCTGAAGATTTTAGGAAATTATTGACTGTTTGAATGCAGTTCAAGTGCATGACAAGAGACCGGCAGACAGAACCTGCCGAATGGTCAGAACCTGAACTGCAGATGCAGGAATGAGATAAAGGAAAAGCAAATGACCAACCAATGTATTCTGTATCGAAACGAAGAGAACAATGAACTGTGGAATCTCATGACTGCCGTCATCGAGAAGGCAGCAGAACTCCCGGAGGATGCGGCAGAAAGAGAAGCGCTTCGCAAAAAACTGTATGATGCTGTTTACCTTCTGCTGAAGGAGGCTGGAGCGAATGGCTTCTACGGCAATCTGTGGCATGACTATCTTGCAAGCCTTCTTGTAAGCCACGAGAACAGCTATTCCATGGCATGCGAGATCCGCGGCGCAGTAGAGGGCAGCATCAACGAGGCGGCCCTGCATGACATTCGGATTTTTAAGAAATATTTTGACTTTGATTTTACAGAGTGCTCACAGGCACTTAATGTGCCGGAGTTATCTATAGTGTTGGCTTACGAGCCCTCCGGTCAGGAGAGCAAGCTTTACAATACCCGCATTCGCGACAGGATCTGCACGCTGGCAAGCCAGTTCGAGCAGGCGGGCAGTGCAGAGGAGATGAAGGATCTGTTGACGCAGTTCTACAAGGAGTACGGCGTCGGCATGTTCGGCCTGCACAAGGCCTTCCGCATTGAGCATGACGAAGCGGGAGAGCTGGCCGGACAGACACGGATCATCCCGATCATGAAGATTCTCCATGTGCACATGAAGGATCTGGTCGGTTATGAAATTGCCAAAAAGAAGCTCATCGAGAACACGGAGGCCTTTGTAGAGGGACGCCCTGCCAACAACTGCCTGCTCTACGGCGAGGCCGGCACCGGCAAGTCCTCGAGCATCAAGGCAATTGTCAATGAGTATTACGATAAGGGCCTTCGCATCATCGAAGTGAGCCGCTATCAGTTCCGCGATCTGAATCGTGTCATCGAACGGATCAAGAACCGCAATTACAAATTCATTCTCTACATGGATGATCTGTCCTTTGAGGAGAATGAGACGGAGTACAAATATCTGAAGGCCGTTATTGAGGGCGGTCTGGAGAAGAAGCCTTCGAATGTGCTGATTTACGCCACCAGTAATCGCAGACACCTGATCCGCGAGAGCTTCCATGACCGCGACGGCGTTGACATTGCAGACAAGCACGGCGGCGATACCGTGCAGGAGAAGCTGTCGCTGGCAAGCCGCTTTGGCGTTTCGATTTACTATGGAGCACCTTCCTTTGACGAGTATCACGAGATCGTGGCAGAGCTGGCAGAGCGAAGCGGCATTCAGATGGAGGCAGAGGCTCTGAAAAAGGAAGCAACCCGCTGGGAAATGAACCACGGCGGTCTGTCCGGCCGGACAGCGCAGCAGTTCATTGATCATCTTCTGGGAACGATGGAATGAGGTGTGCGGGGAAGATCCAAACGACACAAGAATGGCAATGAGGAGGTAAGTCATGGCAATCCAAACCTTTGCAGCAATTGACGTAGGAAGCTATGAGCTGGGAATGGAGATCTTCGAGGTATCCCGCACCAAGGGAATCCGCGAGCTGGATTATGTGGTGCGCAAGGTGGACCTTGGCAGTGACACCTATGCAACCGGCAAGCTAAGCCTTCATCATATCCAGGAGGTTCGCGATATTCTCAAGGAATACCGCAAAATCATGGACACCTACCGTGTGACGGAATATAAGGCTTACGGGACCTCTGCCATCCGGGAAATGACCAACGCCTCCATCATTCTCTCTCAGTGGGAAGAGGAAACCGGTATTCACATCGATGTGCTGACCAATTCGGAGCAGCGCTTCCTCGACTATAAATCCGTGGCTTACCGCGGCAGGAATTTCGATCAGATCGTGGCAGAAGGCTGTGCCATCGTCGACATCGGCGGCAGCAGCATTCAGATTTCACTCTTCGAGAACGGCGCACTGCAGTCAACGCAGAATCTCCGGTTAGGCGTACTGCGTGTCCGCGAACAAATCCGCCATATCGATGCCAGAAGGTCTCAGCGAGAGCAGCTGATCAGCGAACTGGTCAACTCCCAGATGCAGGTGTTCAACGATCTCTATCTGGAGGGGCGGACCATCCCGAATATCATCATCATCGACGACTATATCTCCGCCTTCATGGAGTCGCAGGGTAAGAGCAGTGTTGAGGTGGAGGAGTTTCTGAATTTCGAGAAGAGCTGCGCGGAGCGCACCATTTATGAGCTGGCACGCAAATATCGAATGACCGAGGACAACATCTCGCTCATGGCCATCTCCGGCGTGATGCTGCAGTGCATCATAAAGGTTCTGGGGACGAAGCGCATCTATGCACCGGGCGTTACATTGACGGACGGCATTGTGTATGAGTACGCAGAGCGCAAAAAAATCCTTCCGCCCAGCCATGATTTCGAGGAGGACATTCTGACCTGCGCCCGGAACGTATCCAAGCGTTACCGCGGCAACGAGGAACGCGGCCAGTCGCTGGATCTCATTGCAATGAAGATCTTCGATGCAACCCGCAAGATTCACGGACTGGGAAAGCGCGAACGCCTGCTCCTGCGCCTTGCCTGCATCCTGCACGACTGCGGCAAATATGTCTCCATCGCCAATGTATCAGAATGCTCCTATAACATTATTCTGCGGACGGAGATCATTGGTATCTCGCACATTGAACGGGAAATTGTGGCGAATGTCGTGCTCTATAACCACAGTGATTTCATCTATTATGAGCAGCAGATGGAAGCCAGCGATCTGGATCGCGAGGCGTACCTTACGATCACGAAGCTGACCGCAATTCTGCGGCTGGCCAACGGACTGGACCGCACACACAAAAAGAAGCTGGACGACATGCGTGTCAGTGTGCGGGAGGAACAGCTGGTGATTTCCGCCAGAAGCGGCGTTGATCTGACCCTGGAGAAGGGCCTGTTCCAGGCAAGAGCCGGATTTTTTGCTGAGGTATTCGGAATTACGCCGGTGATCCGGCAGCGATAAGTTGCATTGAGTTCGCCCGAGGTAACAGCGACCTGTATGATGAAAGCCGTCGGCACTGCTTCTGCCACCTCGGCAGTAGATATCAAGGAGGATTACGATGTCTGACAAGAAGACAGCTTCGAAGGAAACGAAGAAGGAAATCAACTGGAGAAATCCGAAATATTACTACAACCGTGAGCTGTCCTGGCTGCAGTTCGACAAGCGTTGCCTCGGCGAGGCGAGGAGCAAGGAGAATCCGCTGATGGAACGGTTGAATTTCCTCTCCATTACGGCTTCCAATCTGGATGAGTTCTTCATGGTGCGCGTGGCTTCTCTGCAGGATATGTGCAAGGCTGGTTATACGAAGAAGGATATCTCCGGCATGACGGCGCAGGAGCAGCTGGATGCAGTTCTGCAGGAGACGCATGCTTTCGTGGATTTGCAATATTCGACGCTGAACCGGCAGATCATTCCGGCACTTCGTGAGGCCGGCATCACGATCCTGACAGGAACGGAGCAGCTGACACCGGACGAGAAGGAGTTCGTGGACGAATATTTTGAAACCGAGGTCTATCCGGTGATCACCCCGATGGCCGTGGATTCATCCCGTCCATTCCCGCTGATCCTGAACAAATCTCTGAACATCGGTGCATTGTTAAAGCGCAGAGACAATGCCGGTCCTGGAATTCTGACACATACAAAGAAGGCCAGAAAGGCTCTGAAGAGCGAAGAGGAGAATCTGGAGTTCGCCACTGTTCAGGTACCCGGCGTGCTGCCTCGTGTGATCCGTCTGCCGGAGAGTGCAGTGGAAGAGAGTGGGGCTGCGGAGGCAGCTGAGACCGTGGATGGACACAAGCCCACTCGCGTCATTCTCCTCGAGACGATCATCCGCGATTATCTGGGACAGCTGTTCCAGAGCTATGAGGTAATTGGAACAGCGCCCTTCCGGATCATGCGCAACGCAGATATGGATCTGGACGAGGATGAGGCAGAGGATCTTCTGAAGGAGATTGAGAAATCACTGAAGCAGCGCCGCCATGGAGAAGCGATCCGTCTGGAGATTGAGGATGGTGCGGATCGGCGGCTTGTGCAGATTCTGGAAGAAGAGCTGCAGCTGAATGAAAAGGAAATCTTCCGTGTCGACGGACCGTTGGATCTGACATTCCTGTCGAAAGTACGTAAGGTGGAGGGTTTTGAGGATCTGCACGAGCATCGGTATCTCCCGCCGCAGGAGGTCCCGGAGCTCCCGGAGGGCTGCGATATTTTCGCCCAGATTCGCAAGGGCGATATTTTCCTGAGCCATCCTTATGAGACCTTCCAGCCGGTAGTAGACTTCGTGGCAAAGGCTGCGATTGATCCGGATGTACTCGCTATCAAGCAGACACTGTATCGTGTCAGCGGCAATTCGCCGATCGTTGCAGCACTGGCGAAGGCGGCCGACAATGGCAAGCAGGTAACGGTACTGGTAGAGCTGAAGGCTCGCTTTGACGAGGAGAACAACATCGTCTGGGCAAGGATGCTCGAGAAGGCCGGCTGTCATGTTATTTACGGATTGGTCGGACTGAAGACGCATTCGAAGATCACGCTGGTGGTGCGCCGCGAGGAGGATGGAATCCGCCGCTACGTACACCTGGCAACGGGCAACTACAATGACACGACGGCGAAGCTCTATACGGACGTGGGCCTTCTGACCTGCAAGGAGCCCTTCGGTGAAGATGCCACAGCTGTGTTCAACATGCTCAGCGGGTATTCCGAGCCTCGCTCCTGGAACTGCCTGATTGCGGCACCGCTCTGGTTGAAGGATCGCTTTGTCTACCTGATCGGCAGAGAGGAAGAGAATGCCAGAAACGGTGAGCCGGCCCGCATTGTGGCGAAGATGAACTCGCTCTGCGATCCGGATATCATTGAGGCGCTGTATAAGGCAAGCGCGGCAGGCGTTAAGATTGAACTGATCGTCCGCGGAATCTGCTGCCTGAAGGTTGGAATCCCGGGCGTTTCCGAGAACATTACGGTACATTCGATTGTCGGCAACTTCCTGGAGCATGCGAGAATCTTCATGTTCGAGAATGCCGGGAAGAGAGAATTCTATGCAGGATCGGCAGACTGGATGCCGCGTAACCTCGACCGTCGTGTGGAGATCGTGTTCCCCCTGGAGGAGGAAGGTGTAAAGGCAAAGGCCTGGCACATTCTGGAGACAGAACTTGCGGATACCGAGCAGGCCAGCCTCCTGCAGCCGGATGGTACCTACGAGAAGGTGGACCGCCGCGGCAAGGAGAAGGTGAATTCACAGCTGGTATTCAGCCTGGAAGCAGCCGAAGCTGCCCGCAAAGCCAGAGAGGTGATGACGGAGAAGAGAACCTTTATTCCGGAAGAACACAAGGAAAATTAACAGATAACACTTTCCATATAGAAAGAGCTGTACAGGTTGCTGTACAGCTCTTTTTCGGTGATTACGTTTGGAGATTGTGTTTGGAATAGATGTTATGCCAGAGGCAAAGAGAAAGAGCTTTCGCGCAGTAGATCAAGCGTCCTGGCAAGTCCGTCGTGCTCATTGTCGAATTCGGTGATGAGATCGGCGGCGTTTTTCATGTCCGGATTGGAAGGCAGTCCATTGCACATGCCGATGCCGATACCGGCGGCAGAGAGCATGGGATTGTCATTGGGAGCATCGCCTGCTGCAATCGAATTCTCGATCGGAATGCCGAGATGTCGGCAGAGCCAGGTAAGAGAATAAGCCTTCGTGGCGCGAACCGGATCGATCTCCAGGTACCAGGGATTGGACATCACGGTGTGGAGAACATCGCCGAAACGTTCTTCGAGCGCCTTTGCAAAAGGCTCGAGAGCGTGATCCTCCTCGTTCTCAAGGTGAATGGCAAGGCACTTGCAGGGCTCAGAGGAGAGCGCACCGGCAGGATCCTCCGCGGTTCGAACCGGCATCTTCACGCGGGAGGTGTAGAAATCGGTCTCTTTGCCAGGAGTCTGGACCACGATTTCATCGGTGTCGTAGGTGTGACAGTAGAGACCGTACTCCTTTGCCATCTTCAGTACCTCGCGGACAACCGGAATGGGGAGCGTCTGACGGAAGAACGTGGCCTTCTCCTCACAGGAATAGAGCTCCGCGCCGTTGTAGCCGGAGAGGAACTGATTCGGATAATGGAGATCCAGGCGTTCAGCCAGAGCCTTAACATCGCACATGGCACGGCCGGAGGAGAGTACGAAGAGATTGCCGCCTTCGGTGAAGCGATCCAGGGCAGCCTTGGTTTCCGGTGTGACGTCCTTCTGCTCGTTGGCAAGGGTACCGTCAAAGTCGCAGAAGAGAATGCGTGTCTTATCATTCACATGAAAGCGTGCGTGCTTAATTTGTGTGAGGCACTCCTCGGGAACGGCAAGGTGCCCGTAGCCGGTGCCCATTTCCAGCCCCGGCTTGTTGCTGCCGTGGAAATCTGAGCCGCCGGAGAGCAGGAGATCGTATTTGGCTGCAAGTGTCTTGACTTGCTCTGTCATCTCAGGCGTGTGCTTGCAGTAGTAGGCTTCGATCCCCATGAGGCCGACCTCCTTGAGCTCGCGAACCAGAGTGTCCAGTCCTTCATCACCGAGGTTGTACTGGAAGGGATGCGCGAGAATCGGAATGCCGTGGAAGCGCAGCAGGAAGGAAACGGCCTTCTGGGGCGTAATCTTCTCACGGGGGATAAAGTAAGGGCAATCGTCGCCAATGTATTTGTCAAAGGCGTCGCTGATCTTGGAGATCGCGCCCTTTTTGAGAAGGAACTTTGCCATGTTGGCGCGGGTGATGACGGCACCGGGGTTGTCGGCCACCAGTTCATCATAGGGAATCGGGAGGCCGGCCTCACACATGAGATCGCACATCTTGCGATTGCGAATGTCCCGGGCGTCGGAGAATTCCTTTACAGCTTCCTTGAATTCAGGATCCTGATAATCGTAGAAAAGACCGACGATGTGGACGTCACGTTCCAGATATTTGGTGGACAGCTCAATGCCGGGAATGACTTCGACATCGGTTCCTTCGGCAGCTGCCATGGCTTCTTCGATGCCGACCGTTGTGTCATGATCGGTAAGAGCAAAGGCACTGAGACCTTTTTCGATGGCAATCTGTACCAACTGGGTGGGAGTAAAGGTGCCGTCGGAGCGGGTGGAGTGGGTATGGAGATCAACTGTTTTCATGGAGTACCTCGTTGCAGTAAACATATGTTGTAATTATTCGGAGCCCATTTGTGAAAAGGACACGTTAATGCAAGTATCACTCACACATTTTATGATACTAGTACAGCGTTTGCAAAATAAGCCGCCGGATAATGCAGAATGATTTGATTTTCAGAGTTTTGGACTCATTGGCCGACATTTCAAGATAGTTAACATACGTTTAAAATACGGAGCGAATATACGCATATTTGACGTGCGTAAAATAAAATGTAAAATATACTCGAGTATATTTGACGTGCGTAAAATAAAATGAGAACGCCTACATTCGTAATCAGTTCAATGTTTACGCGAGCGAGCTCACACATCCACGCATCCGCTGTCTGGGATTTTTACAGTAACAGATATAAATGAGGGTTCATATGGAAACAAGAGTTATCAGAGAAAAAGTAGATTTGACCTATCTGAATTGGTCACACATCAGGAGTTCCAGTGGAACGGCAGGTACGTTTCTGAAATCAGAATCTTCTCTTCGTAACAGAAAGGTCTACTATAAGCTATCCAATTTTGACCCTGTAAATGGCATTGTTGGCCATGAGTGTGTCAATGAGATTATTGTGGATCGTCTGTTGACGATATTGGGAGTTGAGCATCTGCACTACGAATTGATTTATGCAGATATTGAAATCGAAGGGAAAATATATACGACCTACGTGTGTGCTTCAGAGGATTTTAAGAAGCCGGGAGAGAGCAAGATTGCTTTGGATGATTACTACCGAACCAATGCCCTGAAGGGAGAAAGTCACTATACCTTTTGCGTGAGGGAAGGGTGGAAGTCGTATATCGATCAGATGTTGGCTGTTGATTATCTGATATTAAATCGAGACCGTCATGGCGCTAATATTGAGGTGTTGAGGAATGCGCGGGCCAAAAGCATCAGGATTGCACCATTGTTTGACCATGGTTTGTCGCTATTGTATTCATGCCTTACGGATGATGCGGCACAACAATTCGATGTGATGGAGGATAAACGATGTCAGAATTTTATTGGAGGTTATTCTTGTTATGAGAATCTGAACTTGATCGATGACAAAAGGAACGTGTTTTCTAATGAACTGGGGGAAAAGGACCGGGCAATTCTTTTTGAAGGCTTGCAAGGAGTATTATCCGATACATTTTTTGATGCAATCTGGAACATGATTTACGGGAGATATTGCGTCTATGAAAATTTATGAGATATGGGATGAGGAAAGCAATAGATCCATAGGCATTTTACAGTACTTTGAAAAAGAGCGGTGTTACATCATTGAACTGCAGGATGATCTGGATGAGTGGACCGCTCCACTTCTGTTTACCAGTTTTGTTAGCCGCGGGGTTTATACGATTCCTCGGCAGGAAAGCTATATCTGGGTGAAGGAAAGGGTGATTCCCAGTGGAAGGCAGAACATTGGAGCCATATTGAGCCATCATAAAATGGCACAATATGACGAAATGAAAATGTTGGAAATTTCGAGGGGCAGGTGCTCACAGGATCATCTGTGTATAAAAAAAATAGATGCATTACCTACGTTTGTAGTGGAAAGACAGCATAAAAATCTTACGGATTGCTGCATGTGTGATGGAAATGCTGTGCTGTGCCTTTTTGCTGATGATACGGCCAGAAAGCTTCCGTTGGACAGCTTGAAGGCACTCGACGGAGTGGAGAAGGTGCTACGGAATCAGGATCTTTTTGAATCCGGCATGGTTGGAACAGGAGGCTATTGTCTGACGTTCAATGATTCGATCGATATTCCGGCGAAAGACCTGTACGAAATGAAAGAGGAACTGCCGATCGGGAAAAGGGATTTTGAACTCTTTGTTCAGAAAAATATATGGGATACAGCAAAAGCATGCGATGCGCTTACCTGCAGCCGTCAGAATATAACGTATCTGGTGCGGAGAGAGAATCTGACGCCGCTGCAAACGGATGTAAAGGGAAACTTATATTTAAAAGGGGATGTTCTGAGGAATAAGTGGTGAGAATAGAGCAGAGCCAAAGGGTGCAGTATGGGCATCGGCGAAAGGAAGCTGGCGGAGATGTCTGTTACTGCCTGGCAAGCAAACGTATGTAATTTGAACACGTTACAATAAATAACAGTCTAAACTTGTCTTGAAGGAAACTACGGCTTGTGCTACTTTTGAAAAAGCAAGATGATACGTTGAATAGCAGGCGATAAACACAAAGAAAGTTATATATAATAACAGCACGAGAAGAACCTCGGGAGGGTTAAGCATATGAAGCAATTATCACAGGCGGCGTTGGCACGTCTGGTTGCACAAAGGCGCAAGGAAAAGGGGCTGACGCAGCAGCAGCTGGCGGACCGGACCGGGATCAATCGGGCGATGCTCAGCCACATTGAGACACAGGAGTATATTCCTTCGATTCCGCAGCTGGAGGCCTTGGGAGAGGCACTGGACTTTGAACTGGAGGATGTGTTCGTGAAAAGGTCGGAAGATAAGGATGCGGCGGACACGTGGAAGACAGCCAGGGATTCTATCGCGGATCGCAGGAGAGCTGGGAAGCCGATTCGGATTGCTGTGGCCGGGACCGGTTATGTTGGTTTGTCGCTGGCAACGCTTCTGTCCCAGAACAATCCGGTGACGGCTGTGGACGTGATCCCGGAGAAGGTGGACAAGATCAATCAGCGGATTTCGCCGATTCAGGATGATTATATTGAGAAGTTCTTCGCAGAGAAGAAGCTGAATCTGACGGCGACGACAGATGGGGAAGCGGCGTATCGGGAGGCCGATTATGTCATCATCTCGACGCCGACCAACTACGATTCGAAGAAGAATTATTTTGACACCTCTGCGGTGGAGGCGGTGATTGAACTGGTGCTCTCCGTGAACCCGGAGGCGATGATGATCATCAAGTCGACGATCCCGGTTGGATACACGAGATCGGTTCGGGAGAGATACCGGACTGACCGCATCTTGTTTTCGCCCGAGTTCCTGCGCGAGTCCAAGGCACTCTATGACAATCTGTATCCGTCCCGCATCATCGTGGGGCTTGAGACGGAGAATTCGCAGCAGAAGAAGGCAGCGGAGATCTTCGCTGCTCTCCTGCAGGAGGGGGCGTACAAGGAGAATGTGGATACTCTATTGATGGGGGTTACGGAAGCGGAGGCAGTGAAGCTGTTCGCGAACACGTATCTGGCGCTGCGCGTCTCCTATTTTAACGAGCTGGATACGTATGCGGAGACGAAGGGACTGAATACGCGCGAGATCATCGACGGCGTGTGCCTGGATCCGCGCATTGGTACGCATTACAACAATCCGTCGTTTGGCTACGGCGGCTACTGCCTGCCGAAGGATACCAAGCAGCTCCTGGCAAACTACCAGGATGTGCCGGAGAATCTGATTGAGGCCATCGTAGAGTCGAATCGGACGCGCAAGGACTTCATTGCGGACCGCGTTCTGGACATCGCCGGCGCCTACGGAAATTCGGCGCAGTACGACAAGGCAAGAGAGCATGAGGTGGTGGTCGGTGTTTACCGTCTGACGATGAAGTCCAATTCCGATAACTTCCGCCAGAGCTCCATTCAGGGCGTCATGAAGCGGATTAAGGCCAAGGGTGCCACAGTGATCATCTACGAGCCGACGCTGGAGGATGGAACGACATTCTTCGGAAGTCTCGTAGTGAACGATCTGGATAAATTCAAAGAAATGTCGCATGCCATCATCGCCAATCGCTACAGCAGCTGCCTGGACGATGTACAGGAGAAGGTTTATACGAGGGATCTGTTCCGGAGGGATTAGACTTGTTGGTTTGCAAACGATGTACTAGCCGCAGCTGCGCGGTCGTGTGCAGGTGATGATCTCGGGCGATGTATAGAACGAAACCTTCGCTGCGTTGAGAGAGGATATCAGATGGAAAAGATAGATTTAAAGGGGAAGCGTATTCTCGTAACCGGTGCTGCCGGCTTCATAGGTGCGAATCTGGTACTGCGCCTTCTGCAGGAGGGCGAGGCTGCGCGTGTGGTCGGAATCGACAACATGAATGACTATTACGATCCTGCCATTAAGGAGTGGAGACTGGAGCAGATCCGGAAGGCAGCAGGAGAAACGAGAATGTCATCGCCTTCGAATGGAGAAGTGTCCGGGAAGAGCGTAGGCTCCGAGATGGAGGCAACAGGAACCGTTGAAGCGGGGGCGTCAGAAGGTCAGGGAAGCGAGAAATCTTGCTGGCGTTTCGTGAAGGGGGATATCTCGGATACTGCCGCCGTGCAGCAGCTGTTCTCCGAGGAGAAGCCGGATATCGTGGTGAACCTTGCGGCACAGGCCGGCGTTCGATATTCTATCACGAATCCGGATGCCTACGTTCAGTCCAATCTCGTAGGCTTCTACAACATTCTGGAGGCGTGCCGGCACTCATATGATACCTACGCAGGGGTACAACATCTGGTCTATGCCTCTTCTTCGTCGGTATACGGAACCAACCGGAAGGTTCCCTTCTCCACGGAGGACAAGGTGGATGACCCGGTATCTCTCTATGCGGCAACGAAGAAGTCGAACGAGCTGATGGCGCATGCCTATGCGAAACTCTACAACATCCCGGCGACCGGGCTGCGGTTCTTTACCGTGTACGGACCGGCTGGGCGGCCGGATATGGCGTATTTTGGCTTTACGAATAAGCTGCTCGCGGGCAAGACCATTCAGATCTTCAATTATGGCAACTGCAGCCGGGATTTCACCTATGTAGATGACATCGTGGAAGGTGTGATGCGCGTGATGCAGGGAGCGCCGGAGCGCAGAAACGGGGAGGATGGACTGCCGCTGCCGCCGTATGCAGTCTACAACATTGGCGGTGGGAGACCGGTGAGCCTCCTGGATTTTGTGACGATTCTGCAGGAGGAGCTGGTGCGGGCCGGTGTGCTGCCGGAGGATTATGATTTCGAGGCACACAAGGAGCTGGTACCTATGCAGCCGGGAGATGTTCCGGTGACTTACGCGGATACGCAGGCGCTGGAACGGGATTACGGCTATCGGCCGGCGGTGGATCTGCGGACCGGACTGCGGAAGTTCGCAGAGTGGTACAGAGAATTTTATATATAAAAAGTATCTATTCAGCACCCGCATCTCGATTTTGATACTCGAAGATGCCCGATGGCATCTTCTCCTATCTTTGAGTGACTTCGTCACTCCGTGCTGCGGAGAAACCGCCTGCGCGGCTTTCTCCTTGCATACGGAAAACCTCGATGTGGCTGGCCAGAGGACGACACTCGAAGGTGAGTACCTCACCTTCTCCTGTGTGCCCTTGGCCACCTGCCAATTTCAATCATGAATCTGCCCGCAAGCGGCCGATTCATGTTGAAATCGACAGGTGCTGAACAGATACAATTTACATGTAAAAATTACCCCTGTTACGTCGAGGTTTTCTGAAGGAAGAACCGGATGTAACAGGGGTAAATCATACTGGACCCAAATGTAAGGCGGAGCAGTCGGCTCAGTGAGAATCTCCTGCCGAGAGTCCTGCCAGCCGGCAGAGCGTATCCTTTGCAAAGTGATTGAAGATTGCAATGACGCGGCCGACACCGATCATGGCAAGAACCGTTCCGAGACCAACACCTAAGAGCGGCGAGCCGAAGAAGAAACCGAGAATGAGCGAGATGCACAGGCAGCTGAAATCCACACAGTTCTTGGTAAAGCCGAGATCCTTGTGAATGCGGTCTGCGATGGCGCTGACAATGCCGTCCCCTGGATTCGGGATGAGCTGCATATCGACGATGAGGCATACACCGACGCCGGTGAGGATCAGCCCAATGATCAACGTTATAAGGTCTCTCGTGAAACTGACGCCGCTTTCATATCCGAGCAGGATCTTGAACAGATTCATGAAGCGCGTGAACACAATGCTGAATGGAATCTGCAGCACGTCAATGAGCTGCCGGTTGGAACCCTTTACGATGAACTCTGCGACTACCAGAATGCAGTAGAAGATCAGCGTCAGATTGGCAAAGTTCAGCCCGGTTCCCTGACTGATGGTGTAGGGGACTGACAGAATGGCGGAAGCCCCCATGCCGGCCTCGGTGTTCAGGATCAGACCGAGTGCCAGGACGATGATGCCGAGCAGGTAGATGACGATGCGCCGGAATAGATTTGCCTTATTGATGGATTTCATATCGATTGATTTCTCAGATTTCATAGAATACCTCCAGACAGATGCCCTAGACCGGGCACCCAACAAACCTACAGTATAGGACAAAATACCGGATCAGAGAAGCCTGAAGCAGTACAATAATTGGTATACAACGGGCTCGTTGATACAAATGCTGTAGTCACCACGACTTCCGATACTGGCTGGGCGTGGTTCCTTCGACCTTTTTGAAAATTCGTGAGAAATAATTGGCATCCGGGATGCCGACACGGGCTCCGATCTCTTCCAGAGTCAAATCTGAGAAGCGAAGGAGCCTTTTGGCTGCACTGATTCTCGTACGGATCAGGTAATTGCCGACGGTTATGTCATATTGCTGGCGGAAGCGCCGCATGAGATAGAACTTGTTGACATGGAAATGGTCAGCCAAAAGGTCCAGAGAGACGTCCTCTGCATAGTGCGCATCAAGATAAGAGCGCACGTCTGAAATGCTGAACAGGGGCGGCGTGTTGTTCTCGGAATGCCAGGACTCCTTCATCATGCGAGAGAGGAGAGATGCCAGAAGCTCGTTCAGCTGCATGTCGCGGGTGTAGGAGTCGGAACCGGCGACGTCATAGATCTGATCCACAATCTGAATGAAATCCGCAAATCCGGCCGCGGAAGCAGGACGGAAAACAGGCTCTCCGCTTCGCTCCAGAAACTTGGCATAGATTCCGGGCAGCTGCATCCCGTTAAAGTGCACCCATTTCAGTTCCCACAGGTCATTGGAGGTTGTGTGCGCGTAAGGCTTTGAGCAATCCAGGAATACGCAGTCGCCCGCAGAAAGTGAATAGGAAGTGCTGCCCGTCTGGAGCGTGCCGCTGCCGGAGATAACGAGGAAGAACAGGTAGGAAGACAACCCGCTGCGGCGGCTGGTGTGCGGTTTTGCAGCGCGCAGAGCCCCCGCCTCCTGCAGATAGAGAAGACACTCTCTTGCAAAAGAGGACGGCGTATAGATGTTGCGTTTGGAGGTGACCAGATCACCGTGAAATTCAGCAGTCTGTGGCATGGCAACGGAAGTCCTTTCGTGTACTCATTATAACCCGATCATGAAGACTTGAATCAACATTGTGCTACCTGCAACCACGATTATGTATGTAAAAAGATGGTAAATACTGCTATTATCGTAAAGTCAGCATGAACATCGGATATCAAGATGGTGCTTAATTCGCAATCGATGGCTGGCCATAATGAGATTTTGCGGCAGAAAATTCAAAATGAAAATGAAACAGTTGTTATAACAACAGGAAAAGGAGAGAACACATGGCAAAGACAGCTTTGATCACCGGCGTTACCGGACAGGACGGGTCCTACCTTTCGGAGTTCCTTCTGGAGAAGGGATATGAGGTTCACGGCATGATTCGCCGTTCCTCAGTGGACTATCGCGAGAGAATCGCTCATCTGGAGAGCAATCCGCACTTCCATCTGCATTATGGTGATCTCGGCGATTCTATGAGCATTCTGGGAATTGTGAGCAAGGTTCGTCCGGACGAGATTTACAATCTGGCTGCACAGTCTCACGTACAGGTTTCCTTTGACGTGCCGGAGTTCACGGCAGACGTAGACGCTGTTGGTGTGCTTCGCGTGCTGGAGGCTGTCCGCCTGTGCGGACTCAAGGATACCTGTCGTATCTACCAGGCATCCACTTCGGAGCTGTTCGGCAAAGTGGAAGAGGTACCGCAGAGAGAGACCACTCCCTTCCATCCCTACAGTCCCTACGCCGTTGCCAAGCAGTACGGCTACTGGATTGTGAAGGAGTACCGCGAGGCATACGGCATGTTCGCCTGCTCCGGCATCCTCTTTAACCACGAGTCTGAGCGCCGCGGGGAAACCTTTGTTACACGCAAAATCACACTCGCCGCAGCCAGAATTGCGCAGGGCAAGCAGGATAAGCTCTACCTGGGTAACCTGTCCTCTCTTCGTGACTGGGGCTATGCAAAGGATTACGTGGAGTGCATGTGGCTGATCCTGCAGAACGAGACACCGGAGGACTTTGTAATCGCAACCGGCGAACAGCATTCTGTTCGTGAGTTTGCAACGTTGGCCTTCCATGATGCCGGCATTGAGCTGGAGTGGCAGGGCAGTGAGATGGAGGAGAAGGGAATCGATAAGGCCACCGGAAAGGTGCTGGTCGAGGTTTCTCCTGATTTCTATCGTCCGACGGACGTTGTCAATCTGTGGGGAGATCCCACCAAGGCGAAGACACACCTTGGCTGGAATCCGACCAAGACATCCTTCGAGGAACTCGTTCGTATCATGGTCGAGTACGATATGAAGAAGGTAGAGAAAGAGTGAATATTATGATGGAAAAAAATGCAAAAATCTACGTTGCAGGCCACCGCGGAATGGTTGGCTCTGCCATCAAGCGTGAGCTGGAACGCGAAGGCTACACGAATATCATTACGAGAACACATAAAGAGCTCGACCTGACCAGGCAGGATCAGGTGGAAGCATTCTTTGCCGAAGAGAAGCCGGAATATGTTTTCCTGGCTGCAGCGAAGGTTGGAGGTATTGTTGCCAATGAGTCCGCGCTGGCGGATTTCATGTACGACAACATGATCCTGGAGATGAATGTGGTGCACAGTGCCTGGCAGAACGGCTGCAAGAAGCTGGAGTTCCTCGGCAGCTCCTGCATCTATCCCCGTATGGCACCGCAGCCGATGACGGAGGACTGCCTTTTGTCCGGACCGCTCGAGAAGACCAACGAGGCTTATGCGCTGGCGAAGATCTCCGGATTAAAATATTGTGAGTTCCTGAATCGCCAGTACGGAACGGATTACATTTCCGTAATGCCGACCAATCTGTATGGCCCGAATGACAACTATCATCCGACGCACAGCCATGTGCTGCCGGCACTGATTCGCCGTTTCCATGAAGCGAAGGAGCAGAACCTTCCCTTTGTGACCTGCTGGGGCGATGGCTCTCCGCTGCGCGAGTTCCTGTATGTGGACGACCTGGCAAACCTGTGCGTGTTCCTGATGAACAACTATTCCGGGAATGAGACCGTGAATGCGGGAACCGGCAAGGAGCTGACCATCAAGGAGCTGACGGAGAAGGTGGCGAAGATCATCGGGTACGAGGGTGAGATCCGCTGGGATCCTTCCAAGCCGAACGGAACACCCAGAAAGCTTCTGGACGTATCGAAATCGAAGAACATGGGATGGGAGCCGAAGACATCTCTGGACGAGGGTATTCGTCTGACTTACGAAGACTTCCTGAATAACCCCATGAGAGCGGAGCGATAAACTCGGAATGCCCGATGGCATTCCTCCTTCATAAGAGTGAACCGCTGACGCGTTTCACTCTCGCTGCGGAGAATTCGCCTTCGCGAAATTCTTCTTGCGGGTAAGGGTATGAAAAGGAGTATACATGCATATCATCCTTTTGTCGGGCGGATCGGGAAAGCGGCTGTGGCCGCTTTCCAACGACATCCGCTCCAAGCAGTTTATTAAGATTTTCAAGAACGAAAACGGCGAGTACGAGTCCATGGCACAGCGTATGTACCGCCAGATCCGCAAGGTGGATCCGGATGCTACAGTGACGGTGGCAACCAGCCGCTCCCAGGTTTCTCAGCTGAAAAATCAGCTGGGTGAGCAGATCGGTGTTTCGCTGGAGCCCTGCCGCAGGGATACCTTCCCGGCGATTGCTCTGGCAACGGCATATCTTGCCGATGTGCAGAAGGTTCCGACGGATGAGGCTGTCGTGGTCTGTCCGGTGGACCCGTATGTGAATGAGGATTATTTTGAGGCGCTTCATGAGCTCTCCCGTCTGGCAGAGAGCGGCTCGGCTAATCTGACATTGATGGGCATTGAGCCTACCTATCCTTCGGAGAAATACGGTTACATCATCCCGGATTCCAAGGATTCCGTGAGCATGGTGAAGACCTTCAAGGAAAAGCCGGATGTGCCGACTGCGCAGGAATATATCAAAGAGGGCGCGCTCTGGAATGCCGGCGTGTTCGCATATAAGCTCAGCTACGTGTTGGATAAAGCTCATGAGCTGATGGATTTCACAGATTATGACGATCTGTTCGCCAAATACGAGACCGTTCAGAAAATCTCGTTTGACTACGCGGTTGTAGAGCACGAGCCGCACATTCAGGTGATGCGCTTTGCCGGCGAGTGGAAGGACATGGGAACCTGGAACACCCTGACGGAAGCCATGGAAGAGCCGGTGATCGGACAGGGAACCCTGAACGAAACCTGCGAGAACGTTGAGGTTGTCAATGAACTGAACGTTCCGGTTCTCGTCATGGGAATCAAAAACGCTGTGGTTGCAGCGTCTCCGGAAGGAATCCTCGTATCGGATAAAGAACAGTCCAGCTACATCAAGCCCTTCGTGGATGCGATGGATCAGCAGGTCATGTTCGCAGAGAAATCCTGGGGTTCCTTCCAGGTGCTGGACATTGAGAAGGAGAGCATGACGATTCTGGTGACCTTGAAGGAAGGACATCAGATGAATTATCACAGCCATCAGCACCGCGACGAAATCTGGAATGTCATTGCCGGCGAGGGACGCACCATTGTGGATGGCATGGAGCAGAAGGTAAAGGCCGGAGATGTTGTGACCATGCAGGCAGGCTGCCGACATACCATTGTGGCAGATACGGAGCTGAAGCTGATCGAGGTACAGCTCGGCAGGGAAATCAGTGTGCATGACAAGGAAAAGTTCGAACTTGAAATCTGAGACACTGAAATCTGAAACATTGAAACCAGAAGCGCTGAAATCTACGATGCCGAGAGCAAAGGTATTGAAGTCAGAAAAATTGAAAATTGGGGAGAAGGGGTATGAGAAACATGGGGCTCCCTTCCGCCTTCTTCCTGCAGGCCAGGATTACATCTGGGGCGGGAAAAGACTGAAGGATGACTTTTCCAAAGAACTTGACCTGACCCCTCTTGCAGAAACCTGGGAATGCTCCACACATCCTGACGGTTATTCGAGGCTTGCAGATGATCCGGGGCAAACATTGCATGATTATCTGCGGGAGCATCCGGAGGCGATGGGGAGCCATCCGGGTAAGAGCATGCCGGAGGCAGTGTCACGCGGAGAGCTGCCAATCCTGGTGAAGTTCATTGATGCGGCAGCGAATCTGTCCGTACAGGTTCATCCGGATGATAAGTATGCCAGGGAGCATGAGAACGGACAGCTCGGTAAAACGGAAATGTGGTATGTGGTAGACGCGGCGCCGGGAACAGAGCTGGTGTATGGCTTTAACCGAGACATGACAGCGGAGGAGGTACGGGCGGCTATTGCGGCCGGCCGTCTGGAACATTGCCTGCAGCGGGTGTCAGTGGAGAAGGACGATGTATTCTTCATACCGGCAGGGACGGTTCATGCCATCGGGGCGGGAAGTCTCATGGTAGAGGTGCAGGAGAGCTCGAACCTGACGTATCGCCTGTACGATTATCACCGAATCGGCAAGGACGGGAAGGAGAGGACTCTTCATGTAGAGAAGGCCCTTGAGGTGGCAGATCTTTCGGCAGGAACGTCTCCGCGTCAGCCGATGCGCGTGCTGAACTACCGACCGGGCTTTGCGTCGGAGTTTTTGTGCCGGTGCCGTTATTTTGAAGTGCGGCGGCTCTTGATCAATACGCAGCGTATCCGGGAAATGGCACATTTTCAGACAGATGAGACATCCTTTCATATTCTGATTTGCACAGAAGGCAATGGAGTGATATTTTGTAATAAGCAAAGTCTGCCGTTTTTTCGAGGAGACACCTTTTTCGTTCCGGCAGACAGTGACGAAATACGAATTCATGGGATTGCAACTCTTTTGGACATCAACTGCTGAATATGAAAAAATTAAACGGAACTGTGATTGTGACGTACCGCTGCAACGCCAGATGTACGATGTGCAATCGTTATAAGGCTCCTTCTCTTCCGGAGGAGGAGATTTCTCTTGAAACCATTCGCAAGCTCCCGCCGATGTATTTTACCAATATCACCGGTGGGGAGCCTTTTATTCGTTCGGACCTGAAGGATATCGTGCGGGAGCTCTCGAAGATCTCAGATCGAATCGTGATCTCGACCAACGGCTTTTTCACCGATCGAATCCTGGACCTATGTCGGGAGTTTCCGAACGTGGGAATCCGCATCTCCATCGAAGGCCTCGAGGATACGAACAACGAGATCCGGGGACTGCAGAATGGCTATCAGCGAGGCTACGAAACACTGTGCAAGCTGAAAGAAATGGGCTTGAAGGATGTGGGCTTTGGCATGACGGTGCAGGATCGCAACGCACCGGACCTGGTGCCGCTGTATGATCTCTCTGATAAGCTCGGCATGGAATTCGCAACGGCGAGCCTTCACAATTCCTTTTACTTTGTAGAAGCGAAAAATATCATTCACGACCGGCCAATGGTGGCCCAGCATTTTGAAGACCTGGTTAACCGCCTGCTGGACTCCAAGGAGCCTAAAAAGTGGTTCCGGGCCTATTTTAATCATGGACTGATCAATTACATCTACGGGCAGAAGCGCCTTTTGCCATGCGACATGTCCTTCGATACCTTCTTCATAGATCCCTACGGGGACGTGATGCCCTGCAATGGGACGAAGGACAAGGAGGTCATGGGCAACCTGAACGAACAGAGCTGGGATGAGCTGTGGAATTCGGAGCAGGCAGAGCATGTCCGGGCGAAGGTGCGTAATTGTGATCGCCAATGCTGGATGATCGGTTCTGTTTCGCCGGCGATGCACAAATACATCTGGAAGCCGGCACTGTGGGTGATACATCACAAATTCCTGCGGGCCTATCGCGGGCTGATTCATAAGAAGAAGTACTCCATGTATGAGATTCCGGCAGTGCGTGACTATCGAGACGGCAAGGTGACCAGAGAAGAGCTGGATGCCTGCTCAACCTGTGATCTGTCAGCGCAGTGTCTGTCGAATGGGCTTTCCTCTGCGTCGCAGGAGCTGCTCCGGACGAAGAGCGGAGAGGATTTTGTAGCGGAAGATATGCAGCGGCAGAAGATTTAGACTGCTGTAACCCTGAATCGTTATATTTTTGCATCTATTTGAAATCATCAAGTGCTGAATAAAGATTCATTTTGATGTGTGCGGGAATTGGATGATGTCCGTGAATGCAAACGAGAATTCACAACTGAATAAGAAAGGTCATCCGACGGTCAAGATCATCGTGACGACGCATAAAAAGTATCGGATTCCGCAGGATCCCATGTACCTGCCGATTCATGTCGGGGCAGCCATCGAGAAGGATGGCGATCAACTGGAACCGGACCTTGGCTATGTGAAGGATAACATCGGCGTTAACATCAGTTCCAGGAATCCGTATTTCTGTGAACTGACAGGACTCTACTGGGCGTGGAAGCATCTGCATACGGATTACATCGGTCTGGTGCATTACCGCCGGCATTTCCGCGGGAATGGAAGGACACATCGCTCCGGTATCAAAGGAGATATTTTCGATAAGGTACTGACCTATCGGGAGCTGGAACCCATGCTGGGGCAGTATAAGGTGTTCGTGCCGGCCAAGCGCTATTATGTCATCGAGACGCTCTACTCTCACTATGAGCATTCGCACTATATTGAACATCTGAACAAGACCAGGGCGATTCTGGAGCAAAAATATCCGGAGTACCTTCATGCTTATGATGAGGTGATGGCAGAGAGCTCCGGCCACATGTTCAATATGATGATCATGGAGCGCGGCCTTTTGGATGAGTACTGCACGTGGCTGTTTGACATCCTGTTTACTCTGGAGGGACAGGTTGACATTCGGAATTACTCCTATTTTCAGGGACGGTACTGCGGCCGAGTGGGGGAACTGATTCTGAATGTGTGGCTTCGCTATCAGGTGGAGAGCGGGCGGCTCTCGAACTCGGATATCAAGGTCCTCCCGTATCTGTATGTGGAGCGGGTGAACTGGTGGAAGAAGGGCAAACAGTTCCTGCGGGCCAAATTCCTGCATGAGAAATACGAGGTGCAGTGAACATGGGATTATCAACTGTAGATGCGTTTAAGCATATCCAGTCGGAGAAATGCCTGACTTTGACGGATGAGCAGCTGCAGCAGCTGCAGCGAACCTTGAACGGCATGCTGGCAGATCTTGCAGAATGCTGCAGGCGCCATGGGCTGACCTTTGTGCTAGGGGGCGGCTCGTGCCTCGGCGCTGTGCGGCATCATGGATTCATTCCGTGGGACGACGATGTGGACGTGAATATGCCGCGGGCGGATCTGGATGCCTTTGTGGAGTTTTTTGCACAGGAATACGGAGATCGGTACTGGGTTCATACACCGCAGACGACAAAGGGCTATGGTCTGACGTTGTCGCGCATTCTGCTGAAGGGAACCTCCGTGAAGACGAGGGAAGATTTCTGCAACGAAGAGTGCGGTGCATTCATTGATATCTTTCCGATTGAGAACACATATGACAATCTGCTGCTGCGGAAGATTCACGGCTTTCGGAGTATGGCAGCAGGCTTTGTACAGTCGTGCGCGAAATTCTGGCGGGATCGGAGACAGCTGCTGGAACTAGTGTCTTCGATTGAGGATGCGCAAGAGCGGCAGCAGTACGAAAAGGTCTTCCGCACGAAGATTGCGTTGGGACGTATGACTTCGTTTGTCAGTCTGGACGGCTGGACGAGACACTGCGACCGGGTCTACAGGTCCTGCAGGAATAGCCGATCCATGTATGTGACGATGCCCTCCGGACGGGGACATTTCTGGCGGGAACTGTACCGGCGGGAAGAGATTCTTCCGGGGACGCCGATGCAATATGAAGATACGGACTATCCGGTTGCGTCGGATTATGATGCGTATCTGACCAGACTGTATGGAAACTACGGGGAGATTCCGCCGGTTGAGAAAAGGGAAAAGCATGTTTTCTTTGCACCATTCCGGCTGTAAGGAGAAAGGTAGAGAACATGAAAATGAAGGAAATGAATGTCGCCCTGATTTTCGCAGGGGGAACCGGCAAGCGCATGAACACCAACGGCGTTCCGAAGCAGTTTCTGGAGTTGAACGGGAAACCGATTATCATTCATACGCTTGAGAAGTTTGAAAACCATGACGAGATTGACGGCATTGTGATCTCCTGCCTGCAGGAGTTCATCCCTAAAATGTGGAAGCTCTGCAACAAATTTCATATTACGAAGGTGCAGGCTGTGGTTCCGGGCGGGGAAACCGGTCAGGAGTCCATTTACCATGGGCTGTGCAAGATTGATGAGCTGTTCCCGGTGAATTCGGTCGTTCTCGTGCACGACGGCGTGCGACCGCTGGTGGATCCGACCACGATCACAAAGGCCATTGCCTGCGTGAGGGAAAATGGCTCAGCCATCACGGTGACGCCGGCGACAGAAACCATCATCACGGAATCGAAGGACGGAGAAATCGGCAACATCCTGGATCGCTCCGTCTGTCAGGTGGCCAAGGCACCGCAATGCTTTTTCATCGCAGATCTGCTGGAAGCCCACGAGAAGGCGCGCAAAGAAGGCAAAACCGATTTCATCGATTCGGCCAGCATGATGCGCTACTACGGGCACAAGCTGTATGCCGTGGAAGGCAAGACGGAGAATATCAAGATCACGACGCCGATCGATTATTTCATCTTCAAGGCGATCGCAGATGCGAAGGAAAGCTCGAACGCATTCGGATTATAGCCGGACAACTTTTATGGCTTTTGTGCGGGTCCTGCCTCCCGCACGTGTACACTGTGAAATGGGCATGAAGTAATTGTTTGATATTGGTCTGTCAATTTCAAGCTTGAAATCGCCAGATGCTAAACAGATACAAATCAGATTGGAATTAAGAGAACTTAAATGAGCGTAATCGGACACGTAATTGCAAAGAAGTTTCGCCGTCTCGGCCCGGTGATGGTCGAGGGTAAATTTTTTAAGAGAATCGGGAACTGTTTTAAGCAGTTTTTTACCTGGTTGGATCGGAAGATTGGGTATGCGGCCAGGAAGGTGCAGTGGAATCATACGGAGACGATCCGGAATCAGGTGATGTTCTTTCCGTTTGCACATTCCGTATCGTGCAATCTGAAGTACATCAGTGACGAGCTGATTCGCAGGCAGGCGCCGGTGGAGATCTGGTGGAGCGTGACGAATCCGGATATGACCAAGGTTGATGCGGCAGAGATTGCGGCGAAGGATCATCGGATCACGGATCGAGTACTGCAGCTGGCTAAGGGACGCAGAGTGGCGGAGCCGACGGATGAGGAAAAGGCTGCGGCAGAGGAGATTCACAGAATCGATGCCTTCATTCAGCAGCATGTGCATTTTGTTAAGACGAATACTTACGAGTATTTCGCTGCTGCGGCAGCGTCAAAGGTGCTGTTTACAAATTCTCTTCTCGGGGATAAGTTCTATCCGTTCCCGGTGCGGCAGGATCAGCTGGTGGTGCAGACCTGGCACGGGTCGCTTGGCATCAAGCGTTTCGATCCGGCTCATTACAACACCAATGTGAGCTGGCCGGTAGCAGCTAGACGGACAGGGAACCTGACGACGCACATCATTTCGAATTCGGACTTTGAGGACGGCGTATTCCGGGAGACCTTCTGGGAGAAGACACCGATCTTAAAGCTGGGGCATGCGAGAAATGATATTTTCTTTGCACAGTCGGAGGGAACGAGAGAGTACCTGCGGAAAGCCTTCTGCAAGGCGAACGGACTGGCAGAGAATACGAAGTTTGCCCTGTACGCACCGACGTTCCGGGACGATCATAATTTTGCTGTCTATGATCTGGATGCAGAGCAGACGGTACGTGCTCTGGAGAAGCGCTTCGGCGGGGACTGGAAGCTCATGGTGCGTTACCATGACAATGATAAGAAGAACGGGGGCAAGAAGAACACGGTGCTCTCGAAGGACGTCATTGACGTAACGCAGTATCCGGACATGCAGTCACTGCTGGCCTTTACAGATTGCGGCATCACGGATTATTCCTCCTGGATTTACGATTACGTTCTGCTGCGTAAGCCGGGCTTCCTGTTCGCTATGGACAGGGACAAATACGACAACGAGCGAGGCTTTTATTTTAAACTCGAGGACACGCCGTTCCCGGTATCCACGAACTCTGATGAGCTGGAAGACAGCATCCTTGCTTTCGATGAGGAGCTGTTCCGGAAGCGTGTAACAGAGTTCCTCTCGGACAAGGGCTGCATGGATGACGGAAACGCATCGGTTCGCATTGCGGATCAGGTTCTGGAGTGGACGAGGAACTAAGAGAACGCTGGTTAAATCAGCACTTCCTCAGAAGACTATGGCGTAGGAAACACCTTTATCAGCGTTTCCTGAATGCGACAGTGATGACGGAGGACAGCGGGATTCAGAACATGCGGAATTTGAAGATAAAATCTGCGAAAAATTCAACAATTGAATTTCTGAGATTCATCTTTGCAGTGATCGTGGTACTGCATCATTCCAGATATATTCTGGGAGATGATCAATGTTATTTTCTCGGCGGCTCCCTGGCCGTCGAGTTTTTCTTATTTGTGTCGGGGTACCTTCTGATGGCTTCGGTGGAGAGAACGCAGCAGAGGGAGAAGAATGTTGCGGCAGAAGACCTGGGAAATAGGAATGCTCTGACTTCCGATGGCCGAAGGGAAGAACTGACTCAAGCCAAAAGTGAGTGGAGTACTTTGCCGAGTACCTGCAGCCGGCCAGGCCTTGGCAGCGAGACGCTGCACTTCATCTTACGAAAAATAAAAAGCTTCCTCCCGGAATTCCTGATTGCGTGGGGGATTGGCTTCGTGTTCGTTGCGCTGGTGCGCCGGTGGAGCCTCGGTCAGATGTGGGATGCCTTTCGGGACGATTTCTGGGAGCTGACGCTCGTGAAAATGAGTGGACTGTTCACCCATGGAATCGATGGTGTGATGTGGTACCTGTCAGCGATGCTGCTTGCAATGGCAGTACTGTATCCTCTCCTTCGGAAATTCCGGGATGTGATGAGCCACCTGGTCTGCCCGCTGACAGCGTTGTTTCTGTATGGATATCTGTGCAGGGAACAAGGACATCCGCGGGATCCGGTGGTGTGGACGGGACTTTTCTATAAGGGGCTTCTTAGGACGATGGCAGGTCTGTGCGTTGGAATTGTCATTTATCTGGCAGTGAAATGCTGGAAAAGATGTACGCCGCAGGGACTGACAGCAGCCGGGAACGTTCTGGCCGGGGCGGCAGAGCTGGTACTGCTGGTGATTACAATTCGATACATGTACCTTGGAAAGCCGTCGGAGGAGGATTATTTCTTCATGTTCCTTTTGATGCTGCTGGTGCTGTTGGCGTTTGCAGGAGGCGGCGTCGAGGCCTGGCTGCAGGGAGGCAGAACCTGCAGGGGACAGGAACAGGAGACGGCGGAATCCATATCTGAATCTGGAACGAAATCGGAATCCGATGGTGACTTTGAGTCTGAATTTGCGCGGAGTGTGGGACATCCAAGAATGCGTCAGCTGGCGGGCTGGTTTGGAAGATATAGCTTGCCGCTGTATCTGGGACATTTGTATTTTGCCCAGCATATGAATGAGATTCCGGCATTGGCGGCTTTATCCGGGCAGAAGCGGATGTTGGTCTATCTGATTCTGGCAGCAGGCAACGCACTGCTGATCATGTGGCTTGCAGGCATCTGGAGAAGGTGCGAAAAGGCAGTGAAGGCTGGGTTTCGCAGATTTTTGATCCGGTGATCGTCATGGCAGGGACGCCGGCAGAAAGTGATCGGTTTGACTTTGGCTGATGGATACAATATGATGGAACCCGGCACTACCAAAGTGGTAGGCGGTTCACCTTCTGCCAATCGACTTCGGTCGAAGCCCTCGCTTAGAAAGGAGGAGATTGTATGGAAGGAAAAGTAGGTGTTAAAAAGCCTTCTTGAGTTTATTTCACTCGCTGGCACTGCGTTTAGCATTGCTACCGGTGTGGACTGGCTCATTAATAAGGTTAAGGCATTGAAAAAGTGACCGCCGCTCCGCCAGAGTTTCGGTCACTGATTCAATGATAAAATTGAGTTTGTAATTGTCAACGAAGGCGAACCGCTTGCTTCGCGGTAGTGCTTCGTTTGCGTTTATTATATCAATCGAACCGATTTCGTCAATGTTATGAGTAAAATGCTAATGACTATTCAAAAATATCAGTTCATGTTCGAGGAGTTGGTCAAACGTGACTTTAAGCAGAAGTATAAGCGCAGCATTCTGGGAATGGCCTGGTCCATTCTGTCGCCGCTGCTGACACTCCTGGTGATGGATGTCATCTTTTCGAATTTCTTCAGTAAGAACATCGCACACTACACTACCTACCTGTTCACTGGTACGATCGTGCTGTCCTATTATAAGGAATCGACCAAGAACGGGATGCAGTCCCTGATGAGCAACGCGAAGATTTTCACCAAGATCAATGTGCCGAAATATCTGTTCCTGTTGTCCAAGAACGTCTCGGCGCTGGTGAATTTCGGACTGACGCTGCTGGTTTATCTGGCCTTCTGCGTGCTCGATCACATTACCTTCCGACCGACAATGCTGCTGATGGTATTTCCGATCCTGTGTCTGATGATCATGGACATCGGAATCGGAGCGATCCTGTCAGCATTATTTGTGTTCTTCCGCGATATTCAGTACCTGTACGAGGTGTTCCTGACACTGATCACTTACATGTCGGCGGTGTTCTATTCGGTGGATAATCTGCCGGCGCATCTGCAGCAGGCACTGTATCTGAATCCGGTATATGTGTACATCAAATACATGCGTCTGATTGTAATCGACGGCATTGTGCCGTCCCTGGCATACCATGGGCTCTGCGTGTTCTATGCAGCGTTCTATCTGGCCATTGGCATGCTGATCTACAAGAAGTGCAATCATTCCTTTTTATACTACCTATAAGCGGACAAACCTATGGCAGACTTTGCAATCAATTGTGACAACGTCAGCATCCGTTACGTAACGGGCGACTTCAAATCCATTGGCCTTAAGGAATTTGTGATCCGAAAGCTCACGCATAACTACCAGATTAAGGAATTCTGGGCGGACCGCAATGTGAATTTTCAGCTGGAAAAGGGCGAGATGATGGGAATCATCGGTTCGAACGGAGCGGGAAAGTCTACGCTCCTGAAAGCCGTTACCGGCATCATGCTCCCAACCGAGGGGAAGATCGAGGTCGAAGGCAATGTGGCAGCTCTTCTGGAGCTCGGCAGCGGCTTTGACAACGATATGACCGTGCGGGAGAACACGTATCTGCGCGGCGCCCTCTTAGGATATACGCGCAAATTCCTGGATGAAAAATATGATGAGATCATCCAGTTCGCTGAGCTGGAGGAATTTCAGGATCATGCGTTCAAGCAGCTGTCCTCCGGCATGAAATCCAGATTGGCATTCTCCATTGCCTGTCTGGTGCATCCGGATATTCTGATTCTGGACGAGGTCCTCTCTGTCGGAGACGGTGCCTTCCGCAAAAAGTCCGGGGACAAGATGCAGGAGATTATCAAGAGCGGCGTGACTGCCATTCTGGTTTCTCATGTGATGCCGCAGGTCCGGGAGCTGTGCACGCGGATTCTGTGGCTGGACCATGGCACGCAGGTATGCTACTCGGCGGATGTGCAGGAAACCTGTGACGCATACGAGTGGTTCCTGTCGCAAAAAAAGAAAACCCCGCCCAAAAATGAAGAAGAGCTGCATGCAATGGCAGCGAAGTGGCGCAAGAAGCTGGCCGACGACGAGGCGAAAAAGGCGAAGGCAAAAGCGTAAGATGAACATGACAGAAAAGAGAACTCCGGAGGAGACCGCAGATCCGATTCTGCAGGAGGATTTGAATATTGTCGCAGATGATGCGGCGCTGCAGAAGGCTCTGCAGGGGAAACGTATTCTGGTGACTGGCGCAACGGGATTGGTGGGCTCCTGGCTCATTCGTGCGCTGGCATGCATGAACCGCAGAGCAGAGAATGAAATGCAGATCTACGGCGTGATCCGGAACCCGGAGAAGGCAGAGACTATATACGGCGCAGGATTTATGAATCGCGAGGATGTTCATTTCCTGCAGGCAGATATCGCTGCAGGGGATGCGGCACAGAGGCTGCAGCAAGGCTGTCCTTTTCTGGATATCGTGATTCACGGAGCAGCAGTCACAACGTCCAAAACCATGGTGGAGAAGCCGGTGGAGACCATCCTCACTGCCATCGAGGGAACCCGGCAGCTTCTGGATCTGGCACGATTGGCAGGGGCAAAGCGTTTTGTTTACCTCTCCAGCATGGAAATGTACGGCAATCTGGCTCTCGGATCCAATGGCCAGGGCGGCTGTGACACCCGCGCGACAGAGAATCGCCTGGGGTATCTCGATCTAATGAATGTGCGGACGAATTACCCGGAGAGCAAGCGCATGTGCGAGAATCTGTGCATCGGCTACGGGCAGGAGTACGGCCTGGATGTCATGATTGCGCGCCTGTCGCAGACCTTCGGCGCCGGAATTCTTCCGTGGGAGGGCCGCGTGTTCGCTCAGTTTGCACGGAGTGCCATCGAAGGTAAGAATATCGTCCTCCATACCAGAGGACTTTCAGAAGGCAACTACTGTTACACGAGAGACAGCGTACGCGGGATTCTGACAATTGCCGTAAAAGGCATCGCGGGCGAGGCATACAATGTCGCCAATGAGAAGACCCACACGACCATTGCGGGCATGGCACAGATGGTGGCAGAACGCATCGCAGATGGGAAGATTCAGGTCGAATTCGATATACCAAAGACCAATACCTTTGGATATGCGGCGGACACGAAGCTCCTTCTGGATGCATCGAAGCTGCGCGGCCTTGGCTGGGAGCCGGAGGTTGACCTGGAAGAAATGTACCGCAGACTGATCGCTTCGATGACTGCGGTATAGTTCGCGAGCTACATGGAAAAGAAAATCTGCAGCGCAGGGAGAAGATGTCTTTGGGTATCTTTGGGTATCAAATTCGAGATGCAGGCGCTGAAGAGATACTATTTATTTAGGATTGCAGACGGGAAGGGCCTTGTACATCCTTAGAGCATTTCGACCAAGGAGTAGACGGAGGAATGAGCCTGAGCAACGCTGAACAGAAAAAGCCACTTCGCATTGCCATGATCGGACACAAAAGAGTACCTTCCCGCGAGGGCGGGGTGGAGATTGTTGTCTGGGAACTGGCGACAAGACTGCGCGATCTTGGATATGAGGTGGATTGTTATAACAGGTCCGGGTATCGGATTGTCCGTCAAAGAGACTATGAAAGAGTCTCCGGTAAGCGAGGGTGGTACCGGGACGGAATTCGTATCCTGACCATTCCAACGCTTCGGAACGGCAAGCTGAATGCGATCGTGTATTCCGTGCTGGCCACGATGCGCGCCTTGTTCGGACGGTATGACGTCATTCATTTTCATGCGGAAGGTCCGTGCCTGATGTGCTGGCTGCCGAAGCTGTTCGGAATCCGTGTTGTCGCGACAATTCACGGACTGGACTGGCAGCGGGCAAAGTGGGGAAAGTTTGCATCCAGAATGCTGCGCGCCGGAGAGAAAATGGCTGCAAAATATGCTGATGAGGTGATTGTTCTATCGGCTAATCTGCAGGATTATTTTCAGAAGGAGTACGGCAGAGAGACACACTTTATTCCCAACGGAATTGAACGTCCGCAGATTACCCCGGCTAATGAGATTACAACGCGCTGGGGGCTTCATCAGAATGATTATTTTATGACCTTATGCCGGATTGTGCCGGAGAAGGGACTCCATTATCTGCTGGAGGCCTTTAAGGATGTGAAAACGGACAAAAAGCTCGTATTGGCAGGCGGTCCGTCCAATGCCCTGGACTATTATGAGGAAATCCGTGAGCTGGCATCGCAGGATGATCGCGTGATTCTGGCAGGACTGGTGCAGGGGAATACGCTGGCAGAGCTACTGTCCAATGCTTACCTGTTCGCACTTCCGTCGGATGTAGAGGGAATGTCCATAAGTCTCCTGGAAGCCATGAGCTATGGAAACTGCTGTCTGGTGTCGGACATCCGCGAGAGCACAGAGGTTGTGGAGGATCATGCACCTGTCTTCCGGAAAAGCGACGTGGAGAACCTGCGAGCGGTGCTGCAGGAGTTAATGGATCATCCGGAGAAGGTTGAAGAATATCGCTGCGGTGCATCCGACTTCATCTGCGGCAAGTACAATTGGGATGAGGTTGTCGCAAAGACGCTGCAGTTGTATTGGAAACCATAAGTTACAAGAACATAAAGAATTGAAGGTATGGGCCTCCCGGGAGAAATTCCGGGAGGCTTTTTATCACGAATTCAATCGTGAATATGTCTGCAAGCAGCCAATCTACGTTGTGAGATTGTTCAGCCCCTGAATCTCAAATTTGCTGACGCAAATCATCGATTCAGGAGGCCAGAGAGGCTCCGCCTCTTGGCCGCATCACGAATTCAATCGTGAATATGTCTGCAAGCAGCCAATTCACGTTGAATTCGTGATGTGCTGAACAAATAGAATCTTGCACAATTTTTCGCTAATTTTGCGCATCAAATGTATAAGAAACCGCAAAAATCGAGGTGGGCGAAAACGCATATATGGGGTATACTGATTTCATATAATGGAACTGCAGAAAGCGGAATCATTCGGAGGGGATTCGGTGAGCAGATGCATGGCATTTGATGGTCTGCCGCGAGACCGCAGGTTTGACTCCTGCAGAGCAGTACGCGTATGAAGGAGGAAAAATGAGCAAGAGGGTTTACAAGTTTGAAGAGGGCAATGCAAAGATGCGTGATCTTCTCGGCGGAAAGGGTGCAAACCTTGCGGAGATGACCAATCTGGGACTGCCGGTTCCGCAGGGCTTTACGATTTCCACGGAGGCCTGCACGGATTATTACAATGACGGCAAGATGATCAACGAGGATACCACCCAGCAGATCTTTGAAGCACTGTCCTGGCTGGAGGAGATTCGCGGCAAGAAATTCGGCGATGAGAGCGATCCGCTTCTGGTTTCTGTTCGTTCCGGCGCACCGGTTTCCATGCCCGGCATGATGGACACCATTCTGAACCTGGGACTGAACGATGTATCTGTTGTCGGCTTTGCAAAGAAGACCGGTAACCCTCGTTTTGCATACGATTCCTATCGCCGCTTTATCCAGATGTTCTCGGATGTCGTTATGGGACAGCCGAAGACTCTGTTCGACGCTATTCTGGAAGGCGAGAAGAGCAAGCATGGCTATAAGTTTGATACAGAGCTGACCGCAGAGGATCTGCAGAATATCATTGCGGAATACAAGAAGCTCTACAAGGAGCAGCAGGGAGAAGACTTCCCGCAGGATCCCCGTGTACAGCTGATGGAGGCCATTAAGGCTGTATTCCGTTCCTGGGATAACCCGAGAGCGAATACCTATCGCCGCATGTATGACATCCCGTATGAGCTGGGAACCGCTGTTAACGTACAGTCGATGGTATTCGGCAATATGGGTAATACCTCCGGAACCGGCGTTGCATTTACCAGAAACCCTGCAACCGGTGCAAAGGGCATTTTTGGTGAGTATCTGATCAATGCACAGGGTGAGGACGTCGTAGCAGGTATCCGCACACCGCAGCCGATCACGAAGCTGGGTGAGGACCTTCCGGAGTGCTACAAGGAGTTCCTGGAGATCGCCGGCAAGCTGGAGAATCACTACAAGGATATGCAGGACATGGAGTTCACCATCGAGGATGGTAAGCTGTACTTCCTGCAGACCAGAAACGGCAAGAGAACCGCACAGGCTGCGATTCAGGTTGCCTGCGACCTCGTAGATGAGGGCATGATTGATGAGAAAACAGCGGTTACCCGCATTGAGCCTCAGTCTCTGGATCAGCTGCTGCATCCCGGGTTTGATACCGAGAAGCTTAAATATGCAGAGGAAATCGGACAGGCTCTTCCGGCATCTCCGGGAGCTGCTGCAGGACGTGTGTACTTCAACGCAGAGGATGCTGTTGCAGCGCATGCAGCCGGCAGCCGTGTTATCCTGGTTCGTCAGGAGACCTCTCCGGAGGATATCGATGGAATGCACGCTGCAGAAGGCGTTCTGACCATGCGCGGCGGTATGACATCTCACGCAGCCGTTGTAGCACGCGGCATGGGAACCTGCTGCATTTCCGGTTGCGGCGATATGCGCGTAGAGGAAGAGAAGAAGTATTTTGAGCTCGGCGGACATACCGTCAAAGAGGGAGATTACATTTCTCTGGATGGCTCTACCGGTAAGATTTATCTCGGCGATGTGCCTACTGTTGAGGCTATCATTTCCGGCAACTTCCAGCGCATCATGGACTGGGCAGACAAATATCGTGTGCTGCAGGTTCGCACCAATGCAGATACTCCTGCAGATGCTGCTAATGCCGTTCATCTGGGGGCAGAGGGCATCGGTCTTTGCCGTACGGAGCACATGTTCTTCAACCCGGATCGTATTCCGAAGATCCGCAAGATGATCCTGTCCGATACGACCGAAGAAAGAGAAGCTGCTCTGAATGAGCTGATTCCGTTCCAGAAGAGTGACTTCAAGGGCATCTACAAGGCAATGGAGGGAAGACCGGTTACCATTCGTTTCCTGGATCCGCCGCTGCATGAGTTCGTTCCCAACACACCTGACGAGATCAAGGCAATGGCAGATGAGATGCATCTGACTGTTGATGAAGTGCAGAGACGCTGCGATGATCTGAAGGAATTCAACCCGATGATGGGACACCGCGGCTGCCGCCTGTCGGTTACCTTCCCGGAGATTGCCAGAATGCAGACCAGAGCTGTCATGGAGGCCGCAATCGAAGTAAAGGAAGAGGACGGCTATGACATTGTTCCGGAGATCATGGTTCCTCTTGTAGGTGATGTGAAGGAGCTGGCTTTCGTTAAGAAGGAAATCGTAGCAACTGCAGATCAGGTAAAGGCAGAGAAGAATTCGGATATTCAGTATCACATCGGTACGATGATCGAGATCCCTCGTGCTGCACTGATGGCAGATCAGATTGCACAGGAGGCAGAGTTCTTCAGCTTCGGAACTAACGATCTGACACAGATGACCTTCGGCTTCTCCCGCGATGATGCCGGCAAGTTCCTGCAGGATTACTACAACTCCAAGATTTACGAGCAGGATCCCTTCGCTCATTTGGACCAGAACGGCGTTGGTCAGCTGATTCAGCTGGCAGTCGAGAAGGGCAAGTCGGTTCGCCCGGACATCCATCTGGGTATCTGCGGCGAGCATGGCGGCGATCCTGCCTCCATCGAGTTCTGCCACAAGGTTGGTCTGACGTATGTCAGCTGCTCACCGTTCCGTGTTCCGATCGCGAGACTGGCTGCTGCGCAGGCTGCCATCAAGAATCCGAGAGCGTAAGTCAGATCGGCGGAATTCTGCATGTGTGGAAAGCAGTGCAATCGGAAAGCTGTACTAGGATAGTTGCTAAAATCGCTGTACTAGACTGTTGCAGAAGAGAATAAGGACTGCATGGTTGAAAAAGCAGCGGGAATAGAGATGAACGAGAAGAGCCAACAGGCATTACCTGCCTGTCGGCTCTTTTTTGATCAATTGTGTATCGGCTTAGCACTGAATAGTTACCTTACCAATCAATAAACGAAAAAACCGAGGACATCTCTCGATGTTCTCGGTTTTAATCGTAGCGAGGGGGGGACTTGAACCCTCGACACCGCGGGTATGAACCGCGTGCTCTAGCCAGCTGAGCTACCTCGCCATGACTTTCGCTACTCTCTTGCAGCTCGTTTAGTATATGAAATTATGGGAAACATGTCAACAGATTTTTTAAAAAAGTTTTTTGTTTCTCATTTGTTTCTCATTTGAAAAAGTAAATTGCTGACATGCCCTATCCCTGATGGTTATTGATGAGTTCATCTGCCGCGTCGACCGCGAGGGATTCTTTGCAAAGTCCGTGAAGAGGATGACGGAGTTCACGGAAAAATCCTGAAGCAAAGGATGGAGTAACCTGTGATGGTATGACGATTCTGCATTACGCGGGAGTTCTGACGATGCTGAAAAGATCACTTTTCCAATATTTAACATAAGCGTTTGCTCAAATTTACATATCTGCCATACACTCATCCATCGAGGTGAGTGGCTATGTTAATTCAGATGAAGCATATCTGTAAGTCATATGACAAAAATGAAGTCATCCATGATTTGAATCTGACAATGGAAGATCGCAAGTTTACGACACTTCTGGGACCGTCCGGCTGCGGCAAGACGACGCTGCTGCGTATGATTGCAGGACTGGAGACGCCGACGAGCGGCGAAATCTGGTTTGACGATACTTGTGTGTTTTCCGATGAGCAGAAGATCAATTTGCCGCCGGAGAAGCGGAACATGGGATTTGTGTTCCAGGATTTCGCACTGTGGCCGCATTTGACGGTGTTTGAAAATGTTGCGTTTGGACTGCGTGCCAGAAAAGATACCGGTGATTTGCATAATCGCGTGATGGAGGCTCTAGACGCCGTGCAGTTGGCAGATTATGCGGAACGCATGCCGTCGCAGTTATCCGGCGGACAACAGCAGCGCGTCGGCTTTGCACGGGCGATGGTGACGCGCCCGGACTGCATTCTCTTCGATGAGCCGTTGTCTGCGCTGGATGCAATTCTGCGCGACGAGATGCGGATGGAGATCAAGGCGATCACTAATCGGCTGAATATCACGGCGGTCTTTGTCACGCATGACCAGATGGAAGCGATGAGCATGAGCGACGAGATCGTTGTGCTAAGCGGCGGCAGAATCGAGCAGCAGGATCGGCCGGAGGTGATTTACCAGCGGCCGAAGACGAGATTTGCTGCAAAATTTATCGGCAAGTCCAACTGGTTCGGCGAGGATCGTATGTTCCGGCCGGAGGCCGCGCAGCTGACTGCAATTCCGGGAGCGGACGAGTATATGGCAACTGTGACAGATGTTCAGTTTCTCGGAGAAAAATATCGGCTGTACCTGCAGCCATCCGAAGGCAATCAATGGGTTATGGAATCACCGGACAACCATGAGATTGGCTCAAAGGTGTCCGTTTTCATAAA
>CAYLUU010000005.1:9701-41827 GCA_964386925.1 uncultured Sarcina sp. | reverse complement strand
TTCGGATTTGGTCTGATCCACGCTTACGCTTCTATAAGTGCATCAGGTAAGATTCTTGATGGCTTCTGTCACCTTCTCATATTCCTGCGTGATGCTCTCCATCAGCGGCGCGGTGCCTTCCATGGAGCCGGCGCGAAGGATTTCGGTGATTTCGAAGACCGGTGCGTACATATTGGAAAAGCCGAGGTTCTGGCACACGCCTTTGAGGGTGTGGGCTGCCCGGAAGGCGGTTTCGACATCTCCTGCTGCCAGGGCGTCTGTGAGCTGCTGGTAGGTCGGATCATTCAGATATTTTGCAGCAAGTCTTGCTACCAGTGCTTCGCTGGGGAGACGCTTCATAACCCCTTCATAATCTGCCCCTATACTGTCATATACCTCTCGAATTGTCATATCTTCCTTCTCTCTTATTCTCTGTTTCCAAGCATCTGTGCATCCGTCACTGTACTTCTTCAGGCGATGGCAGCTCCTCTCCCTCTGCTGTCCCAATGCTGTCCAGTTCCATTCGGATTTTGTCCTTCATTTCCAGCAGGCACTGCAGGAGCAGGGGATGAAATGCTCCGCATTCGCCATTCAGGATCATAGCAATCGCTTTCTCATGCGAATAGGCCTTTTTGTACACGCGTTCACTGACCAGGGCATCGTACACGTCGGCCAGAGATACTACCTGTGCACAGAACGGAATGCTGTCTCCCTTCAATCCGTCCGGATAGCCCTTGCCGTCATAGCGTTCATGATGCCACCTGCAGATCTGATATGCCGTCTTCACCAGCGGTTCATCCTGATATTGCTTCAATTCTGACAAAATAGCAGCCCCTACCGTGGTATGGGTCTTCATGGTCTCATATTCCTGCGGCGTCAGCGGACCCGGCTTGTTCAGAATCGTTCCGTCAATGGCAACCTTTCCGACATCATGGAGCGCCGAAGCAGCTGCGATCATGGAGATTTCCGTGCGGTCCAACGGATAGGCATCCGTCACCTGCTCCACGCGCTGCAGCAGGATTTCAGTCAGCAGCTGAATTCTCCGAATGTGCAGATCGGTTTCTCCGTTTCTGGATTCCACCACCTGACTTAGGATGTTGATCATCAGTCGGTTGTTCTTCTCTCTGTCATAGAACTGCTGTGCCATCAGACTGCCGAGCCGGCGCTGTTTGGCATACAGGCGAATGATGTTCGTAACTCTTCGATAGACAATCCTTGCATCGAACGGCCGGCTGATATAGTCCGCTGCTCCCAGCTCATAGGCCCGGCATACAATTGCCTTCGAATCCGCACTGGAAATCATAATAACCGGAATGTCTTCTGTCCAGTTCTGATGCGCCATTTCTGCCAGAATTTCCAGACCATTCTGCCCCGGCATAATGATATCCAGCAGAACGAGTGAGATTTCCATTCCCCGCTCTGCAATTTTCTCCATGCACTCTGTCCCGCTGGAGACCTCCAGAATCCGGTAATCCTCCTGCAACATTTCGCGCAGCATCGCCCGGTTCATTTCGGAATCATCCACGATCATCACCAGCGGCCGGTCCTCCTCCGCAGCATTTTCCTTTTGCTGCTGCGTGTTGTCGTGGTCGGTCACAACCGTGTTCTTTTTCTGCTTGGCCTGATACATCAGACGGTCAGCCTGGCGAACCGCCCGTTCTACCGTCATCCCTGCCGACAGCACACCGCCGATGCTGGCAGACAGGCGCAGCTTCTGATACCCCGGAACACTTGCCGCATGGATCTTGCTGTTGATGATGCGGAGCTTCCTGGCGAACACATCTCCCGCAATATCCACCAGAATCAGCACCAGTTCGTCCCCGCCATAGCGAACCAGATAATCGGTATCGCGGATGCAGCTCCTGATCGTCTTAGCCGCCGTCTCAAGAGCAATGTCCCCCGCATGATGTCCGAATGTATCGTTATAGAGTTTGAAATCATCCAGATCGATGACAGCGATCCCCGCCGTCAGATATTTCTGACGAAGATTGTCTTCGTAAAACCTTCGATTATAGATTCCCGTCAGCGCATCGCAGTACAGAAGATTTCCCTCCCGCGATCCGGCAAAGGCTCCTGTGTCAACTGACTGTACCAGCCGCATCACACAGGGTTTTCCATCCACCACTGTAAACCGTGCCGTCACCTGACAGATGCCGTCCTCTGTAGATTCCAGCCTTGTCTGCGTTTCCCGCAGCTCCAGGGCTTTCTGTTCTATCGATAAGCTGCCATCTCCTGACGTTCCGGATGACAAACCTGCAGAACGCCTTACAATATCCTCTTCCTGCAGCAGCTCCACGCTGGAATAAACCTTTCGGAGAATGCTCATCTCCTGCTCGGCCTGCTCCGCAGTCAGCCGATCTTCCGTATGCATTTGTTCTTCCGTCTGTTCTTTCATACTCTCTAATTGTCACCACTGTCTCTGTCCAAGCCAGTTTTTGAAATCAATGTAGCTATTCAGAGCCCCTTCGCCAAACGATACTCGCTCATTTTATGCAAATTTGCTTGGCTTTGAATAGTTGCAAATCAATCAAATTGTAAGATCAGACAAAAGTAATACAAAATAGGTTGGTTTTTATGATTTTCTTAAGACTCATTAAAACACTTGGCATTAAACTCCGTCAATAAAAAGTGAGCGTTTGCAGACGCAATGCATTTACCTTGTCAGGTCCTTCACCCACTTGTATTTGCGGAAATGATACAACACCCACGGAAGCTTGCCCACTTCATCAATGCAGGTGCAGGCATAGATCAGCACGGCAGGCCAATGGAACAGATAGGTTCCGGCAGCAGCCAGCGGAATCGCAAGGCACCACATGCAGACAACCAGACTGTACATATCAAAGAGTGTGTCGCCGCCCGCTCCGAAGATTCCGTTTATGGTGACATCGTTAATAGCACGCCCGATCATATAGACTGCAAGAACGCCGAGCATTCCTTTAAGACAGCCGGCAGCCTCCGGTGTCAGCTTCACAAATCGCAGAATAACGGGTGCAGAAATCAGCATCAGAAGGAGCATCACGATCCCGCACACTGCAGAAATCTTCAGCAGACGAATTCCGTAACATTTCCCCTCCTCCAGCCGTCCGGCGCCGAGTTCATTGCCGACCATAATCCCGGCCGCTCCGGAAATGCCGGCGCTCAGGCAACATACCATGTCACGAACAACCGCTGCTACAGAGTTGGCTGCTGCAGCGTCCGTACCAAGATGTCCCATAAAGGATGAATAGGATGTAAAACCAATTCCCCATAAGAGAGCGGCTCCCAGAAGAGGCAGCACGCATTTGCGAAAATCCTCTGCCAGTGCTTTGCTCCGGTAAAATAAGCGGGACGCCTTCGGATGCAAATACCCTGGACAAAACGAAATAATGACAGATGCAATAAGCTCTGTGATACGCGAAATCAGGGTCGCTGCAGCTGCGCCCCTCACCCCCAGCGCCGGCATACCGAAAAGGCCATAGATCAGAATGGCATTTAATGCAATATTCAGACACACCGTGGACGAACTGACAATGGCCGTCGTTCTGGCGTGCTCACTGGTCTTCATCACGATCAGATAGCACTGGGAGATTCCGGTCAGCAGATAAGAAAAGCCTGCAATGTGCAGATACTCCGATCCATAGGTAATCAGAATCTCTTCGTTTGTGAAGAAACGCATGAGTGTCTCCGGAATACACATGCACGCCAAAAAGGTGGCAAGCGATACCAGCCCGCAGATGCGAAGCGCCATGCAGAAGATGTCATCCATCGTCCGCAGATCTCTCTTCCCCCAGTACTGCGCCCCCAGAATCCCAAGTCCTGCCGTTCCTGCCGAGAGGAACATATTCTGGATAAACTGGATCTGGGTTGCCAAAGACACGGCGGACATGTAGTTCTGATCCACACCTCCCAGCATAAATGCATCCGCCACAGCGACCAATGCCAGCATCAGCTGCTGCAGCACGATCGGAACCATCAGACTCCATAGTTTATGATAGAAATTACTCTCACTCCCCTTGCTGTGTGCCATACCGCAATCCCCCTTGCTAAAAATCTATACGCATTCTAGTACAGCGTTTGCAAAATAACCAGCCAGATAACGCAGAATGATTTTCGGAGTGTGCGCATCAAAAAACGTAGGCACAAGTCCTCTTCTGCAGAAAAAAACCGCCGGATTCCCGGCGGCTTTTCTTCCCTCTACAGTCTTCGTTTCTCCCAGTAATATTGTCTTACTCCAATCGTTCCCAGAAGCTTCATCACGTCATAATTCATCACTTTGTTAATAATACTCATCTTTTTCTCCTTTCAATTCCTGCTCACCGGACCAAACATCTCATATACAATGTATGCGCTGCTGGCCAAAAGAATGGTTCCTAAAACTACTGCAATTATCATCTTCGCAATCTCCTTTTTATCTCGCTCAGCCTGTGCTGTTGTTGTTTGTTATGTGCGTATCATAGCAGGCTGCCTGTATCCGGAACGTAACTGATAAAAGCCCTGTCCGGCAGATGCCGGACAGGGCTTTCTTTCTTCTATGCGTATACATTTGCATCTGTTTAGCGCCTGGCGATTTCAACATGAATCAGACGCCCCGCGGACGGATTCATGTTTGAAATTGACAGGTGGCGCTAAATAGATACCACAAATTTCAATTACAACTCATCGGCCAGCTCGTAGATAAGGCGTTCTGACTTCTCCCAGCCAAGGCACGGATCCGTAATGGACTTGCCGTAGACACCTTCTCCGATCTTCTGTGCACCATCCTCCAGATAGCTCTCAATCATGAGACCCTTTACAAGGCCGTGAATGTCCTCGGAGGCACGCATGGAATGGAGCACATCCTTGGAGATACGAATCTGCTCAAGGAATTTCTTGCCGGAATTGTTGTGGTTGCAGTCCACCAGAACCGCAGGATTCTGCAGGCCGGACTTGTCATACTCTTCCTTCAGATTCCGCAGATCCTCGTAGTGATAGTTGGAATGGCTGCGGCCGTATTTGTCCACATAGCCGCGCAGGATTGCGTGCGCCATCGGATTGCCGGTAGTCACAACCTCCCAGCCGCGATACAGGAAGGTCTGGCTGCTCTGGGCAGCTGTGATGGAATTCATCATGACAGAGATGTCACCGCCGGTCGGATTCTTCATACCTGCGGGGATGCCAACGCCGCTGGCAACCATGCGATGCTGCTGATCCTCCACCGAACGGGCGCCGATCGCTACATAGGCCAGGAGGTCGGACAGATACCGGTGATTCTCCGGATACAGCATTTCCTCTGCGCAGGTAAAGCCGGTTTCCTGTACGACATGTGTGTGCATCTGACGGATGGCAATGATGCCTGCCAGCATGTCCTCGTCCTTCTCCGGGTCGGGCTGATGCAGCATTCCCTTATAGCCAACGCCCTTGGTCCTGGGCTTGTTCGTGTAGACACGCGGAATGATGAAGATCTTGTCCTTCACCTTCTCCTGCACCTTTGCAAGGCGCGTCATATAATCCAGTACGGCGTCCTCACGATCCGCCGAGCAGGGTCCGATCACCAGCAGGAACCGATTGTCCTTCCCATAGAAGATGTTCTCAATGATCTGATCTCGCTCTTCCTTAACCTTCTGAATCTCCGCAGACAACGGGAACTCCCGCTTAATCTCCTGTGGAATCGGGAGCTTTCGTTTGAACTCCATCTGCATTTCCATAATAATTTACTCTCCTCATCGAAACGTCTTCAGGCTCATATACAGATCATACAGGGCAGAGCCTGTCCGCCCCTGTGCCGGATGCTCATCCTCACCGATATCCAGCTTCAGATATTCATAGGCATTGATAATCTTCGTGCCGCTCGTGTGCTGCCTCTCCCGGGTGAACTGATAGCTGTAGCTCTTATGCACATGGCCGTGCAGCATATATTTAGGCTTCCAGCGGTCCATGAATTCATTGAAGCAGTCGAACCCGATATGGGGCAGATCATCCATATCTCCGTAGCCTCTGGCCGGCGCATGTGTCACCAGAACATCCACGCCGTTCATCAATACGATCTGACGGTTCAGCTTCGCAATCCGTTTGCGCATCTCATCTTCGGTATACATATCCTTGCCCGGATGATAGCGCATGCTGCCTCCGAGTCCTGCAATCCGCAGACCTTTATAGTCATACACCTTGTCATCAATGTCAATGCATCCGAGCGGCGGATTGATGTCATATTTAGAATCGTGATTCCCGCGCACATAGAGCAGCGGGCAGTTCACCATGGTTTCCAGGAATTCCAGATACTGGGGTTTCAAATCGCCGCAGGAAATGATAAGGTCCACCCCCTTGGTCTTCTGCGGATCATAATAGTCCCAGAGACTCTTGACCTCTTCATCTGCGATCACCAGTATCTTCATTGCTCCATCCGCCTGTTCTCTTCTTCTGTAAGGGGTGCCTTTTCGTGACCGGCTGCTGCAAAGCCGGCTGCTCCGCCGTCACTCTTGGCGTCAATTCCGCTGACACCGCTGACCTTGATGGCCGCTCCGGCCTCCTCCGTCAGCTTCTCTTTCTGCGGAAGACTGCCGATTACGTTGTCATTCAGCCAGCTCATGGTGATAATCTCATCATTCGACAGTCCGCGGGACGATGCATCACGAATCGGGCCTTCCTGAGAGTGCAGCTCTCCCATGAACGGACTAAGGCGCCCCGATACAATGCCTTCCCGGAGCAGGTCCACCAGCTTTTTGGTGCTGTAGGGGAGCTTCTCCGAGAGAATGACATCAATCACACCGGCTGACATCCCCCACCAGTAGTTCGTTGCGCGATCCTCTGCTGCCTGGCCCGCGATGTCCCACGTACCCTCCAGAACATTCCGGGCAATCAGCTCGTAATAGGTTCCCCAGTTCCAGACAGGCGCTGCCAGATTCATGACGTTCCCGTCCAGATCCTTCTGGAAAATACCATATTCACGCGAAGCCTGTGCAGGGCGGATGATATCCGGTCCCGAGATCACATAGACGCCCTCATCCTCGAATTCCTGATGCCAGTCGGTTTCCTTGTTCGTCGACCATTTCAGATGAATTCTCGCCTTGGGATCAATCATGGACGCCCCGATGGCAAAGGCATTGATTCCGGCCACGATGCCGTAAATCGGATAATCTGCCACATAGCCGATCTTGTGATTGCTGGCCACGCTCGCCGCAATGGCTCCCATGAGGAACTTCGCCTCATGCATTCGGCCGTAGTAGGTACGGACTGCATTGTGTGAGAGATTGATGGAGCAGTTCAGGAACTTCATCTGCGGAAAATGAATTGCAGACCGCAGCGTCTCATCCATCTGCGTCGGAGAAATCGTGAATACCATCTCCGCATGGTGCTCCGCCGCCTCATCGACTGCCCTGCGCACGTCTTCATCGGTGGAGCAGTTCTCAAATTTCTCCGTCTTCACCAATCCGCCGAACCGGGTTTCGATATAGTTGCGACCCAGCTCATGCCCATAGATCCATCCGGAATCGTCCGCGCTCTTCGGATAGATAAAGGCCATGTGCAGGGGATTCTTCGTGCTGTATTTCTCCTTCGGCGTCAGAATGCCGCGAATCGTATTCCCCAGCGTTCCCCTTGCCGACTGAATGGTCTCGGGCGTCTCCACCAGTGTAATGCCGTCTTCATTGGCATCGACCAGGAATTCCTTCCACAGGCGTCCGATCCGGCTTTCCAGAAGCGGTCTCGGCTCATTGTACAGGCTCTGAATCGGATAGAAATTCAGATAAGTCAGGAAGGCATCTCCGTCCGGCAGCGTCATTCTGCGCTTCTCTCCCTCGTGGTGATACACCTCCACGAAGACCGCATACGCCGCCTTGATGTCCTCCTGTACCTCCTTGGGCCACGGATTCTCCATGTCCTGTCCCAGGAAGGAAGCGAATTTCCGGTAGCTTCCTTCCTCCGTGAAGATCACATCGTACATGCGGCAGACGTTAAAATACTCCAGGAACTCGCGATAGACGCGGTACTCTTTGGTATCCGCCTTTTTGGGCATCACACGAATGACGTTCGCATGGATGGCGCTTGCTCCCACGAAGGTACTGACGGACACGCGCTTGTTCCCCTCTTCCACATAGAAGCGGGTCATATATTCATAGGCCCTGATCGGCTCCCGGATTCCATCCTCGAGCTGCGAATCATACAGGTCTGACCACTTCCTGGCAAACTCCGTTCCCGGCTGCAGAATCGGCATGAAATTGCCGGCAAACGCCGTCGTCCTTCCTTCCGTCCGTGTTCCATCGATCATGGAAAGCGGGATCTCCAGCAGTCCGACATTCACCTCTGCCAGCTTTCCCTCTCCCTTGATAATATCGTCCAGAACAACCGGATACGGCGATCTTCCTTCAAAATTCGCCTGGCGAACCTCACGCATTCCCAGTTTTCTCGCTGCAACATAATCTTCTTCCATGTGCCTCCCCCTTGGCCTGTGCATTCACTCCTCAATCGCAGTTCTCGGCAATTCTTCCATCACAGAGATGTACGCCGGGCGCATAATCTTGCCGGCTTCTACGATTTCCTCCAGCCGGTGTGCGCTCCAGCCGGAGATTCTGGCAATTGCGAACAGCGGCGTATACAGTTCCTTCGGAATGCCCAGCATGTTGTAAACAAACCCGCTGTAGAAATCTACATTCGGGCTGACACCCTTGTAGATATGGCGCTTCTCGGCGATGACCTGCGGCGCCAGCTTTTCAATCTGGTTATACAGTCCCAGCTCCTTTTCTCTTCCCTTTTCCGTGGCCAATCTGGTGACATAGTCCTTGAAAATCCGTTCACGCGGATCCGAAATGGAATACACCGCATGACCCATTCCATAGATCAGTCCCTTATGATCAAAGGCCTCACCGTTCACGAGCTGTACCAGATAGCTGCGCACCTCATCATCGTCTGTCCAGTCACCAACATGCGTTTTGACCTCATCCATCATGTCCATAACCTTCAGATTGGCACCGCCGTGCCGCGGTCCCTTCAGGGACGACATGGCCGCCGCGATCGTCGCATAGGTGTCAGAACCGGAGGAGGTAACCACGCGCGTCGTAAACGTGGAGTTGTTGCCGCCGCCGTGTTCCATATGGAGCATCAGCGCCGCGTCCAGCACCTTCACCTCAGTCTCCGTGAATTCCTGGTCGGGGCGCAGCATCCGCAGGATGTTTTCCACCGTGGACAGCTTCGGATCCGGGCGGTGAATGTACATGCTCTCCAGCTTCTTGTCATAGTTGTAGGCATGATACCCGTAGATCGCCAGCATCGGGAACACCGCGATCAGCATCAGCGACTGACGGATCACGTTGTCAACCGAAATGTCCTGTGCATTCAGATCATAGGCCGCCAGCGTCAGAATGCTGCGCGTCATCGAATTCATGATATCCTTCGTAGGCGCCTTCATGATGACATCGCGCGTGAAGTTCGACGGCAGATTCCGGGAGAGCACCAGACTCTCCAGGAACTCCTGCTCCTGCTCTTCGTTCGGAAGTTTGCCGAACAGGAGCAGATACGTCAGATTCTCGTATCCAAATCCATGCTCCGAATACCGATGCACCAGGTCCTCGATCCGATATCCCCGGTACCACAGTTCGCCCTCGCATGGAACCCGTTCCCCGTTGATCTCCTTCATGGAGGTCACCTCGGAGATACTGGTCAGGCCTGTAACCACACCCTTTCCGTTGATATCACGCAGTCCGCGGTTGACGTGATTCTCTTTAAACAGCTCGTCGGGAATGGTGTCGTTCTCCACGACCATCTGCTCCATCTGCTGTGCGTAGAGCCGCAGCTTCTCTATTTTCCTCATTTTGCCTCCTTGTCTCCACACATCGCAAACGTCAGTCATTCCGATTGCATTTGCAGGCAGGCTCTGAATCGCTGCGTATCACGATTCCGAAGTCGCTCATGTGCCGGACCAATCGATCACTGTGGGGGCAACAGCTCCTTTACCCCAATCCTATCAATATCTCTTCAGGTGAATGGCAAACCCGGCAATCTCCTTTGCCAGATAAATAAAGAACATCTCGCCGTTCTCATCGTATTTGGCCGTATCCTCTTTCACGCCCATCCCGGTGGACTTGAAATACTCTGCCGCCTTCGCCACGTCATGTGCGCCGATGGCGATATGTCCCTTCTCGCCCGGGCCATCCTTCTTCATAATCTCGATCAGCGGAGAAGCGAAAATAGAACCTGCTCCCTCGTCCGGGATGAATCCCATCAGCGTACGGAACTCCTCCGCGATCTTCCGCGCATCCTCCTCGCCGTCAGCATTGATTCCAATATGAAGGACACACAGTCCTAACTCTTCAACTGAATTAAACTCTGCCATGTTCTGCTCCTCTCTCCCGGGTCTTAACCCGTAGCTGTCAAATAGTATCTACTCCATCTATCATACCACAGGAAGCTGCGCTATACCTGTCCGCGGCGGGTCCTGTCGGAGGTGTGCAGGGCCGGGACACCTCGCATGCCCCTTCCCTTGAACATCCTTTCGACATTCTTCCGCGAACATGTGTGTCACAGTTCTTCTACCCGCGCACGTACTCGATTCGGTGCTCCTTGTTCATCCGCACCTCTTCATCTGCAAGTCCCTGAACCAGCCGCTTGTCATGCGTGCCAATGATAATCGTTCGCTCCGGTGTCCTAGCCTCCCGCAGGAACCGCATCACCCAGCTCTGCGCATCCTCGTCCAGGCCGCTGATCGGCTCATCGATCACGAGAATCTCCGGTTCCATAGCGAATACTGCCGCCAGTGCCGTGCGCTTCTTCTCTCCGCCGCTGATGCCCCAGGGGGCCCGGGTTCGAATTCCTTCCAGCCCGAACCGCTGCAGGAACTCTTCCGTTCTCTCTCGTACCTCTTCTTCCGGCAATCCCAGCTGCCGCAGACCGAAGGCAATCTCCTCTTCCACGCTGGCTGTAAAGAGCTGCACTTCGCTGTTCTGGAAGACAAAGCCGATTTTCCGATGGAACATCCTTGCGAATTCCTTCTTCCTCAGCTTCCCGGCTGTGATCTCTTCGCCGTCCAGAATGTAACGTCCCCTGGTCGGAACATCCAGTCCCAGCAGAATCCGGAACAGGGTCGATTTCCCGCAGCCGTTTGGTCCTGTGATACAGATGCACCTGCCGGGCGTAAACGACAGACTGATTCCGTCCAGTGCCTTTTCAGTACTCCCTTCGTATTGAAAGGAAACGTCCTCCAGCTCAATCACTTCTGCTGCCTCCTGATCTATGTCAAAGACTGTCTGGTATACACACTACATCCAGCTCTGGCTCAAGGCAAACCACGCCAGCTCCAACAGTGCCAAAATACCAAACGCCAGCCAGCTGCGCCTTACCTGTTCCCGGTTATCTCCCGTTCCAAACCCAGTAACTTCCCTGCCTTCCATCCCTGCTGCTTCCGCGTCCCAGCAGCGGCAGGCCATGGCCTCTCCGGTCTGCTCCGACAGCTGTCTTGCCTTCAGGAAGGTGTTCCCCAGAACGCCTCCGGTGCCGGCATTTCGCCAGTTTTCTTCTCCGACGCGGCGCAGTGTCACGGCTTCCAGAATTGCATTGGAATATCTCCCCAGGAGCACCAGAAAGCGAACCGTCATGTCCAGTGTCAGAACGAAGATCCCCGGCATATGAAGCTGTCCCATCGCTGCCGTCAGGCCTTTCCAGGAAACCCGCTCGCGCAAGGCAGACAGGACCAGAACAGACTCAAATACTTTCAGCACTACATTGCCAAATGCTCCCGAACTGCCCAGAAGAGCTGCCGGGAGCATGAAAATTGCTGCAAATGCCGACGCTGCAGCGCTCGTGCGCAGTGTCCTCGCCATGCCGCCCGTCTCCATCACAGACACTCGCAGCAGCATGACGGCAATCACTGAGATGGTGAAGATTGCATTTGAGGACAAAGCGCACAGAAGGATCGTCAGAATCGCAGCCATCAGCCATGCAGCAGCATTGGATTCCGATCTTTTGTCATTCGCTGCTGTCAGGTCCGATCGTTCCAGCCTTGCCAGCAGCCGCAATAGCTCTATGTTCATTCACTCTCACCGTTCCTGCCTGCTCCGCTCCGTTCCTGCAGACAAGAGCCGGAACACGATCAGCAGGATCGCAACTCCCACAGCCGCTGACAGGATATATCCCACCGCAGCCGGGGCGCCTCCCAGCGAATAGTCCGGCAGAAGCGATGCAAAGGAAAACCCGGTCAGCATCCCAGACGGCGTATATCCTGCTCCGGTCGCCGCAATCTCATCGGCACCCCACTCGCCCCAGGCCGTCCCCTCAGCCAGAAGGCCCAGCGGGGTCAGTATGATCAGAAGTCCCAAAAGGATGCCGGTCCCGTAGCGTTCCCAAACCTTCTTCCGATGAAACCCTTCAGCTTTCTCCAGCGCAGCTTCCGAACCAACTGCCAACTGATCCTCGTATGGTTTCGTATCATGCTCTGCTGTACGAACCGCATGATCCTCTTCCGTCATTCCGTACTGCCGCAGAACGCCCGGTGCCGTTCGTGCAAGGAAGAGATAGACTGCCGCCGTATACACCACCTCGGCCAGACCGAAAATGGTAAGATGTCCTGCCATCATCGCAGGGATCGAGACCGACAGTGGATACGGGCAGTACCTGGCCGCGCCGGAGGCATCCCGGAACAGCATCGGCTGAATGCCGAATTCAATCGCCGCACAAAGAGCCGCCGCATTGATTCCGGCATAAGACCCCAGAATAACTCCCACCATCCTGCTCTTAACGGTTTTCCCGGAATCCTCTGTATGGTTTTTCCGCCCGCTCCATTTCCATATGAGACGGCAAAGTCCATATCCGACAAAGGGCATGACGAATGCCATGTTGAAGCAGTTCGCGCCAAAGGCCAGAATTCCTCCGTCTCCGAAGAGCAAAGCCTGCAAAAGAAGCGCTGCCGAAATCGACACGCAGGCTCCGTAAGGCCCCACCAGAAGAGCCAGCAGCGTTCCTCCGACCGCGTGCCCCGTCGTGCCCCCCGGAAGCGGAATATTGAACATCATTCCCAGAAAAGAAAAGGCAGCGGCCACTCCCAGCATCGGGAGCCGCTTCGCTGTCGTAATCGTTTCCTTTTCTGAAAATGCAATACTGTCTCGTTCGCCGGACAGCTCCAACCGGAGCCTTCGCACCGATACAGTCCATACCGGCACCATCGCCGCCGCCATCACTGCACAGGTCTGCGGACTCAGATAATTATCAGGTATATGCATCTATAATATCCTCAGCATTTTTCACTTGCTACATCGTTATTATCTATGTTAGCCCACGCAGTCTGAATTGATACTCGAAGATGCCCGATGACATCTTCTCCTATCTTGGAGTGACTTCGTCACACCGTGCTGCGGACTCATTTCTTCCCGTAGTCTCTCTGACCGAAAATTCCGGTTCCGACCCGTACCATCGTAGAACCTTCCTCCACAGCAACCACATAATCTCCGGTCATTCCCATGGATAAGGTATCTGCCTGCACACCTTCATAACCGGCAGCTGCCAGTTCATCCTGCAGGTCTCGGAGCTTTCGGAAATAACCGCGATTGGATTCTGCATCCTCCGTATAAGGCGCAGAGGTCATCAAACCGCGCACCCGTACATGCGGCAGCGCGCCGATCACCTTTGCGGCTTCCAGCGTATCCTCTGCAGAAAAGCCCCACTTACTCTCCTCTTTAGCAACATTAACCTCCAGGAGAATGTCCATGACAAGGTCATGCTTGGCAGCTTCCTTCTCGATCTGCTGTGCCAGCTCCAGACTGTCCACAGAGTGAATCATCTGAACTTTGCCCATCAGGTATTTCACTTTATTGCGCTGCAGATGACCAATCATATGAAACGTGCAGGCATCACCGATCTCTTCATATTTATCGCGGATCTCCTGCACATAATTCTCACCGAACAGAAGCTGTCCGGCAGCCATGGCTGCCCGCAGATCCTCAACCGGCTTCAGCTTGCTCACCGCGCAGATCTGCACCGCATCAGCATCTCTTCCGGACCGCCGGCAAGCCTCCTCCACGTTCCGTCTCACGGTCTGCAGATTGGCTGCAATCTGCTCTGCCGTAAGCTCGAAGGTATTCTCTTCCATTCCAGCTCCTCTCGTTATCGCTACACTGATCAAGTCACGCGACGGGTCCTGGCGGAGATGTCCGCCACCCTGTTGCTGATACTCACGCTTCCTGATTCGGGATCTGGCGCAGTGCTCCGTCCAGCTTCGCGACAGCCTCCTCCGGCGCCCCGGCGAATCGCAGCAGATCATTGAGCTTCATCGGCAGTACCATCGACTGTGCCGTCTGCGCATCCACACCGGCAACCATGCTGTCTTCCTGCGCTTCCTTGGATGGATCGGATTCACCGTCTGCCGCCTTCGAATCTGCGCTCCCAGCCGTCGCATTTGCACTGGATCCGCCCGCCTGCATGCTGGTCAGCAGCGGCTCTAAGATGGCACGGCTCGCAGGAATCGACAGAAGCTTTGCCACCGTGCAGTCTGCCGACAGATACGCCTCATAATCTCCGTTGATGTGCGCCTTCACAAGCGGCTCTGTCATGCCGCCTTCTCCGTCATAGGTCCCGAACACTTCCTTCAGCCAGCCGATGCTGTCACTGACCCAGTTCGGAACACGTTCGCTCATCGCCGTATTCGGATTCTGAATCACTTGCTCCGCTGTAGAGAAGCCGTGCCCGCCTCTTGCATAAATGTGGCTCTCATAGGCAATTCCCTTTTCGGTCAATGCCTCCAGGAAGCGAATGGAATTCATCACCGGCACCACATTGTCATCCCGCGCTGCGAAGACAAAGCAAGGGCAGGTCTTATCGTCCACCATCGGCACACAATCCGGTGCGGTAGGGCTGCATCCCTTCACATCATTTCCGGTCACGGCATAGCCGAGAAGTGCCGCATTCGGCCGCTGCACGCTCATGGTCGCCGCTGCCGCCGCGAGATGTCCTCCCGCAGAGAAGCCCAGCACTGCAATTTTGTCCGCATACAGATTCCATTCCTCTGCATGCTCACGAATCATTCCCATCGCCTGATCATAATCCATCAAAGGTGCCGGCCAGCCACAGAACTGTGCCACGCTGTACCGCAGAATGAACACCTGATAGCCTGCCTTCAGATAAGCGTAAGCCACCGGATCTGCCTCGCGGTCCGAGCAATACTGATAGGCTCCGCCGGGCAGAATCAGAATTCCCGGACGCTTTGTCACATAATCAAACGTGCCGCCCACCGGCTGCAGATAACAGGTCAGTGTCACATTCCGCTTTTCATCCAGCGTTATTATCTGTGTTGTCATTGTCTGTGCCATATTCTCCTCCTCTTCCCGCTTGTTTACACACCCATCCGCACTCCGAATCACGCAGCGCAGCCACTATTCCAATCCGGACATATTTGTATGATATCAGGGACATAATCCCCAAGCGCCGATATTTGTATCCGTTCGGTTCTTTTTACCGACATCTTCGGAATCACCGCAGCGTGCAGGTAAAATAAATCACGCCGTCCTTCCAGTCGGCTTTAATGCTTCCATTGTATTTCTTCACGAGCTTTTCTGCAATTGAAAGGCCGATCCCATAGCCACCCTTCTGCTCCTTGCCGCTACTGATGGTATGGGCTTCGTTCTGCCGGTAGAAGCGTTCGAAGAATTTCTCATAATCGACGTTCGCGCCCTCCTCATAGGAATTGGAGACCACCAGCCAGACCTCGCGTCCCTTCTGCCCTGCTTCAATCCGGATCGTTCCCTTGTCATCACAGTACTTGATGGCGTTGTCGATCAGGAGCGTTGCCAGCTGGCGAATCTCCGAATCCACTGCCTTCATGGTAATCGATTCCGGAAGGCAGATTTCTAATGTTTTGCCTTCCTGTGAGGCAACCGGCAGATAAGCCTTCGCGGTGTCTGCTATGAGAGCTGCCACATTCGCAGTCATCCGCTCCTCCGTTTCCGTTTCCTGCGCGCGGGTGATTACCACCAGATTCTGAATCAGACCGTTCAGGCGGTCCACCTGCCGCAGCGTGGACTGGGTCCATTCGCTCTCTCCGTTCAGAATTTCCTGCATTTCCGCATTCGCCCGAATCACCGCCAATGGCGTCTTCAACTCATGGCTTGCATTCGTAATGAATTCCTTCTGCAGCTCCGCATTCCGGATTTCCGGTGCGATCGCCTTTCCGGAGAAAATTCGAACAATGAAGAAGGTCACCGACACGCCAAAGGCAATGAACAGCATTGCCGAATACAAGAGCCGTGCGGTGGCGTGAATCTGATTGGAGGAATCCAGGAAAATAACGATCAGACGGTCTCCTTCCAGAGAGGACACTTGATAGTAATATTTGCCATACTGACCGAATTTAAAGAACTTATGCCGCGCATAATCGCCCAATGTCATGGCATCCTCCGCTGTCAGTGCAGAGATATGATTGGCCTTTATGGACAGCACCTCTCCGGCATTGTCATAGATCACGGCAAAATACCGTGTGGAAAACGAATCGTCCTCCGATTCCAGAATATCCTCCGCATTGTCCCCGGATCCGAAGACATCATTCAGAAACTCACTGATGTCATACGGGCTCTTGCGGTAGTTCTCATTCAGCTTGCTGAGGCGCCCCTTGAGCTCATCCCATTCGGATGCACTCAGGCCGCTGTTCTGCCTGTTGTCCTGATCTGCGCTGTTCCCCTGAACGGAGCTTTCGCTGCTGGCGCCCGACCTGCTCCCGCCTGCAGAACCTGCAGAGTTCCCAGAGCTGCCCTGCTGCTCTCCGTCATCCAGTACCGTCGCATTATATAGCGTAACTGCGTCCTGGATCACCCCCTCATGCCGGGTAATATAGTCCATGGTCTCCCGGACCTCCTTGCGCGCCACAATCACGTTTGTCACGTAGATCAGGCCGGCCATGAGGAACATCACGATGCTCAGACTCAGCATCGCGTAGATCATGAACTTCAGTCTCAGCTTGCGAATGGCCTCTTCACTCATATTGTAACCGGAAGCTTCCGCCCCTTTCTCCCAGAATCTTCACACTGGATGCAATCGAAGACAGCTTGCCCCGCAGATAGGACACGTAGAGCCACACCGTATCTGCAGCCGCTTCCTCAATTCCTTCCCAGACATGCTCCAGCAGATACTGCGTCGATACCTCATGATTCTGGTTCACGATGAGCGCCTGCAGGAGTTCGAACTCCTTCACGGAGAGCCTCACGGAATTCTCGCAGGAGAGTTCAAAGCTCTCATCATCCAGTGCAAAATCCCCGAACTGAAGCTTTTTCGCCGCGTACTCTGTCTTGCGTCTGGTCATGGCCCGCACCCGCGCCAGCAGCTCCTTCATAGCAAAGGGCTTAACCAGATAATCGTCTGCTCCGGCATCCAGTCCGGCCACGCGGTCATCCACCTCCGCCTTAGCTGTCAGCAGCAGAACCGGCGTCACAATGTTGCTCTCCCGCAGCTCCCGAAGGACCTGCAGGCCGTCCTTTTTAGGCATCATGATGTCCAGCACCATGGCATCGTAGCCGTTGGCCTTCACATACTCCAGTGCTTCCTCTCCGTCATAAGCACTGTCCACATCATATCCTTCATGTGTCAATGCAGCGGTCAACACGCGGTTCATGTCCGCTGTGTCCTCTGCCAGTAAAATCTTCATTTTGAATTCTTCCTCTTCTTATCGTTCTATTTCTTTTCCTCTTCGCTTCCGCACTTTGCCTCGCGGATCATGTCCCGAATGGTCTGCATGGACACATCTGTGGAAGCCAACTCGTCCGCGCATCGCTTCAGCTCTGCGCAAATAAGAGCATCGTTGCTGCCGGCCGTCTGTTTGTACCGCATCTGATGCTCCAGGGCCGCCCAGGTGTCCTGTGAAATCGTCCGGAGCTGAATCTCTGCGTGAACCTTCCCATTCACGCGCAGAATCATATGGTAGCTCCGATATCCATTCGGCTTCGCATGCCGTATGTAATCCTTTTCTTCCAGAAGCTCCACATTCGGAAGATTCGCCAGATAATCCCGTATGACATAGACATCACTCAAGAAGGCACAAACCACGCGGATTCCCACCGCGTCGTTGATCTTCTCCAATGCCGATTCTGTTGTCTCCGGAAGGCCGTTTCGCCGGCACTTCTCCCGCATGCTCTCTTCTGACTTGATGCGGGAGAGGCAATGCTCCACCGGGTCCATTCCCCGCTCCTGCAGGATCTGTTCCCGGATCTTCTGGATCTCATCCACCAGCTGGGTGCGAACTGCCTCCAGCTCCGGCAGATGATCTCCGTATATACTGTTTTGCATATCGTCTGTTGTGTTCATAGACGTGACTTTAACACAATTGGAAATGGAAATGACGAGGCTTTATGGTTATTTCACAGAAAGTTAAGATAAAGAGGTTTAAGGCGTGCCGAGGCCTCGCAAGAACCCGCAAGTCGGACCCGAATCTATCTCCCGCACTTACAAACGTATCTAAGGAAACGCTGATTAAATCAGCATTTCCTTAGCAACCTCCGGTGGATCGCACGGATTTGCAAGGGAAAATGCTGCTTCGCAGCGCAAATCCGGCGAGGGAAACGCTTTAATCAGCGTTTCCCTAATCATACACGAACTGTCTCTTTTTCCGTACGGTGTGCAATTCTGTATGCAGCCAGGCGGTCCATTGCAAAGGCCATGATCAGCGCACAGGTTACATCGACAATGCTGTGCTGTTTGAGCAGCATCGTGGACAGGCAGATCAGGACATCCAGCACGTGAGCTGCCGGCTTTACAAAGCGGCTGCGATGGTTCTTGCCTCTTTGCACGCCCAGATCCAGGAAGATCGTGGAGTACACGTGCATGCTCGGGCAGACGTTGTTCGGGTTGTCGGTTCCTTCGATGAGCCGAACAGCAATGGCGCACAGATCGTTTCCCTGAATTTCAGACGGACGCAGATCAATTCCGTTGGGTACCAGCAGGCAGAACAGCTGGATCAGAAGGAGTCCTCCGAACATCGGAGCCAAAGTTCTCCATCTCGTCTCACCGTCTTCCTTCCAGACCATGTGAAACATGGCAACAGCCAGCCAGAGAAACCAAGCGCAGTAGGGGAGCACGGCATATTTTACAAAAGGAATGTAGTTGTCCAGACTGCATTCAATGTGCCACACGACCGGCAGATTCAGCGTTTCCAGAACAACATAGAACAGAACATAAATGATGAAGAATCCAATGATGAAGCGATACGGATGGTCGCAGCACTCTTTCTTAAAAAACTTAGCCATGTGGTATTTCCTTTTCATTTGCAAAGATTAGAGGTGCTGATATTCTCAGCACCTCTGCAGCATCGCGGTCTATTTTATCACATGATCCTCGGATTGCTACGCGATTTGCGCTCCCGCAATCCCCAAAACGTTGTATCTATTCAGCGCCCACATCTCGATTTTCCTGCGGAAAGCATCCCTTACTCGAAGAATGCCATCTCCGAGATCACCGTATCCTGGTAAACCGTTCCCTTGTACACAGTATCAATCTGAATGGTTACCGACTCCGCCGGAACCGCATTCTTAAAGGAAAGGATCTGCTCGCCCATCACATCCTCCAGCGTATACTGTTTGGAATAGGATTGACCTTCGCAGGTGATTGTGACGGTGATGTCCTGCAGCCGGTTGTTGGATTCATAGCGATCCTGTGCCGTCTCATTGCCGTTCCAGATGGCTATGGCCTGAAGAGAGATCTGTTCCCCGAATTCACTGGTGATGGTTACGCCAAGACCGTCATCCTCTTCTCCCTCCTGCCAGGAGGTTGTCAGGTCTTCATCAAAAAGGTACTCGGTCCCATAGCTCGTGCCGGAGCTTCCGACCAGCGTGGAGGATGCCGTGCACGCGCTGGGCGTAATCTTCGCAAGTCCCTCTGTCGTTGACGTATCCGTCGTGATCACATAATTGTCCATTCCCTGCAGTGAGGCAAGGAGCTCCTCCTGTGCCTTCTGCTCCGCCTCTGCAGCCTCTGCTGCCTCCTGCGATGCCGCTGCTGCCGCTTCCTCCTGTGCCTTCTGCTCCGCCGCAGCCTTCCGCTGCTGCGTTATATTCGAAATCATCATCGCAATGATGATCACTACCACCACAATGACAACTGCAGCCGCTCCCATTAACCGAATCGGGAGCCCGCCCCTGGAGGCTGATGCCATCAGCTTCTTCCATTTGCGCTTTATTCTATGCAAGGTGCGTCCGGCTGCGTCCTTCGCCGCATAGCTTCGATTGTCTGCCTGGCGGCCCGAGGATGATGCCTTCTTTTTCTTTCCTGCAGAACGCTGCTCCTCTGTGCTCCTCTGGCCGGGGGAAGCTTTTCTGCGCGGCATGGAATATTCCACCCCCAGCTGTTCCAGCGTATCCTTCCACTCCTGCACCAGCTCCGCTTCGCCGATCTGCTCCAGATACGCCAGCACAGAGCGGAATTCGCTGCGGAAGGAGTTCCTGCTGCAGCTGTTGACCAGTGCCTCCTCCAGCCCATAATAATCAGAATATTGGTGATCAATGGCACTGCAGAGTGTCTTCATAACAAGGGCCGGACACTGGAAATTCCCAAGTCTCGCCTCCGTGCCGGACAGGGCATCAATCTGGCGCACGCGCAGTGAAGCGAGATCCCGTTCCTTCGGATTCAGGCTCGCAGCCTTCACATTCCAGGCGCGCCGCTCTGCTGACAGATAAGTGGCCAGCTCTGCATCTGACATGCGATCCTGAATTCCCAGTTGTTCATACAATCCCATAGGTGCGCCTCCCACTTATTCATGCATCGTAACAGATATCATACAGTAGTCCTACATCTGCACCGCAAAACTCACTAAACAAAAACACCTCTCTGATACAGAGTATTATATCAGTGAGGTGTTCTGATCTTCATTATATTTTCACTATTTCTACACGATTTTATTGCTGCCATTGCTGCAATTTAGGCATCCTCCAGAGTGAACCATGTGGCCAGGGTTGCAGTCGGAAAATTCGTGGAAAAGATCGAAAGACCGACATGTGAAAAAGAAGAGGAAGAACATAGAAATGCACACAAAAACGACCGCCGCTAGATCCCTCAGAAAGATTAGAGCGACAGTCGTTTTGATTTAAACTTGAGGAGCCAGCAGTCTATCGGCAGCACTTTTTTTATATTCGAGTGATAGCACAAGTGCGGTGTGGATTACACCTCGTGATTGTGTGTCAATCACCCTTCTCTGACGATTTCCTTCTTGATATATGGCTCCATTGAAGGATCCACCAGAAGTTCTCCGTCGATCACGACATTTTCTCCATTTCGAACATATACGCAAGGCACTTCATGCGGATAGCAGCCTCTAGCCGAAGGTCTTTCGTCCAGACAGTCAGGACAATGTCCGCTTCGCAGTTTCCAGGTAAAGTGAACATCCTTCAGGGATATGTCCCGAACAGCTGCATATTCTTCTCCGGCGATCACGATCGCACCCTCACATTCCATGCGAATGTTATCGATAAAGATATTCGAAATCTCGCCCGGCAGCCGGTCCACATTTTCCCGCTTTGTGGCAGAGATAAAAACAGCATCTCCCTTTCCCCACCAGTAATGAACACCGGTATTTCTTGTCGTACAATCAGCGTATCGCCTTGTATTTCCAATCAAATGATGGATGCTGATGTCGTGTATTTTGCCTCCGTCTCTGGACCAAATTCCTACTCCTCGTGTACAGTCCTCAAGCATGCAATCTGACAAAATAATGTGATGAATATCACCCCAGGTTTCTGTCCCGATTTTCAACGCGCAGGACCGGGATTTCATCACGCAGTTTGATATCAGTATATTCTCCGATGCCCCATATTTTTTCGTCATGGGCGCTGTCGTTTTCACCACAACAGAATCATCGCCTCCGCGGATGATGCATCCTCGAATAACCACGTTTTTGCAGCAATCCGGATCAATTCCGTCATTGTTCGGTCCGCGTTCTTCATTCAGAATTCGAATATTCTCGATCAGCACATCCTGACAACCGGCCATGTGCAAGGTCCAATACGCCGCATCGTAAAAGGTGACGTCCTTTACCGTCAGATTATGAACATCCTCCAGAAAGCTCATCCGAGGTCGGAATCCCCGGACATTCAGAGGGCATTCATGGAAGCCATCATCAGAGTCATCATCATAGAACGTAAGCCGTCCCTGCCCATCAATGGTTCCGGTTCCAGATATCGTAATGTTTTCCGCATGTCTTGCAAGCAGGAAACAACCGCCCTCCCATCCGGTGTCCTCGTTGTCATCCTCGAAGTCCCTCGAGAAATCGGTCATATCGGCCTGATCCATACTGGATATTAATGTGGCGCCTGCCTCCAGATGTAAGTCGATGTTGGAGCGAAGGACCAATGTTCCTGACAAATACCTGCCCGCAGGGATCACTACTCTGCCGCCCAGTTTTCCGCAATCGTCAATCGCTGCCTGTATAGCCTTCGTGCACTTTGTTACTCCGTCCGGCACTGCGCCGTAATGCAAGATGTTGTACTCCATATCTCCCCCTTAGCGTTGTGAGACTAGATTTTCTGCATCCTTCTCGTACGTCGCAGAAGAAATCACAGTTCCGTCCAAATTTGTCTGGATCCGCAGTCCCCGTTTCGCCAAGAACACCTCCCTGTTATCGATATATGCTGCTGCTTTTTCTCCATCATTTTCGATCCGATAGCTGTGACCATTCCATTTCTGCTCATAAGATCCGTTCGCTCCTGTGCAGGTTCCCCATATGAGCTGCTCCCGATCAATATGTACGCCGTACATGCGACTGCAATATTCCATAACAGACAACATCGCCGGGCCGTATGCATCCTGCCCGCTGTCACCCTCCGGTCCGATCCCTGATGGCTTCATTGTAAATGGATCATACTGCTGAACAAAGTGGCACTCCGGACCGATGGCCTCGAACAATTTCTGCCCCAGAATCGGCAGCAGTTCGTAATATCCATAATACTCCAGTGCATGAATTGCCCTTTGATACGTCAGTGCCTCACACTGTCCGCTCCAATCATTTGCAGGCTCATTCACAAAGATCGGATCATTCACCGCAACCGACGGAAGCGGCATCTTTGTCCAGAATTCATTCGGATTTAACAGATGTTCCTTCACAAATCGATCCGCCATCTCCTGTGAACAGCTGTGCCAGTACATACAGCGGAGCGTATTGTGAATCAATGCCGGCATTCTGTTATGGAAACGGTCACGGTCAAAAAAAGCGCCGCGCGACTCATCCCACAGATAATCCTTCATCCTTGCACTGATTTCTCCCGCATCCTGCAGGTGGCGTTCCATCTGCTCTGTATTGCCCTGCAGCCGGGCAATTTCTGCCATGGTTTCCCTCGCAGAATAAGAAAAACTCATCACATCCATGGACGCCATAGGAACCACCTGACACCCTTCCGGAGGAGTCTCTTGCTCCCACGGATCCGGTGCATCCTGATATCTTCTGGCCCGGTCCTCTCCTGTATCATATTTGCACCAGGACTCCAGGCAGCCGTCCTGATCGGAATCACGAACTCTCCAAAGATATTCATCAAACTTGCGAAGAGTTTCGTACAGCTGCTGAAGGTACACGGGGCTTTTCCCCGTCAGGTAATACATGTCCAGCGCCGGTGTCGGAAAGCAGAAACCCTGAAATTTATTAAATTGTGGAACAACTTTCCCATCAATCATTGTGATGCTTCCAGGAATCCTGCCGTCCTCACGCTGGTACTCCATGAACATAAGCTGGTTGTTCAGGCCTGTTTCCAAATCTCGCTTGGCATACATGGCGCCACCCATCGGCTGCGTCTCTAGCCAGATTTTCTCATAGCCTCCGCCTTCCACCAATACCGAACGGTCACCGAACATTCTTACGTTCTTCTTGCTCTTGATCTCTGCAGCATCCATCAGGCGTTGCAGCAATGCATTGTCCGTTCGAAACACAACTTTTGTTGTCTGTTTCATGGCAATCTCTGTTCCTTTTTTACAATCACACAATCCGTAAAGCCATTGCTTCACTGATTTCACTCATACCGCTTTACCTTCAAGTCAGCCCTTCACTCAGCCTTTCAGGCCACTTCCGCTGATTCCCTGCACCAGATAGCGGTTGAAAATAAGGAAAATCAGAAATACCGGGACCAGTGACAATGTGGACATTGCAAACATTGCGCCATAATCCGTTACGGATGCTGAGTCTGCGAACAACTTAATTGCAATCGATGCCGTATAGGAAGCCGGTCTCGACAGATACAGGAGCGGTCCCATATAGTCATCCCATTTCCAGTAAAACTGGATAATGATCGTGGTGATGATCGATGGCTTCAGAAGCGGCAGAATAATCTGCGAATAAATCCGATATTTGGAGCAGCCATCAATTTTTGCTGCTTCGTCCAGATCTCTCGGAATTCCCTGCATGAACTGCATCATCTGATAAATAAAGAAGGCCTGTCCGCAAAAATAAGGGAGAACCAACGGAACATAACCAGGCACCAGCCCAAGTCGATAATAGATCAGATACTGCGGAATCATGATGACCTGTCCCGGAAGCATCATGGTTGCCAGCATTGCTGTAAACCACAACTTCCTCCCCTTCCAATTAACGCGTGAGAAGGAATATGCAATTAATGAGGAGGATACCACGCATCCAAAGGTGGCAACGACTGTGATCAAAAAGGAGTTTTTGAAAAAGGTTGCGAACGTAGTCCCTCCGAAGCCAGCCCAGCCTCTCGTATAATTGTCAAAATGCCATTCCGTAGGGATCAGGCTTAAAGTGCCTCTCAGAATCTGGGCATTGTCCTTAAAGGAGCCGCTGACCATCCAAAGAACCGGATATATCATTACGATTCCAAAAAGAATAACCAGTACATGGTACAGTGTTTTTTTCGTAATTCGTTTTGCCTTCATGTTTTCTGCACCTCCCCTTAGTTGTCTGCCTCATTGAATACCCAATGTTTTGATGTCTTGAAGATGATCAATGTAACCGCTGACATTACAACCAGCATTACCCAGCTCATTGCGCATGCATATCCCATCTTGTTGTACTTAAATGCCTGATTATAGACGTTCAATGCATACAGCATCGTGGAGTTATTCGGTCCGCCGCTGGTAATAATAAATGCCTGTGTGAATGTCATGAAGGAGGAAATCGTCTGCATCACCAAGTTGTACAGAATAATCGGCGAAAGCATCGGCAGAGTAATTTTGAAGAATTTCTGACGTCCATTGGCTCCGTCAATATCAGCCGCTTCATAGAGCGATACATTGATTTCTTTCAATCCTGCTGCAAAAATAATCATTGATGATCCGAACTGCCACACTGCCATGAGAATCAACGGATAAATTGCCAGCGTCTCGCTGCCGAACCAGTTAATCTTCGAAAGTCCAATACTCTGCAGTACTGAATTGAACAGTCCTTTCCTGGCAAACAACTGCTTCCACACCAGTGCAACTGCAACCGATCCGCCAACCAATGAAGGAAGGTAGTAAAGAGATCGATACAACGTCACCATTTTGCTCGGTTTTGTCAGCACGAATGCAACCAAAAGTGCAAATGCAAGCTTCAGCGGAACAGAAATCAAAACATACTGAAGTGTTTTTACAATAGATTTCAGGAACACCTCGTCCTGAAACAGATTAATAAAATTCTTAAATCCAACGTATTCTGCCGTCTTTGATCCCAGAGAATAATCTGTAAAAGAATAGTTCAGGGACATGAGAATCGGAATCAGTGAGAACAATACAAAGCCAAAAATAAATGGCAGTGCAAAGATGTGTCCCACGGTATTCTCATTGTTGACGAACCTGTAAAATCCGCTTTTTTTTGCAGCTGCAGCTTTTCCGTTCATCTTATGCCTCCAAGTTTATTGTCATTTTTGTGCAGAAATCCCGCCCTGCACAGGACGTTCAGGGCGGGACTGAATGCGCGGCTTCTTTGCCGTCAATATTGCGTGTTGTAAATCGTAATCTTACTCGAAGAGTGCTGCTGCATCATCATACGTCTTCTGTGCAGCCTCTTCAGCTGTCAGCTCACCGCTTGCAACCTGCTGGATGTAGTTCATGTAGTTATCCTGAACCTCGCTCTGTCCATCCGGAGACAGAACATTGTACTCTTCCGGCATCGGCTCCTGAGAAACCTTGTCTACGTAATCGTACATGATCTGCTGTCCTTCGGTTGCCGTTTCTGCAAGTGCAGCACGAACATCCTCATTTGCAGGGATTCCTCTCTCAGCCTGCAGAATGTTGTTGCAATCAATGTCATTCTCAAACCAGCTGATGAATGCTGCTGCAGCCTCTTTCTGCTCAGAATCCTGCGATACGCACAGCATCTGAGAAGACTGAATCATTGCCCCGGCATTTCCATCCGAAGTTACTCTCGGCACATAAGTCAGTGCCAGTGTTCTGCCCTGCTCCTGGCATGCATCATAAATTGTCGGGAACTGGTTAACAGCGACCCATGTCATAGCAGCTTCACCGGTTACCAGGAAATCATTCTCGATGTTGGTTACCTCAGCAGAAGCACCTGCATCCGGATAGGAGCCGTTCTTGATCATATCTGCACGCATCTGAATATAGGGCGCCAGCATCTGCGGATCGTCAAATCCCATGCCAGTCAGATCCAGATTAAAGAAGCTGTACTCTCCAACCTCTCCGGACTGCGGGATGTAGGTGGAGCAGCCGGCAATGAAATCAGAACTCAGGAACGTGGAGGATCCGAAGATTCCGAGCTTCTCTGTAATCGTATCTGCAGCAGCCTGATAATCCTCCCATGTCCATGTGTCGGTCGGAAGATCTACTCCTGCCTCTTCGAACATCTCCGGATCATATGCGATACCATATGTATTGATACCATTGGTCAGTCCCAGCTGAACGCCTTCTGTTGTCTGTGTTGTCTTCAGGTTGGACTCAGAGAACTTGCTGACATCTACAACTCCGGACTCAATGAACTCATCCAGCGGATAAATCTTGTCCAGATAGGTCGGGAAGTTGCCGCCCAGCTGGAATACATCCCAAACCTCATCAGAAGCCACCAACGTATTGAGCTTTGTGAAATAATCATCGAAGGAATAGAACTCATACTCAATTGTTACGTTCGGATGAAGCTGCTCATACAGCTCGATTGCAGCAATCGTCTTGTCATGGCGATCCTGAGATCCCCACCATGCCATACGAAGTGTGATCGGCTCTGCATCTTCATCAGCCGTTGTCTCTTCTGCAGTCGCAGAAGTCTCAGCTGCCTCCGTTGTTTCCTCAGCTGCTGTTGTGTCCGCCGTGGAACTGCTGTCGGAACTGCCGCATCCTGCCAACATTCCTGCAGCCATTGCGCTGACAAGCATCAAACTAACCAGTTTCTTTTTCATTGCAACCCTCCATTTGAATTTATTGATCTGGTATCCGTCTACCATGTGTGCAAGTATAGCCAAATCCTCTCTAGAAAAATACTGCAAAAAATAGTAAAATCCATTCAAACCGCTGTTTTCTTTAGATTGTCAATCAATAAAATCTTTTGAAAATTCCATCTATTATACAAGTTGACGAAATACCGTCTGGTAAAACTATGAATAACTTCCAAGATCCTTTGCGCCATCACTTCGATCCTTTCGATGAAAAAAGAATGGCCTCTGTCAGCTTCTACATCGAAGCACAAACCAGAACGCCATCCTTCTATATGCCCTATGAGCATACCCACTCCATGCTCGAATTCTACTATCTCCGAAGCGGTCACTGCCTCTATATCATCAACGGTGCCTATGTGCGCCTGCAGGCAGGTGACATCGTCATCGTTGCTCCCGGTATTCGACATAGCACAAGCTACACCGGAAATTCTGCCTCCGAACGTGTTGCCGTTTACATCAACCTCGATGCGCTTCCCGCAAATCTATCTCAGAACGTTGCCGGATTAGAATCCATTCTCACCGGCTCCGGCAAACTCATTACCGACAAAAACGGCAAATCCGTGATCGAGGAGATTCTCCAACGTATTGCAAAAGAGCAGTCTTCTCCTAGCCATGGTTCCGAAACACTGCTCTCACTTTATGTCGGTGAGCTACTCATTCAAACCCTCAACCACTCCACTTCAGCAAACGATTTCTACATTTCCATGAAGGATATGGAGCCCGACATTGAACTAGCCTTGCATATCATTGACACCAATTTTCAGCAACCGCTTTCCCTCGAGAGCATTGCCGGCGAACTTAAGTTGAACCCCACTTATTTTTCCCACAAATTTAAGCTTGCAACCGGATATACCTTCAAGGAATATCTGAATAACGTACGAATTCGTAATGCCACCCATCAGCTTCTGATCAGTGATGATTCCATCACAAAGGTTGCATTGGACAGCGGCTTTTCGAGCAGCAATTATTTCAAAGATCTTTTTCGCAAATATACCGGCTGTTCTCCCCGCGAATACCGTAAGCAATCTACGCTTTCCAACAAGTTCGGCAGCGGTGTTGCAGAATAAGCGGAATTCTAATTAAGCAACTTCCTCGGTATCCTCATCTGACAGATTTAGGTGATACCGTTCAAAAATATGATTGTAGATCCGGCTGTTGATATACGCCGGGAGTCCCGGAACCACCACCAGTACCGGAGAAAAGACAAACAGCCCCACCAGAACAAAGCCAGCCATCACCAATACTCCAGCCAAAACCGGCAGAAAGTTCTGTACAACCACTCCTCCTGCCATTTTAATCATTGCCATTGGCGTATTGTCAACTCGTGCCAGTAAAGGAAAGACAAAGGACAGCATACACAAATAGAGAACGCCCACTACAACAGAGAAGATCAGAATCGCAGAAGCCAGATTCGTTCCACTGGTCAATCCATACAGGACATCTATCACCAGAACCACTCCCACCAAAAGGAAACCGATCCAGATTATGGTCGCTTCCTTCCAGTTCTCGCGAAAGCTCTTAAGGAACTGCTGCCATAATTTTCCCTCCTGGTCAGATGCCATTTTCAGTGTCACATAATATAATGCAGTGGTGGATGCTCCAATGGTCACAATTGGGATCGAGCAAACAAACCATAACACCGATAAAAGAAAAAAATCCCACAGATTTCCAATAAATTTCCAGACAGGATTATCCACATTAAAAAAATTAGTCATTCCCAATAATATCCTCTCGAGATCGTATTACGCTTCAAAAATACGATCCCATAATAAAAGCGCAAAAGGAGAAATTCAAATGAAGCTGGAAGAAATCAACATCCGTGATCCCTTTGTCCTGGTGCATGAAGGCACCTACTATCTGACCGGCACGCGTGCCTCCACAACGTGGACCGACCACGCCGACGGCTTTGATGGCTATTACAGCACGGACCTTGTCAACTGGGAGGGACCCGTAGAGCTTTTCCATAAACCGGAAGATTTCTGGGCGGACAAATGCTATTGGGCCCCTGAAATCCATTCCTACCGGGGAGCCTTCTACATTCTCGCCACCTTTGCCAATTCCAAAGACGACAAAAAGGGCACGATGATTCTGAAGGCAGAAACTCCTCTGGGTCCCTACCATGTCCACTCTGATGGCAAAATTACTCCGGAGCCCTGGCAGTGCCTCGACGGAACCCTGTACGTAGACAAGGCAGGGAACCCCTGGATGGTTTTCAGCCACGAATGGACAGACCTGGGAAACGGTCAGATCTGCGCTGTTCGCCTTTCTCCCGATCTGACACGCAGCGTTGGTACTCCCCGCGCCTTATTCCAGGCTTCCGACGCTTCCTGGGGCACATCCATCCGCAATCGCCAGTGGAATGGTCCCATCTATGTCACAGACGGCCCCTTCCTGTGGCGGAATGAGCAAGATGAACTCCTGATGCTGTGGGCAACCTTCGGAGAGCACGGCTACGCAGAGGCCATAGCACGCTCCGACAATGGTGATATCTCCGGCAGATGGACCGTGGATGATACCCCCCTCTTCTCCGAAGATGGCGGCCATGGCATGCTGTTCCGCACATTAGAAGGCAAAACAAAACTGGTTCTCCACCAGCCGAATACAACACTGCAGGAGCATCCCGTATTCATAGACGTGGATCTTTGATGCTTACGCCTTTTCCTTCTCCAGGAAGGTCCAGTAATCCTCGTAGTTCTTCCGGAGCAGCTCCGGCGTGGAGAGCTCGTAAGGACACTTCGTGGTGCACTTGCGGCAGTTCAGACATCCCTCGATCTTCTTCATCTCTGCCTGCCAGTAATCGGTGAGCCATCCTGCAGAGGGCGCTCTGCGCAGCATCAGGCTCATGCGGGCACACTGGTTGATCTGAATCCCGGCAGGACAGGGCATACAATAGCCGCAGCCGCGGCAGAAGTCGCCGGAGAGCTCGTTTTTCTCTTTCTCAATATAGGCCGTAATCTCCGGCGTCATGGACGGCGTGTTCTCCATATAGGAGAGCCACTCCTCCAGCTCGCTTTCCTTCTGGATTCCCCAGATGGGCAGCACATTGTCGAACTGCTGCATAAAGGCCATGGCGGCCTCCGATCGATTGATCAGACCGCCGGCCAGTCCTTTCATGGCAACGAATCCTACATTGTGCTCGCGGCATAACTCCAGAAGCTCCATTTCCAGATCTCCAGCCAGATAGGAGAACGGGAACTGCACTGTCTCATAGAGATCGGAGGCTGCCAGCTCACAGGCAATGCGGATCTTGTGGCTGGTCGCACCGATGTGGCGGATTTTGCCCTGCGCCTTTGCCTCCAGCATGCACTCGTACATCCCGGTTCCGTCACCGGGTCTCCAACAGACATCCATCTGATGGAACTGATAGACATCAATGTAATCCGTCTGCAGCAGGCGAAGCGACGTCTCCAGATCCTTCCAGAATCCTTCCGGTGTCTTCGCCGCCGTCTTGGTTGCGATGTAAATTTCCTCCCGCGGAACCTTTCCGCCGCCAAAGGCCTCGCCCAGCTTCTCCTCACTGTCGGAATAGGCTCTTGCCGTATCATAATACCGCATGCCGCCTTCATAAGAGCGGCGCAGGATGCTGACCGCATCCTCCATGTTCCGGCGCTGTACCGGCAGTGCGCCGAAGCCGTTCTGCGGCACGCAGATTCCGGTGCTTCCCAATACGATATTCTTCATGATAATCTTCCTTTCCCACACATCATGTGATTTCTATATCGATGGACTCCGAACTTCAATAATCCACTCTCGTATGGAGTTTGGATCTTACTATCATTTTGTCTGTTCCCCTGCATCCTGTACATGGCCCGTCTACTCAGACTGTGCATGATTCGAGCCACTCTGTCCGCTCGACTGTGCGCTTGACTGTGCATTTCTGGCAAATTCCGAGATGTCGGAAGCGGTCGTCTCAGTCTTGCTGCCGGCCTTATCCGGATTCACCATCTCGTCGTGGATCTGATCCAGAATCGGCATCAGCTCCTTGGCATATTCCAATCCAATGTAGCCAGGCGAATTGCTCATAATCGTCACGACATAGGGATAATCCCCGTCCACAATGGCGCCGTTCGTGTAGCTGTTGTCAATGGAATCCCCCTCTGTAGCAATCCACCCCGCCTTGCTGTATACGGTCTTGCCGTTCTCGCCGCCGACCGTCAGCGCAATCGCAGAATTCAGACTGTCCGTAAAGGTATTCCGTGCCCAGTCGGAGTACTCTTCATCGCCGAGGAGCAGCGCCGTTCCCTTGTAAAACATCCGGCACAGATCCAGCGGTGTCGTGATGATGTAGCGCGTCCTGCTCTGCTGCTCCGGCACGCCGGTTCCCTCCAGCCACTCGGCGAACACTTCATTCCCGTTCAGGTTGCGAATGCGCTGGTAGGCATCATTGTCCGACTGATTTCCAGCCTTATACATATCTGTCGTCGGTTCCACGCCGTTCTCCAGCAGGCTGAAGATGTAAGGCGCCTTGATGACGCTGGCACTGTAGATTTCTGCCCCTGCATGATACGAAATCGCATCCCCCGTCGTGATATCCACCAGCACGAAGCCGATCTCGTAACCATCCTCCTCGAAGAGGTCGATGGCCTCCTGCAGCTTCTCATTGGTCTGGTCCGAAACCAGATACTCCGTATCCCAGACTGTGATCGTTTCCGTATCATAAATCTGTGACGTGATAACATTCCAGGACGGGCCGCACTCGAGTTCTTTTGCCTCCTTGAATGCATTCGAAGCCTTCCGAACCTCCTCCAGCATGGTCCCCTTCACACGGCTCGTATCGTAGGCCTTCTGTCCTGCCCGCTGCCCGTATAGCTGATACAACCGGTACAGCTCCGTAACCGAGAGATTCTCCGTTTCTACCGTCTCATATTCCGCTGCATC
>CAYLUU010000005.1:0-9601 GCA_964386925.1 uncultured Sarcina sp. | reverse complement strand
CTTCCGTTTCGGGCTCCTCCGACTGCTTGCGGGCCGCGATTTTCACAGTGCCTTCCACCTCCGGATACTCCTGCCGGTACCACACGGGATCAAAGAGACTTCCGTCCTCCATGAGTTCCACCTGTGCATTAGCCACAAGCGCTGCCTGCGGCAAAATAAAAAGACCTGCTGCCGCCAGCATTGTCATCCACGCGGTGAGTCGTCTTTTCATGCCCGTTCCCCCGTCAGCTCATCCAGCGTTCTTCCATAGGCCGGCAGGAAATCCCGCAGAAAGTCCCGCACCTCCGGCAGCTCGTTGGCCATTTTCTCCAGCGATTCCCGAGTGCTCATCTCCGCACTCCGAAACTCCTGATTGCCGGAGTCCTTCTCTTCGATGCATTTGATCAGTGCGGACAGTTTATCTGCCGCCTTCACCAGGCGATACAGATATTGTTCCTCATCAGACAGAGTCTCAGACTTTGTCAGAATCTCTTCGTATGCGCCCCGGAGATCCTCCGGGAGCTTGTCCAGCAGGTGCTGCTCCGCCGCCGATTCCACTTCGCGGTAGGCATCCCGGATGGCAGGATTGCAATATTTTACCGGTGTCGGCATGTCGCCGGTGATGATCTCCGGTGCGTCATGATACAGCCCGATCAGGGCTGCCCTGTCTGCATCCAACGCGCGGCCATAGCGCACGTTCCCGATGACACACAGTGCGTGTGCGATCATCGCAACCTCCAGAGAATGCTCTGAGAGATTCTCCTCACGGGTGCTGCGCATGAGTGCCCAGCGGTTGATGTATTTCATTCTTGAAACTGTTGCAAAAAAGCCGTACGACATCTTTTCTTTCCTTACACACGAAAAACCCGAAACATCCCATCTATTGTATGAGATGTTTCGGGTTATGGAAAGCCGCAATGTCTTGTGTTTTGTCCTGTTCCTCCTTATCTTCCGCCGTACATGTGGTCCGGGAAATGATCTCCGTAGAACTTCATGAACTCCGCGATCTCCTTAAATGCCTTCATAATCAATCCTCCTTTTCAACTTACTTTGAATGTTTGTTTTCTGTGTCCTTGTCGTTTTGGTTTAACGTGTCACCAGTTTTTGCTGTCTGCTGTTCTTTTCTATGTCTGTATCCTACATGAGTATCCGTAACCAGGCCGTAACCGTGCTATCATTACTGCATCGAGTCCAGTCACGAGCCTAGATCAAAGAATTGTTGTATCTGCTCGGCACCTAGTGTTAGGCAGATATGAAATTTATATTTCAGCATTGCTTTACGAATTTTAAAAATTATACTTTATGTAGAACAATCATTCGGAACACATTTGAATATGCTAAGTAACGAGGTAACAATTATCGTTGTATTTTCAAGAGGAGGGGCTATGCAATGAGTGAAAGAGATCGTGATATTTCCGATATGCAGTGTTGGGTTTTCCGCATGGCTCAGACAAAGTGGAACCTGTCACCTAAAGTGTGTGCACAGCTTTTCAAAAGATATGATATTCTCGGTTTTATTTCCGAATGTTACGATTCTCTGCATCTGAACAGCTATGCATGTGTGCTGCATGATGTTGAAACCTTACTGCGTAATCGAGGTGTAGTGATATGATCGGTTTGCAGGATGGGATGTTGCTGTACCATGGAAGCTATACAGCAATTCCGCAGATAGACTTGAATCGGTGTTTCGGAGGTCTCGACTTTGGTCAGGGATTTTACCTTACCTCTTCTTATGAGCAGGCCTACAATTACGTGCAGCTTTCTGTAAAAAAGGCCATTCGAATCGGCACCGTTTCTGAAGAGTTCAACCTCAGCGACGGACAGATTTCTGTTTACAGATTTCATTATGATCCAGATTTATTGACTTACTGCTTTCAAGAAGCCTCTATCGAATGGTTACATTTTGTAGCAGCCAATCGAAAGAAAGATTTATTTCCCAGGCTATTAGAAAAATACAATACCGTCGACATCGTTGGCGGCAAGATCGCAGATGACCAAACAGCGCGGACACTGCAGCGATACATCAGCGGGATTGATTTTGGTGTCCCGGGAACGCCTTCCGCAGACAAAGCTGTCATCGAAAAGCTGCTACCCAATCGTTTGAAGGACCAATTTTGTTTCCGCACTCAAGACGCCATCGAGCATCTTGAATACCTAAGGAGCGATCGTTATGGCGACGTCAGATTATAATTTCACCGATTCGCAGAAGGAAAGCTGTGCCGTCGACCTCATGCGTGAAACAGTCGAGGAACTCTCCCTGCGCGATGGCATTTCCTACGAAGATGCGTTGCTTCATTTTACAAGTTCCAAAATCTATGACGCACTCTTTGATTACGATACCGGCATCTGGAGGGAAGGTCCGGATTACATCATTAGTCTCTATGATCATTGCAATTCCTAATACAGCGTTTTTTAATGCTTTGTAATTGATGTGCCAGGTTTATCTGCTTGAATCACTCTTTTAAAAAGATCCATCCCGATACTCCGGGATGGATCTAACCTCTGCAAAAAGAAAAACACCTTTGCTCTTATCTTCCGCCGTACATATGGTCCAGAAAATGGTCTCTGTAGAATTTCATGAACTCCGCGATCTCCTTAAATGATGAGCAGAATTATTTTCCATGTAGATGTGAATAGTGCATTCCTGTCCTGGTCCGCTGTAAAGCGACTGCAGGAGGATCCGCAGTCTGTGGATCTGCGGACGATTCCTTCCGCGGTCGGCGGCGATGTGGAAACCCGGCACGGGATCATCACCGCCAAATCCATCCCAGCTAAAAAGTATGGGATTGTCACCGGGGAACCCGTCGTAAAGGCACTGCAGAAGTGTCCGAATCTGGTGCTGGTATCCTCTGATTGGGAGGCCTACCGTGCCTATTCGAAGGCATTTATGGAGATTCTGCATGAATATTCCGACGTGGTGCAGCAGGCCTCCGTGGATGAAGCCTATGTAGATATGACAGATGCAGTCACAGAAGCCATAAACGCAACAGGAACGGCAGGTAAGATTAGACTTGACATCACTGAAACCAAGAATCCCCATGCGCGCGAACTTTCTTATCCAGGTGAAATACAGCCGAGCGATTCCGTTCTGCGTCGAGAGTATGCCACGAAACTCGCCGCCTCCATCCGAGAAGAGGTGCGAACGCGCCTTGGCTTCACCGTCAATGTCGGCATCTCCTCCAACAAGCTCCTGGCCAAGATGGCAAGTGATTTCCAAAAGCCCGACCGCACTCATACTCTGTGGCCGGAAGAGATTGCCGCTAAGATGTGGCCTCTCCCCATCGGATCCCTCTATGGCTGCGGCAGCAAAACAGCCTCCCGACTTACCGGGATCGGCATTGCGACCATCGGTGACGCCGCCAGGGCAGATGCCGTTATGCTGCAGTCTTTTCTGGGAGAGAAGGGCGGCCTGTATGTCTCCGAGGCAGCTAAGGGTCATGGCAGTGACCACGTTGCCGTCTCCCGTGAAGAGGCACAGAGCTACTCCAACGAGACAACGACTGCCGAGGATGTCACCCTGCAGAACTATGAGAGCATCGCTCTCCCCCTCATCCGGCACCTGTCCGAGAAGGTAGCCAAACGCCTGCAGAAGGACGGCGTCTATGGTGCCACCGTAACGATCAGTGTGAAAACCAATGACTTTCGCCGCCGTTCCCGGCAGAAGAAATTAGAGTCCTCCACCAACGACGCCAATCTCATCCGCCGCAGTGCAGAAGAGTTGCTGCATAGCCTTCTGTATGAGAGAACCGGGATTTTTGATCAGGGCATCGGCGTCCGGCTGATTGGCGTCGGCGTGAGTTCCCTCGATCATGGAGAATATCGCCAGATGGATTTCGAAAGTTTCCTGCAGGAACAGGAAACCGAGAAGAAGGAGAAAAAAGAAAAAGAGCGGCAAATTCGCCTGGACAGCATGCTAAGCCAGGTGAAAAGCCGCTATGGCGATGGATCGCTCCACCGCGGAATATAATTCTTAATCCAATTCGATCATTCAGGATATTTCATTATCACTTCCACCCTGCCGGCAGGTAGTTGATCGTGTTCTGAATCATATCCTTTACGAGTTTCTCCGTCTGTGCGCGGTCCTGACACTTTGCCGCGTAATTCGGGTCTGCCAGAAAAGCGTCCACCACGAGATCCCGGTCATAGGTCAGTGCCGCGGTCAGAGTTCTTGTGTGATTCTCTACATGCGGAATGACCAGATCGTACACCTTGCGGGACAGGTTTCCTGCCGCAATCGGATAGATATGATCCCGCTCAAATACTGCATTGGTTTCCACCACGGCATCCGCCGGGAGGTTTCCGATCTGAAGCGCCGTATTCGGAATGTTCACATTCGATACGAATCGGGACAGTCCGCAGAGCGCCTTGATCAGAAGGATTCCCTCCTCACCGGTGGATTCCAGCTTGATCTCCTCCTCGCCGTTTACCAGGCGTGCAGATCTTTCCAGTCTCTCCTTCAAATCATTCTTGCGCCAGTCGACCGTGGTCAGACCGAATTTCCAGCTCTGCACGGTCTCCGGATCCTTCAGATACTCATCGCCCGGCATGAACTCTGCAAGGTGGCGGTCACCGGCTGCCGCAATCCATCCGTACCGGCGGAACAGATCCATCTTTACCCGATGCGCACAGTTGAAGGATGAGTTCATCCAGTTCCCATCATTCACCTCAAAGCCTTCCTCGAAGTGCTTTGCAATGTAATCCTCATAGATTGGGAATAGATCTGTCCCCTTATAGGATGCCGACGTAAACCACGTAAAGTGATTGATACCGACGACATTCACCATGATGTCATGCCAATCCCGGACGGTGTCGCCCGTTGTTTTCTCATAGATTCCCTTCAGCGTTTTCTGCGTGCCGAATACCTCATGGCAGCAGCCGAAGGCCTTAATCTGCGGATACACATAATAGAGTGTCTTCACGCACAGCGACATCGGGTTGGTGTAGTTGATCACCCACGCATCCGGCGCATAGCGGCGAATGGCCTGCGCAATCTCCACGAACATCGGTATAGTGCGCAACGCGCGGACGATTCCGCCAGGGCCTGCCGTATCTCCCACGGACTGCCAGCAGCCCACGCGTTCCGGAAGGTGCACATCCGACTGCATCTCATCAAACGTCCCCGGCAGAATCGAAATCACCACGAAATCGCACCCTTTGAGAACGCTCTCCAGCGTTGGGTAGACTTCAAAGGTCCACTCGCCCTTCGCATCCTCCCGGCTCATCAGATGATTGCCGATCACCTTATTCGCTTCCGCTGCGGCAGGATCAATGTCATACAGGCGAACCTCTCCGGACAGCTGATCATCCAGTGCCAGATCTGTCATGAAGGTCCAGGCCCAGCCTCTGGACCCGCCGCCGATGTATGCAATCTTGATATCACGAACTTTATCTCCCAGATTTTCCATGTTGTCCTCTCTTCATCCTACAGCACCACGCCGTCCTTGAATATCGAGATCTCACGGCAGCCGTGCCACTCTGCCAGCGTCTGCTCTCCGGACGCCACTGCCAGCACATAGTCCAGCAGGCGATCACCGGCTTCATCCAGCGTTTCTCTGCCTTCTGCAACGGTCCCTGCATTAAAGTCGATCCAGTCCTTTTTCCTCTCTGCGAGGGCTGTGTTCGTTGCCAGCTTCACCGTTGGTGCCGGTGCCCCGAAGGGCGTTCCTCTTCCTGTTGTGAACAGGATTAGATGTGCCCCTGCTGCCGTCAGATCCGTCGCACTGACAAGATCATTCCCCGGTCCGGATAACAGATTCAGTCCCTTCCGGCAAACCGGCTCCGCATAGTCCAACACATCCACGATCTGCGCACTGCCGCCCTTCTGCACGCACCCACAGGACTTGTCCTCCAGCGTCGTGATGCCGCCCTTTTTATTACCCGGCGAAGGATTCTCGTACACCACCTGTCCGTGGTCGATGAAATACTGTTTGAAATCATTCACCATCTTCACGGCTTTTTCGTAGGTTGCCTCATCCTGACATCTCGAGAACAGAATATTCTCGGCGCCGAACATCTCCGGCACCTCGGTCAGAACCGTGGAACCGCCAAGCGCAATCAGACGATCTGAGAAACGCCCGACCGCCGGATTTGCCGTGATTCCGGACAGACCATCGGATCCTCCGCACTTCATGCCGACCACCAGCTCTGATGCCGGGATCTCCTCGCGGTGAAACTGCGATGCATACTCCGCCAGCTCCTGCAGGAGCCTGCTGCCTTCCTCCAGTTCATCCTCTGTCTCCTGACAGGTCAGGAATTTAATCCGCTTCTCATCATACTCCCCCAGAGCTTCCCGGAACATCTCCGGCTGCAGATTCTCGCAGCCAAGACTAAGGCACAGTACACCTCCCGCATTCGGATGGTGGGCGAGCGCCGCCAGAAGTTTTTTCGTCGCGGCCAGATCGTCCCCGAGCTGGGAGCACCCGAACGGATGCGGATAACAGAACAGACCATCAATGGTGGAATAACGCTCATCCACCTCCATTCCTGCCTTGCGGTCCAGTCCGCCGACCAGGTGCTGATTCTCCTTCACCAGCTGCTGCGCCACACCATTGACGCACCCGACGATCGGCAGAATCCAGATTTCATTGCGGATGCCGACTCTTCCATCCGGTCTTCGATACCCCTGAAAGGTTCTGGGCGTCACCTTCGGCAGTTCATACGCCTTGTGATCATAGCGATATTCCATGCCTTCCGAGAGCCCGGTCCGCACGTTGTGCGTGTGCACCCATTCGCCCGGTGCAATGGCACGTACGGCGACCGCGATCGGATTGCCGTATTTGACAATCTCGCCGCCTTCCGGAATCTCCGTTAAGGCAATCTTATGCCCCCTTGCGATATCCTCTGCGGCTGTAACGGAATACCCGTCCACCGACACCTGTTCTCCCTTTCGGATATCCTCCAGCAGGACGGCTACATTATCCGATGGGTGGATGTGAATATATTTCATCGTTTCCTCCAACTTGCGCAGCACTGCAGAGCCTTTTGTGCACAATCGCAAATAAAAATCAGCCGCTGTCTGTTTTTTACAGTAACAGATACCATTACTTCAAAACAGAAGCATACGCCGCCTTAGCGCCTTCTTTTCGAATCAGCTCCAGATCGCCTGCGACCAGCTCCTCCAGGCCCGGAATCTGCGTCAGATCCTGATCCCACATCTGCGTGTTGGAAAGAACATTATGCACCAGTACGGCAGCATCCTCTCCCCGATGCTCCCAGTAGAAATCCAGTGCCCAGTCGTCATCCTGAATCCGATACTCATTCCCTGCCGGACGCTTCGCCACCAGAGCATCTGCCTCTCTGCGCACCAGCTCATTGCTGTAGAACGCGATGTATGCCGCAAAGCCCATGCACAGCGCCTTCGGCAGCTTTCCGAACTGCTCTGTATATTCCAGCAAAGACGGCAGATCTCTTGCCTTCCACTTGGACGTTGAATTCAGCGAAATGCTCATCAGCTGATGATCCACGAAGGGATTGTTGAAGCGATCCGTCACCGCCCCGGCAAAGGCTTCACAGTCTGCCTTGTCCAGCGGCAGGATCGGAATGACCTCGTCGAAAAGGAGTTTATTCATGAAGCCATGAATGATATCGTCCTGCATGCACTCGCGCACGATCTCCTTGCCAGCCAGATACGCCCCCAGGACGAACCCGGTATGGGCTCCGTTCAGAATGCGTACCTTGCGCTTTTTATACGGAGCAACCTCCGGTACCACATGCACGTTGACTCCTGCCTTTGCAAACGGGAGCTTTTCCTCCAGCCACTCCGGTCCCTCAATGTACCAGACGCCGAACACCTCGCCCACATCCTTCAGGCCGTCCTCATAGCCATTCTCTTCGTCCATGCGGGCATTCTCTGCCGCATCGCGGATCCTTCCGGGAACGATACGGTCTACCAGCGTAGAGCAGAACAGGCACTCCTCTTCGATATATTCGCGGAATCCATTTCCATAGCCCCAGTCTGCGCCATGCTGCAGGACAGCTTTCTTCAGCTCCTGTCCGTTGGCATCGATCAGCTCGCAGGACAGAAATACAATGCCCTTCTTGCCGGCCTCGTATCTCTCATGCAGGAGTACCGCCACCTTCGCAGGAAAGCTGGTCGGCGGCAGCTGCTCCGGTGTGCAGGACGGATCATAGGTAATTCCCGCCTCCGTTGTGTTGGATGCCATATATTCCAGCTCATCTGAGCAGGCAATCCGGCGGATGGTTTCCCAATCTGCCGCATCATAAGGGTTGTAGCAGGCATCCACCGATGAGATCACCCGCTTGCGGTCCACCTTTTCGCCGTTCTCGGATCCACGCAAATACAGCGTATACAGTCCTTCCTGCTCGTTAATGTACTGTGTCAGGCCCTGCGCAATTGGCTGGACCAGTGCAATTTTGCCGTTCCAGTCTGCCTTTTCATTGGACACATCAAACCAGTAATCCACAAATGCGCGCAGGAAATTTCCCTCGCCGAACTGTAGCACCTTTACCGGCGCCGCGCCCTTATCCAGAATATAACCGGAATATCCCGACTGCTTCAGCACTTCGTAATTCAGTTTCTCCATTGCTTTCCCCCATTCTGCGGAACCACCGCGAATCATACTGCCCTTTTATGTTTATAAAGTGACCACATTATGGTCAGTTATTGACCTTCTATTCGGCATTATGTGACTATGTTGTGGCGATGTCAAGGCAATGTTTGGATAGCAGCAATGACAACATTTTGACTATGTGTTGATTTTTTGATTTGTTTCCCGTATGCTGAATGATATCGAGAAGACGAATCTCAGAACTCCGATGCATGCTTGTTGTAAGGTATATATGAAAGCAAAAAGACTGAACCAAATCGAAGAATTCATTCTGCAGCACAAGACCGTTACTCTTGAGGATCTCTGCAGGGAATACAACATTTCCATCACAACCGCTCGCCGGGATCTGAACGAACTGATCGCCTCCGGCGGCAAGGTAGAGAAGGTCTACGGCGGTGCCAGAGCCAGGGAGCCTTTATCCTCTCCCACAGGTTCAAATCCTTCCCGCCCTCTCAAGGGATATTCCAAGAGAACCCATGTCCTGACACATGAAAAAGAAGCCATCTGCCAGACGGCAGCGGCTTCCATTCATGACAATGACATTATTTACATCGATACCGGCACTACCTGTGCCGCGATTCTATCCTATATCGGCAACACTCCCTGCACGGTTATCACCAACAGCCTGCCGATTGCGAACGCTGCCGCTCCTCTGGAGCAGGTAAAGCTGATCCTGCTGCCCGGCCGGCTGAATCGGAACGCCATGGCCTTTGTCGGTGCAGAGACTTCCGAGGCACTGAGCAAATACAACATCGACAAAGCCTTCCTCACAACCAGCGGTGTCACAATTGAAGAGGGCCTCACGGACACCACTGCCGAGGAGTATGCCATCAAGCGTTCCGTCATCAGCCGCAGCCGTGACATTTATCTGCTGGCCGACAGCACGAAATTTGGCGTCAAATCCCTCTACACATTCTGTCCGCTGGAACAGCTCACCGCCATCTATACCGCCGGCGACATGCCGGATGAGAGCATTCCTGCCTATTGCGAAGAACACGGAATCGGCTTTGTACGATCGGAAGGGTAAATCATCTCACACACAACAAGCAGGCCCG
>CAYLUU010000004.1:3693-42995 GCA_964386925.1 uncultured Sarcina sp. | reverse complement strand
TATAAGGGTTTAGCACCTGCCAATTTCAAACATGAATCGGCTGCTTGCAGACGCATTCATGCTTGAAATTGGCAGGTGGGCAAGGTCCGAAGGACCTCTGCCCGGCCACATCGAGGTTTTCTGAAGGAAAATCGAGATGCGGGCGCTAAACCTGTCATCGGCTGCTTGCAGACGCACCACAACAACAAAAGTCCTTACTCTCACCGATTCTGCCAATCAAAATGAAAGTAAGGACTTCTTAAATTTCCGCTGCGGCCGACAGGAATCGAACCTGCATTAAAGGCGTCGGAGGCCTCCGTTCTATCCATTAGACTACGGCCGCATTTCAGCGGGAATTCGCTTCCCGCGAACTCCCGTGAATCAGAAACTCCGTTAGTCTAACACATTTATTCGTCTTCTGCAACAGACTCGATCAAATCCAGGCTATGTTCCTCTACCATGCGATCGCACAGATCCAGGAAGACATCCAGCGGTACATTGTTCATCTGCTTGTTGCCGCGGATGTTGACCGATACCGTGTTGTTCGCAGCCTCGTTATCACCCAAGACTAGAATGTAAGGCTCCTTGTAAGCCTTGAAGTTCTTGATCTTGGTCTTCATGTTGTTGTCGCTGTAATCTGCCTCTACGCGCAGGCCATTCTTGCGGCACAGATCTGCAACCTTCTTGGCATACTCGTTGTGCTCCGGACGAATCGGAACAATGCCGATCTGGTAAGGGGACATCCAGAACGGGAAGCTTCCCTTGAAGTTTTCGATGATGATACCGATGAAGCGCTCCATGGAGCCGAAGATCGCGCGGTGGATCATTACCGGCTGTTTCTGCGTTCCGTCTGCTGCCGTGTACTTCATGCCGAAGTTCAGAGGCAACTGGAAGTCCAGCTGGATGGTACCCATCTGCCACTCACGCCCAAGAGCATCCTTCATCTTCAGGTCAATCTTGGGGCCATAGAAGGCTCCGTCGCCCTCATTGATTTCGAAGCCGCCCTCGCCGTATTTGTCCATCAGAATCTTCTTCAGATCCTCTTCTGCCTGATTCCAGGTATTGATATCACCCATGTAATCGTCCGGTCGAGTGGACAGCTCTGCGCCGTAGGTCAGGCCGAAGGTTCCGTAGATCTGCGTTGCGATGTCCATGATATCGTTAATCTCGGAGGCAATCTGATCCTCCGTTACCAGGATATGCGCGTCATCCTGACGGAACTGCTGCACGCGGAACAGGCCGTTCAGCTCGCCGCTCTTCTCTTTGCGGTGAATGACATCCACCTGGTTGATGCGAAGCGGCAGATCCTTGTAGGAACGAGGCTTCGTCTGATAAATCTTGATCGCATTCGGACAGTTCATCGGCTTCAGTGCATAGGTCTCCTCCTCCGGTGCTCCCTCTGCCGGCGGAATAATGAACATGCCATCCTGATAGTGTGCCCAGTGACCGGAGGTCTCCCAGAGCTCTTTCTTGGAAATCACAGGTCCGGAAATTTCCTGATACCCGTGCTCCTCATGGATGCCTCTCCAGAAGGTCAGCAGCGCATTGAACAGCTTCCAGCCGCGCGGCATCCAGTAAGGCATGCCCGGTGCTGTAGGGTCAAAATAAAACAGCTCCTGCTGCCGCCCGATGATCTTGTGATCGCGCTCCTTTGCCTCACGGATGAAGTCCTTGTGTGCCTTCAGCGCCGCTTTATCCGGGAATGCATAGGCATAGACACGTGTCATCTGATCGCGATGCTCATCGCCTCTCCAGTAGGCACCGGAAACGCTCCGCAGCTCGAATGCAGCAGACAAAAGTTCCTGCGATGTCTCCACGTGAGGTCCGCGGCAGAGGTCCACATAGTCCTCTCCGGTGTAGTAAACCGTAATGGTCTCATCCTCCGGCAGATCCTGAATCAGCTCGGTCTTGAAACGCTGCTCCTTGAAGATCTCCAATGCCTCAGCCTTGGAAACCTCCTTGCGGGTCCAGGCTTCCTTGCGCTTTAAAATCTCGCGCATCTTGTCCTCAATCTGCTTGAAGTCCGCTTCCTGAATGGTCTTACCCGCCGGGAGAACGAAATCATAATAGAAGCCATCATCGATCTGCGGTCCGATCGCATACTGTGTTTCCGGTCCGTACAGTTCAATCACAGCCTTGGCAAGGATGTGCGCCAGAGAATGACGATACACCTCTAAATACTGTTCTTTTTCCATAATTGCTGTTTCCTCCTTCTGCCGCAGTCTGTCTGCGGTTTTGTAACACACTAAAATCGCCCCCGGCACTGCCTGTGCAGCACCAGGGGCGTATGCAAGCTTAGCTTGCGGGGGTACGCGGTTCCACCCTGTCTTCTTCCTTCATTCATGATGGTTACGGAATCACCGGGCCGGATTGGGGCCGCTCCGAGCTGGTCTTCGAACTGCGTCCTGCCGGCATTCTCACAGCATCCCGACTTCTCGGGAGAATGTCTCTCTGAAGGCTCTCGTACAATCCTACTCGTCTCTTCAACGCTTTATTGTGGCTAGATTGTAGCTTTATTGCTACTCGAGCATCATACCCTTGCTCGCGGCAAAAGTAAAGGAAACTTTTTATCCTACAATTTCTCCAGCTCGCCCCGGCGCACGCGATAGCCATACAGGGAATTAGACAGGAAGTCTCCCGGCAGAACAGCTTCCCGGTTTACGCTGCGAATGATTTCCCGCAATCCGTCCGGATCATCCAAAAGCTCCATCCGCAGGGCCAGCAGCTCATGCACAGAGCTTGGGATCAAATAAAAATCTCCGCCAAGTCTCTTGGCCATCTCCGCCAGAACCCCCGGATAGAACATCGTGGCCGCCCCGTAGCCGGCTTCCCGACAGGTCATGACATAGATTTCCGGTCCCATTCCGCCATCTAAGTCCTCCGGGATTTCCAGAATTTCCTGCATGGTGCGGCAATACATCGGATGCAGCTCCCGGCTGTTCAGCAGTGCACTGCGCAGCAGACTGTATTCGTCCACTCCCCATTCAGCAAGTGTTGTTTTCCGCAGCGGCACCGTGATCGACATCTCCAGAGCGGGCTTGTTTATCCTTTGTTTCCCAAGATCATCCTCCGGCCCGCTTGCTCTTTCGTTTTCCTTCCGTATCTCTTCATGCTCCGACAATCTATCTGTACAATCTGCATTTCCTGCGGATGCAGCTGAATTCTTCCCCATATCCTCTGCACCTTGCATCTTGGTCTCCTGCAGGTCGCCCTCGTACACAAATAAAATAGCCAGATCCTCCCAGCGAATATGCGCAAGGCTTTGCAGTTCCTTGCGGTAATGCTCATAATTCACGACCTGAATGCAGATCCTTCTGCAAATTTCTTCATAGTTGTATCTATTTGTAACTTCCTGTGATGGATGATTCATAACCCCTCCTGTTTTGAATCAGAACTGTAATGTTGTCATCAGCTGTCTGGCACCCGCAGATTGCAAACATAAAAAAGGCAACGAGAGCCTTCTCGGTTCCCATTGCCTTTTAATCTCATGATCATCCATCGAACCCATCCGGGTTCGCATCCAGTCGACGCTTATGCTCTGGAGAGATACTCTCCGCTTCTGGTGTCGATCTTAATCTTATCGCCAATGTTGCAGAACAGCGGAACAGCAACCTGCGCTCCGGTCTCAACAATTGCCGGCTTGGTTGCGCCAGTTGCCGTGTTGCCCTTGAATCCAGGCTCAGTCTCGGTGATCTCAAGCTCAACGAACATCGGAGGCTCAATTGCGAATGCCTTGCCGTTGTAGGAATCAACCTTGATCATGTCGTTCTCTTTAACAAACTTCATGTTATTGCCGCATACATCCTCGCCCAGAGAGATCTGCTCATAGGTCTCGCAATCCATGAAAGACCACATGTCGCCATCCTTGTACAGATACTGATAATCCTTGCGGTCGATACGAACCTGCGGGAACTTCTCGGTAGGACGGAACGTTGTCTCGGTAACGCCGCCGTTGATGATGTCCTTAAGCTTGGTTCTGACGAAAGCTGCTCCCTTGCCGGGCTTTACATGCTGGAATTCAATAATTTCATATACGTTGCTATCCTTCTCGATAGTAACGCCGTTTCTGAAGTCACTGGCTGTGATCATGTAGGTCATCCTCCTGGAAAAATATAGTCACAATTACGTGATCATGATACATTCATTTCTCATCATTTTCAAGGAAATTTTCTTCTCTCAGATTAGTTGTACCTAACATAGTAATGCATTCGCTTGCCCCCCGGTTACTATCCGGTTACGCCTCTGTGCTATGATAGCAGCATATTCAACAGCACAGCAGCAATCCCGCTGCACAATTACTACGCATTAACTTTTACACACTTATGAGGAGATTATTGTGAACACAGAAAAGAAATCATTCAGTATGAAGCATCTACTGTACTGCGTCTTCGGCGGAGTACTCGTCACTTATCTGGCCGCCTTCCTGATCATGGATATTTTACCCATACTGATCGCAGTGGTCGTAAACTTTCCTCTGGAAAAGCTGTATCAGATGACCATCGGCGCATTTCTCGGCTCTGCAGCATCCGAGGCCGGCTTAATGTATTATCAGTTCATCCTGCCATGGATTGCTATTGTGGTCGTTCTTCTGATCAAAAAGTCCTGGAGGCCTTATTTAAAATGCTTCGGCACCAAGCCGCGCGGCAACCGAATCAGCATGCTGATGCTCGGTCTTCTCATTGGCTTTGTCATGAACAGCCTCTGCATCCTGGCCGCATCCCTGACCGGCTCTCTTCCTGCCATGACCTTCATGCAGTTCGAGCCGCTTAAGCTCCTGATCCTGCTGGTTCTCGTGTTTGTTCAATCCGCATGCGAAGAAGCTCTTGGCCGCTGCTTTATCTATCAGAGGCTCCTGCACACCTGCGGCCTTCCTGTAGCCATCATCGGCAACTCAGTCTTTTTTGCAATGATGCACCTTGGCAACGACGGCATCACAAAGCTTGCTTTGCTCAACATCTTCCTGGTTGGTGTCTTCTTCTCGCTGCTCGTGTACTACTGCGACAGTCTGTGGATTGCAATGGCGATTCACACCGCATGGAACTTTACACAGAACTTCATCTTCGGCCTTCCCAACAGTGGCCTGGAGTCTCTGTACTGCATCTTTAAGCCAAACGGCGTCTGCTCTGCCGGGTTCACTTACGATACTGTTTTCGGTGTGGAGGGCAGCTGGTCTTGCACCATTATCATGCTGGCCGCCGTTGTATTGACCATCCTGTGGGGACGTAAGCACCCCGGAACACACTTCGAGGTCTATGAGGCACAGGCGCCTGCCGCCGAAACCACGTCGAATCAGTAAGTTTTAAATGGCGCTAAATGGATGCTATACATTAGCGCAACGTTTTATCAAAAGGGATGCCGTGTTTTGCGCTCCTGTAATCCACTTTCTTACAGAGGTAAAAAGAATGAATTCCACCCAGAATACCTTTACAGCCGATCTGATGCAGTTTCTCGATCGCAGCCCCGTAGCTCTTCTTGCTGCAGACAACATCTGCCGGCTTCTAGCAGAAAACCACTATCAGCAGCTTCAGGAGGGTGATTCCTGGGAGCTGCAGCCCGGCGGCCGCTACTGCGTAACCCGAAACGGCTCCGCTGTCATCGCTTTCCGGATTCCTGCGAATACCGAGGCCGCAGTAAGCGGCTTCCATATTGTCGCAAGCCATCTGGATTCTCCCACCTTCCGCGTCAAGAGTAATGCCGAGATCGTGATTGAAAACCAGTATGTCACTTTGAACGTCGAGAAATATGGCGGCATGATTCTCTCCACCTGGCTTGACCGCCCGCTCTCGGTTGCCGGCCGTGTACTCGTCCGTACCGGAGCAGGGATTGAATCCCGACTTCTTAACATCGATCAGGACCTTATGATCATTCCGAGTGTAGCCATCCATATGAACCGTCAGGTAAATGACGGCTACAAGTGGGATATGAAGCAGGATCTTCGCCCGCTGCTGGCCGGAATGAATGACAGCCATTCCTTCCATTCTCTGATTGCCCGCGGGCTCGGCATCTCCCCTGAGGACATCATCGACACCGACCTCTTCCTCTACAACCGGCAGAAAGCATCGGTCACGGGACTCAACGGGGAGTTTCTTTCCAGCGGCCGCCTGGACGACCTGCAGTGTGCCTACTCTTCCCTTATCGGATTCCTGGGTTCTGAGCAAGGAAGCAGTTTCTGCTCTGCAGACTCCCAGTCAGCACGCTCTGGCGTCTCCTATGCTCCCTCCGGGGAATCTTCTGCTCCCGAGGCGCCGACCTGCGCTACAATTCCCGTCTACTGTGCCCTTGACAATGAGGAGGTCGGCAGCATGACCAAACAAGGCGCCGATTCCTCATTCCTTCGCGACACACTGGAGCGCATCAGCGAGGCGCTCGGTCGCTCCCACGAGGATCTGCGGCGCAGCATTGCTTCCAGCTTCATGATCTCCGCGGACAATGCACACGCCGTGCACCCCAATCATCCGGAGCTGGAGGACCCTACGCATCGCCCGGTATTGAACGGTGGTATTGTCATTAAATACAGCGCCAACCAGAAATACACCACGGACGCTGTCTCCGGCGCCATCATGCAAGAGCTCTGCCGCATCGCAGATGTCCCCTGCCAGCTGTTCTACAACCGTTCCGACCTGCTCGGCGGTTCCACGCTCGGCAACATCTCCGGTACTCAGCTGTCACTGAATACGGTTGACATCGGACTTCCCCAGCTCGCCATGCACTCCGCCTACGAGACAGCAGGTGTGTGCGACGGCGAATACCTGGCCCGCGTCTGCCGGGTCTTCTATTCCGGCAGCCTGTCAGGAAACGGAGACGGCAGCTATCAGCTGCGCTTCCCGACGATATAATCCATCGCTTCCAGGTATCCCGGCAGGCCGTGGCCTACGATCTGGTGATCGCAGGCCGGCGCGGTCACCGATGTTTTGCGGAACTCCTCACGCGTGTTGATATCGCTGATGTGAATCTCCACCTTCGGCACGAACACGCTGCGGAGTGCGTCATGGATGGCATAGCTGTAATGCGTGTAGGCGCCGGGATTGATCACCACACCGATCAGATTCTCTTCAAAATATGCCGCCTGCAGCCGGTCAATGATCGCTCCTTCGTGGTTGGACTGCCAGCACTCCGCCTCTACGCCAAGCTCCCTGGCATGGTTTTGAATCATTTTCACCAGAGCATCATAGTTCTGCGTCCCGTAAATGCTCTTTTCCCGGATTCCAAGGAAATTCAGATTCGGTCCGTTAATGACCAGAATTTTACTCATCGGTTCTCCTCCGTTTTAATGATTATATTTCAATATCTCCGCCGCAATCTCTTCCGGCGTTCGTCCATCCACAGAGATGATCCTGTCCGCACATTCTTCATAGATGGCACGCCGCTGACTCAGCAGATTCTGTACCTTTTCCATACGATTCTCTCCCTGCAGAAGCGGCCTCGTTGTATCATCCCCAAGGCGCCGCAGTACCTCTTCCGGAGATACCTTGAGGTAAATCACGCATCCCAACTGCCGCAGCAGTTCCCTGTTCTCCTTGCGAAGAACAATACCGCCCCCGGTGGAGTAGATCTGCTCGTCTCTTCCATCTGTCACCAGCTGCCGCAGCAGTTCTGTTTCACGATCACGGAATCCCTGCTCCCCTTCCCGGGCAAAAATATCCGTCACCGGCATCCCGGCTTTCTCCACCAGAAGCGCATCGGTGTCCGGATTGCTCCAGCCCGTTTGCTCTGCAAGGTTCTTGCCGATGGTAGTCTTGCCGCACCCCATAAAGCCGATCAGGACATAATTATTCAAATTGGTTTTCTCACGCATATTTTTCTTTCTTGCTTTGTCACGCACATTTTTCACTTCGCAGGCATTGATATGTCATATCTGTTACTGTAAAAATCCCGGACAGCGGCTGCGTGGATGTGCGAGCTTGCTCGCGCAGACGCGCAGACACGTAGCAGCTGATTTTTATTTGTAGTGGCGCCTGCCGCCTTTCCTACTCTCCGGCATGTATAAAAGCAGTCAATTTATTTCTGACCATCTCAGTCAATTTCCCATCCGGCACCAACCCGGTCCAGAGATGAAAGGCGAGAATCCCCTGCCACAGCAGCATGTCCATGCCGTTGCGTCCCGGCTTTCCGGCCGCATGTACCAGCTGCAGGAACTTCGTCTCTTCCGGGTTATAGATGCAGTCATAGGCCGCATCAATCTCCTGATAGAACTCTGTATCCTCGATCGGTACATTCTCTACCGCCGGTGCAAGCCCCACATTCGTGCACTGGATAGCCAGAATGCCGGACGCGTAATCCTCTGCTTTCAGCTCTTTCGTCTTATTGACCGCGTTAGTCAACGTATCTGCATCCGTTACCATATCCGGGAACATTTTCCGCAGATCGCAGGCCAGAGCCTCTGCCTTTTCCATCGTGCGATTCAGGATACAGAGTCTGTGCACGCCGGCATCGCCGCACATGAAGCCTGCAGCCCTCGCCGCGCCGCCGGCTCCGATCAGGATAACCTGCATCGAGGATAACTCAATTCCCATCTCCTCCAATGCCCTTCTCAGACCCATGTAGTCTGTGTTGTATCCCTTGAAGCCGCCTTCCACCCGCACCAGCGTATTCACAGCTCCAATCGCCTTCGCCACCGGATCCACATCGGCAACGAACGGGATTACATCACCTTTATAGGGAACAGTCACATTCAATCCCTGAATTCCCAGTGCGTAAGCTCCTCGCACGGCATCTCCGATCCGTTCCTTCTCCGCAACCGGAAAGGTTGTGTAGATGAGATTCTGACCAAGTCCCTCACCAATGGTATTATGAATCAATGGAGAGAAAGAATGCCCCACCGGATTCCCGATGAGTCCATATACTGCTGTTCTTCCGTCTACTTCGTGCTGCATGTCATTCCTTCCTCCGCCGAACAATCCAGATCGATCGGCTCCATTGTCAGTTTCTGCCGCACCGGTGCCTCCGCGCGGCGTTTCCAGCGAATCCAGAATTCCTCACGTTCTGTCAGCGGTACTGTGAGGATCGATGTCACTCCCGTATTATTCGCTCCCCAGATGTCGGTGTACAGCTGATCTCCGATGAACACAGTATTCGATGCATTGGTTCCCATGACCTGCATTGACATGCGATATTTGTGCGGAAGCGGCTTCATTGCTCTTGCTACTACCTGACTGCCCACCGCTGCTGCGAAAATCCGTGCCCGCTCGCCGGTATTGTTCGAGAGGATCACAGTTTGAAAGCCAATTTTCTTCAATCTGACGAACAATTCTTTCGAGCGTTCATCTGCCGGCGCATTGGGTTCCACCAGTGTATTGTCGATATCGAAAATAATCCCCCGCATGCCATTTCGGTACAGAGCTTCGTAATCGATATCATAGGCAGACCTCACATATCGGCTCGGTACAACATTTATTCCCATTCCGTAAACTCCAAAACTCAATATCTAAAAGGTACCTGTATTTATTCAACGTGTCCCCAGGCTCTTCCTGCCATGTTCGTTCTTGAGGACCTTTTCCAATTCATCCATGAAGGTCTCCACATCCTTGAATTCACGATAGACAGAGGCAAAGCGCACATAAGCCACCGGATCCAGATCGTGAACCTTCTCCATCACCAATTCTCCAATCTCCTGGCTTGATATTTCCTTCTCTTCGCGGTCGAAAATCTCCGTTTCAATCTCATCCACTGTATGCTTGATCTGATTCACTGAAACCGGGCGCTTATGGCAAGCCCGCAGAATTCCGCCTTCAATTTTCGAGCGGTCATAGGATTCCCGGTTGTTGTCCTTTTTAATCACAACCAAGGGAATGGTCTCCACCTTTTCATAGGTTGTAAATCTTCTCCCGCAGGCATCGCAAATCCGTCTTCTGCGAATGGAATTGTTCTCTTCCACAGGTCGTGAATCAATCACGCGATTATCTTCTTTGGCACAAAATGGACAACGCATACGTAAATCTCTCCTTACCGCACACCTGGCGTAACTGTAAAACCTTCCCATTTACTGCATTTCATCATCGTTCCATCCCTGCAGTATCGTTTTGAGTGTACCACATTTCCCGCGGCAATTTTAAAGAAAAAGGGCTGCCGGTTTCCCGACAGCCCTTCTAATCAGATATCTAACCTTTATACGGTAACTATCCTAAACTCATTTGCGATGGGAATTATCTGTCTTCCCACTTCCAGTTAGCAACTTCCGGCAGATCCAGGCCGTACTCATGGATGTACTGCTTGTGCTCTACCAGCTTGTTGCTCATCTTCTGATACAGATAAGCACCCTTGTTGCCCAGCTGAGGCAGGTTCTGCAGGGCAGTCTGCACCAGATGGAAACGATCCACGTCGTTCTGTACACGAACATCGAAAGGAGTTGTGATGGTACCCTCCTCCTTGTAGCCGCGTACATGGATCAGGCGGTTGTTGTGGCGACGGTAGGTCAGCTCATGGATCAGACCAGCATAGCCATGGAAGTTGAAGATGACCGGCTTGTCCTTTGTGAACAGCATGTCATACTCTTCGTCTGTCAGGCCGTGCGGATGCTCATTCGAAGGCTGCAGCTTGAACAGATCTACTACGTTGATGAAGCGGATCTTGATATCCGGCAGTTCCTTGTTCAGGATGTCAACAGCTGCAAGAGCCTCCAGTGTAGGAGTCTCACCTGCGCAGGCGAATACGATATCCGGATCCTGGCCCTGATCGTTGGAAGCCCACTCCCAGATGCCGATGCCCTGTGTGCAGTGCTTTACAGCCTCCGGCATGGACAGCCACTGCGGACGAGGATGCTTGGATGCCACGATAACGTTCACATAGTTCTTGGAACGCAGGCAGTGATCCATTGTGGACAGCAGGCAGTTAGCGTCCGGCGGAAGGTACATGCGGACAACATCTGCCTTCTTGTTGGCAATGTGATCCAGGAAACCGGGATCCTGATGCGTGAAGCCGTTGTGGTCCTGCTGCCATACTGTGGAGCACATGATCAGGTTCAGAGAAGCAATCTCCTCTCTCCAGGGCAGCTGATTGCAGACCTTCAGCCACTTCGCATGCTGTGCAGCCATGGAATCAATGATGCGGGCAAAGGACTCATAGGTTGCAAAGAAGCCATGACGTCCTGTCAGAAGGTAGCCTTCCAGCCAGCCCTCACACATATGCTCAGACAGCATGGAATCCATAACACGTCCGTAAGGGGACAGGTTATCATCCGTATCCTTGTGCTCGGAATTCCAGTCTCTGTTCTCAACCTCGAATACCGCATTCAGACGGTTCGAATTGGTCTCATCAGGTCCGAAGATACGGAAGTTCTTGGACTCTTCGTTCAGCTTGAAGACGTCGCGGATGAACTTGCCGACCTCGATCATATCCTGACCGTCCTTGCTGCCGTGAACCTCTCCGATATCAAATGCATAATCGCGGAAATCAGGCATGCGAAGGTCACGCAGGAGCTTGCCGCCGTTGCCGTGCGGGTTTGCGCCGATGCGGGCATTGCCGACAGGTGCCAGAGCCTTCAGCTCAGGAATCAGCTTGCCGTCCTCTGTGAAGAGCTCTTCCGGCTTATAGCTGTGCAGCCAGTCAGAGAGCATCTGCAGATGCTCCGGCTTGTCCATCATGATCGGAACCTGGTGTGCCAGATAGTTGCCCTCGATACGATTGCCGTCAACTACCTTCGGGCCGGTCCATCCTTTCGGAGTACGCAGCACGATCATCGGCCATACCGGGCGGGTGGTGTCGTTATTTTCTCTTGCGTTCTTCTGGATCGCCTTGATCTTCTCAATGACCTCATCCATGGTCTCTGCCATCTTGCGATGCATGGTCATCGGATCGTCGCCTTCTACATAGTAAGGCTCCCAGCCGCAGCCATGGAAGAAATCAGTCATCTCCTCATGTGTCATGCGAGCGAAAATGGTCGGGTTAGCGATCTTGTATCCATTCAGATGCAGAATCGGAAGAACCGCACCGTCTGTTACCGGGTTCAGGAACTTGTTGCTCTGCCAGGAGGTTGCCAGCGGGCCGGTCTCAGCCTCGCCGTCACCAACGGTAACAGCTGCAATCAGATCCGGGTTGTCGAACACAGCACCAAAGCCGTGTGCAATGGAGTAACCCAGCTCACCACCCTCGTTGATGGAACCGGGGGTCTCCGGTGCGCAGTGGGACGGAACGCCGCCGGGGAAAGAGAACTGCTTGAACAGCTTCTGCATGCCGGCCTCATCCTCGGAAATATTCGGATAAATCTCACTGTAAGATCCATCCAGATAATCGTTTGCAATGTAGAAGTTTCCGCCGTGTCCGGGACCGGACAGCAGAATCAGATCCAGATCATAGCGCTTGATGGCGCGATTCAGGTGAACGAAAACAAAGTTCTGGCCCGGAACAGTTCCCCAGTGACCTACAATCTTCTTCTTGACCATATCTGCGGTAAGCGGCTTCTTGAGAAGCGGGTTATCCAGAAGGTACAGCTGGCAGGCTGAGAGGTAATTGGCTGCACGCCAATAAGCATTCATCTTAGTGAGAAGCTCATCGGTAATCGGTCCCTTTTCCTCGCAGGAAGCTGCATTCGTGAGATTCGTATCGCTCATATTCAGTCTCCTTTTGAATATCGCGGGAACTATTCGGAAGCATGACGCCATGAACAGCACCCGTCTTGTGAAATAAATAACAACGTTTCTTCAATTTCATGATAGCCCAGCCGGAGTCTTCAAACAAGAGGCAAAACGTGCGCTTTTCTTTTCATTTTTTGTGAAGGGATGCAGTACAACTGCCAATCAGAGGCTGATGATGAAGCCCACGCTTTGCGGGGCGCCTCCGGCAAGTTATTTATGAAATAACTATTCAGAGCCAAGCAAATTTGCATAAAATGTGCGAGTAATGCTTGCATTGACGAGCCCATTTTTGCGAATGGGCTCTGAATAGTTACGATATGAAATCATATTGGAATGGATTCTAAATCATAACCCCTGTGCGCCAGCCCATCTGGTGCCGGATTGGGAGTACCGGAATGGGAGTTTCCGGTCCGGCCGGATACTGACGCACTTCGGGGTTACAGAAAGAAGATATGATCCTGTACAGGCATAATAGTTTATGTCATTTGGATCAAAATCATATTACCACGTCATTATTGTATTTTCAATTTATTTTATGATTGCTATGTCAATAATCTTGAGGATTAAAAAACAACCTCGATTCAGCAGACATGGCCATCGTTTTTGCGATATAATTCGGAGGTATCCATTACTGTAAAATTCAAGACAGCAGCTGATTTTTATTGGTGGTGGTGCCTGCACGAGCAGGCATAATCGTTTTGCAAGCGAGGAAAAGGAGACATTACACATGGCATTTACCTATACTGACAAGGCAGCCTATTATCAGCACATTCTCGAGGATGTTGCAAAGGGTCCTTTCCATGACGACTGGGCATCTCTTACAGATTTTACAATGCCGCAGTGGTTTGAGAAGGCCAAATTCGGTATCTTCATTCACTGGGGACTTTACAGCGTTCCTGCCTTCAACAATGAATGGTATTCCAGGAATATGTATGTACAGGGATCGCCGGAATTCGAACATCACATCAAGACCTATGGTCCGCAGAAGGAGTTCGGCTACAAGGATTTCATTCCCATGTTCAAGGCTGAGCAGTTTAATGCAGATCATTGGGCACAGACCTTTGCCGATGCCGGTGCTCAGTATGTCGTTCCGGTAGCTGAACATCACGACGGTTTTCAGATGTATGAAAGCTTCCTCTCCCATTACAATGCCGTCGAGATGGGGCCGCACCGCGACATCATCGGTGAGCTCAAGCAAGCCGTTGAGGCGAAGGGACTCACCTTTGCCACCTCCACCCACCGTGCCGAGCATCACTGGTTCATGGGCGTCGGCAAGGAATTTGACAGTGACATCCACGAGCCCCTGCAGTGCGGTGATTTCTACTGGCCCTCCGAGAAAGCGCAGCCGGCTCCGGACGACCTTTATTCCAAGCCCAATCCCAGCGAGGAGTTCCTCATTGACTGGGTTTGCCGGACCTGTGAAATCGTTGATCGCTATCAGCCGAGAATCCTGTATTTTGACTGGTGGATTCAGCACGAAGCCTATAAGCCGTACCTTCGGATCATTGCCGCCTACTACTACAACCGCGGCATGGAATGGGGCACGCCCACTGCCATCTGCTACAAGCATGATGCCATGGCCTTCGGCAGCGGCGTTGTAGATATCGAGCGGGGCAAATTCTCTGAGGCGAAGCCTTATCATTGGCAGACAGACACTGCCATTGCCCGGAATTCCTGGTGCCACACGACCAGTCTGGATTATAAGAGCAGCCGCGAGATCATCTGCTACCTGATCGATGTTGTCAGCAAAAACGGAAATCTTCTCCTGAATGTCGGTCCTAAGGCAGACGGCAGCTTTGCTCCGGAGGATGCGCAGATTCTCTCCGACATCGGCGAATGGCTTAAGGTAAACGGCGAAGCCATTTACAGCAGCAAGCCCTGGAGACATGCAGAAGAAGGTCCTACCAAGGAGTCTGACGGTCAGTTTAATGACGCATCCGCAGCAGAATATACCAGTGAAGACTTCCGCTTCACGGCAGGACATGGTTCTGTCTATGCAGCATGCCTGCATTATCCGGAAGATGGACACATCACCATCCACGCGTTGTCCAAGAGTAAGGACTCCAACAAGCCCAACTTCCACGGCATCATTAAGGATGTGAAGATTCTGGGCTTTGATGAGAAAATCCATTACACCGTTGATGAAGACGGACTGCACTTTACCACAACCTCGGTAAAGAGTGACATGCCGGTTGTCATCAAGGTCATCACAGAATAGTTACGTGTCATGCCGCGAATGAATATCATCTGACAATTCGCCGCAAAATAATTTCTGATTTTCATTTTGTTCCGATCACTGTGTGCCGGCTGTCAGCGATTTCTTGCTGCAGTCGGCACGTATACAGTGGCGTTGACATCGGATGCGAGGTTTACCGTTTTGGAATCCAACCAACATGTCAAAATAAATACTGCCCATGAATACAGCATTCTCAATTCGCAGTCACCCGAAGAAAACATTGTGAACCTTCAGAAGCAGCTTCGGCAGGAGCGCGAACGAGTTCGGCGCCTCGAACGTTTCCGTTCCATGGCAACATCCTCTGTTCTGCATGCCCTTTTTTCTGACACATTGGAAAGTCCTCTGGAAGAAACCGACATTTCCGAGCTTCATTTGACTGCGGATATCTATCAGGTCGTTATCGGAGAAAATTTCCATCCAGGAGCCAAGAAGTCCGCCTATCCCCTTGCTGAGCTTCTGCCCGCCACCGGTTCCGGGAAAAGCGGCAGCGCAAGTCATCTCTTTGAGCATATCACGCTGGATGGACGAGACATTATTTTGCTGAAAGGCTCGGATAGTCTACAGCATCTGGAGGTCTTTCTCACCAAAATGAACAGCCAGCCTCTGCAGGAAGGAAGTCCCCTGGAATCCACCTTTCTTACCGTCGGCCGACCAGTTTACTCTCTGAATGACATTCACCTTTCTTACGAGGATGCCGTCCGTCTTCTTAATCGTCGTTTTTACTGTGCCAGATATACACATTATCTGGATTATCTGCAGCTGCCGCCTGTGCACTCCGCTCCTCTTGCTGCGCGCGCTGCAGCAGAAGATGTCCAGACAGAAGGCAGCGCAGAGTCCCCCGAATTGCTCCACTCTCTTCTGGACGAATATCTGGAGCAATTCTTCTGTGCCATCACTGCCTCGAACCGCAGACTGCTGGCGCAAACCTTTACCCAATTGGAGCGCGCGCTGCAGCAGGCTGACCTCTCTCCCGTTTCCGTCCGCGGATTCCTGATCGATCTGTATCTGAGCGTTCGAGAAAAAATCCAGTCCTCCTACCAGACTCTGGATTTCCCATTCGTCTCCAATTCCTCGGTCATTTCCGTCATGCAGCAAGGACACTACCTCTATGAGCTTATTCAATGCCTTTCGAATCAGTTCACCATCTTCATTAACGTGATCAGCAATCCCTCCAGGAACACAGTGCTGGACGAAGTGCTGGATTACATCGATCACAATTATCAGCGCAGCCTGAAGCTGGAGGATATCGCGCCTTTATTCGGCTACAGCAGTGCCTACCTGGGAAAGCTCTTCACTAAATTAATCGGCGAAAGCTTTAAATCCTATCTCGATCATCGAAGGATTCAACATGCCAAAGAACTGCTTGCAGACAAAAAATGGAAGGTCTACGCCATCGCCGAACAGATCGGTTACAAAAACGTAGATTACTTCCATAAGAAATTTCGCCAATATACAGGAATGAGTCCGCTTCAGTTCCGGGAGCAGGCGCTGGAGAGCAAAGGTAAGGCCAAGATGCTCTGACCGCTAAGAAAATCCGGCACAGGAAGAGCTTTAATCATCACTTTCCCGATGAATCATCTCCTGCGTCCAGGTGTAGGCCAGTGCAAACCAACTCTCGCAGGAGTGCTCCACTGCACCGCCGTTGCGGTCTGCTGTAAGCTCATTGGCAAGGCCCAGACCATGGTTTCCCTTCATATACATGTGCAGTTCCACCGGAATTCCCACCTTGCGCATCGCAAGTGCCAGGAAAATGGAATTCTCTGCCGGTACCAGGCCGTCCTGGTTGGTCGTCCAGAGGAAGGCCGGCGGTGTCGCCTCGCTGACCTGATTCTCCAGCGACATCTCTTCCTTTCGAGTCTCGTAATCATCGCCCAGAAGATTCTCAAATGACTCCTGATGTGCATAAGGTCCTGATGTAATCACCGGATAGTTCAGAATCATCCCTCGAATCTTCAGATTCGCAGGCTCCGTTTTCAAAGCTTCTGCAACAAATGGTTTATTCCAGAACATTCCGTAACTGGCAGCCAAATGTCCGCCGGCGGATGACCCCTGTACGAAGATCCGCTCCGGATCAACATCCCATTCCTTCGCATGTTCCTTTGCCAGCTTTACCGCGGATGCAAGCTCCAGAAGTGATGTCGGATAGACGGCCGGCTTTACAGAATACCAGAGCACCATTGCCTGATACCCCATCGAATTCCATTTGATGGCGAACATTTCTGCCTCTCTGTCCGAGGTGTAGCAATATCCACCGCCGGGACAAATAATCACCATGGGGCGGCTGCTGATCGCAATCTCTTCCGAATGACTGATCAGATACGTTTCTGCCCTCGCATAGTCCTGCGAACCGGCTACATTAATCGGTATCTCTTCATGAATCATCTCTATCTCCTTTCGATGCGCCGTGCAGCGCCTACGATACTCTCTCAGAACACTTCATTGTCTTTATGCATATCATTCTGCCTTTCAATGATCCGGAAAACCCCGAGTGACATTCCGGCAATGGTGTAAATAATGCAGGCTGGGCCGATCAGAAAGCCAATGAACAAAGTAGTTTTATTAAACATCCACAGGACGATTTCCAGCGCTACAACGGCCAGCATTGCCAGCGTCCTTCCCAGGTATCTTCGACTGATGATCATTGAATTCTTCAAGGTTATTTTCAGGCTGTTCTGATACCTTGCAATCAAGGGGTATGCATAGATCAAAGCCATACCAGCCAGCACACCGGTCACAACCGCCGCAATCAGGAACATCACCGGGTTGTTCTCCACCGCATGAAACAGCTGCGTATCCAGGTAAATAATATATGCGCATGCCAGGCACAGCACCTCCAGCACGGTTCCCTGCTTCCAGTTCTCCTTAAAGCCCTTCCAGAACTCTCTGTAAATATATCCCTCTCGTTCCTCCGCCAGCTGCAGACAAACGCGAAAAGCTGCCGCCGTAGAGGCTCCTGCAGTGACAACCGGCAGGCTGAACACCAGCCAGAAGAAATTAACCTGCAGGATATCCCATAGTCTGCACATAAACTGATAAAAAGGGCTGTTCGTACTGAAGAATTTCATGATGTATGGATTCCTTTTCCTTAACTCTTATATGTATCTGTTCAGATATAACATAAGGGACTGCTCTTACGAGCAGTCCCCCATATTATACGTTCCACGTATTCCTCTGTCATCCGTTACGCAATGACCGGATCTGCCGTTTTACTCTGCAGACATTGCTGCGTCCTCAGCAGCTGCGCGAAGCTTTGCCTCGTTCTGCTGGAACTCAACGCACTGATCATAACCATACTCATCAGCCTTGGAGATCATCTCTGCAACGATGGAATCGTACTCCTCATCAGTCTTCGCATAGATTGCTTTCCAGGAATAGGTCTTGATGCAATCCGCAACCTGGTTCCAAACCATGGTCAGCTCATCAGACTTTGCGGACTCAGAATAGGTCGTTCCAGGAGACAGGTTGTAATCCCAGTTATCAAACAGGCTGTCCAGAGTGGTAGTTCCGTTGTACTCTCTCCAGTCTGCCTCAATGTCAGAGCCTGCCTCGGAAGAATAGCTAGCCCACTCCTTGTAGTTGTAGGTCTCACCATCGGAATCCGGGTTCTCAGCATCGATGGTCCAGGTGGTGTTGTTCATCTTGAAGCTGCCATCATCAAAGGTTCCGGAGTAGCCATCTGTCATCTCGGTCTTGCCATCCAGCTTTGCGCTCTTTCCGAGCTCAGTGAACTGGGTCTTTCCATCCTCATCATAGTACCAGCAAACGCCCTCAGGACCATACTCAGCAGTCATACGTCCTTCCGGAGTAGCCAGCCAGTTCAGGATCGCCATGCACAGCTCCGGATACTCGGTCTTCGCGCCGATGGTCCAGGGTCTGTTGCCGCCATAGATGTTCTGGCCATAGCAGATCGGTTTTGCGCTCTGCGGCGGGCAGGGATACATAGCCTTGCCGGCCTCGAGGTGAGTCTCGGTGTTATAAATGGAAGATCCCAGGAAGTTAAAGATCTGCAGGAATGCAGTACCGTTCTGGTAATCCTCGATCATACCGTCATAGCCCTGTGTCTGAGAGTCAGGATCCAGCAGTCCCTTCTGATACAGAGTGTTGTAGAACTTCAGCATCTCAAGGTAAGGGCCATCCTCCTGAAGAGCATCGTAATAAACCTGCTCCGTAGGATCATACAGTCCGAAGCCGAACTCATCATAGCCATAATATGCAGATGCCAGAGACTTTACATACATAACCATGTTGCCATCCCAGTCACTGAACAGGGATACGCCATAGGTCGGGTTGCCGTTGTCATCGGTGGGGCAGATTTCCTTCATCTGCTCGAGTACATCTACCAGATCATCCAGATCGTTGATCTCCGGATAGCCGAGCTCTTTGTACAGATCCCAGCGAATATCCCACTCGTACATCATTGCCTCACGGTCAGATGCACTTACTGCTACGTTATGGCCAAAGCCATACGTTGTGCCGCCGGAAAGATCTGAGTTCTTCTGAAGAGCTGCAGACATGTTCTCCTTGATGTACGGACCATACTCATCCAGAAGATCATCCTCGTTCCAGTCATACAGAAGGCCCTTCTCAACCGCCTGCAGATACTCGTCGGAATCATTTCCCCAGATTACGATGTCGCCCAGATTGCCGGACTCCATACGTGTCTCATAAACGCCGTCAGCATCCTGAATGATGTTCAGCTTTACATTGAACTTCTCCAGCATAACCTGAGCGAACCAGCCGATCTGCTCGCCGGAATAGTTTGCCAGCTGATCGAAAACGTCCAGCGTAACGGTCTCTTCCGGAATGATGTCTGCCAGCAGCTCATCATAATCCTCGTCGCTGTCTGCATCAGCCTCATCCGTCTCGTCTGCCTCATCCTCATCCTCGTCATCAGCAGTATCCTCTGCCGAGGTATCCTCCGATGTAGAACTGGAAGACCCGCCGCAGGCTGCCAGAGACAGAGCCATGGTGGAAGCGAGCAGAAGCGCCATGATCTTTTTTGCCTTCATACTTTTTCATCCCTCCTAAAATGTTGGTTTCGCCTGATATCGTAATGAAACGCCATCAGGCTGTTATCTATGTTAACCGCGCTTTGCGGCGAACACCTTATCCCTTGACTGCACCCAGCATAATACCCTCTTCGAAGTACCGCTGCATGAACGGATATACGATCAGGATCGGAATTACCGTTACCATGGAAATGGTATACTTGATAACCTTTCCGCTCATAGCCGACTTCAAAGCCGCATCACTCACGGAGCCGCCCGAATTCATGAGTGCACTCAGGTTCGATGCCTGATTGAGGTAGATATACAGTCTGTGCTGCAGCGTGTACAGCTTCGGAGCTGACTGCATCAGGATCATAGAATCCGTGAAGGAATTCCAATGTCCTACTGCACCGAAGATGGCAATCGTTGCCAGGATCGGCTTGCAGAGCGGCCAGATAATCTTCCGGAAAATAGTCATGTAGGAAGCACCATCTATCTGTGCGCTTTCCTCCAGCTCCGCCGGTATGGACTCCACATAGGTTTTCACCAGAATGATGTTGTAGGGTGCCACGATGCTCGGAATGATGTATGCCCAGAAGGTATTGGTCAGTCCCAGCATCTGCATGTTCAGAAACCACGGGATCAGTCCGGCATTGAAATACATTGTAATGACCAGGAAGCGATACCAGAATTTTCTGCCCCACATCTCCTGTTTGGTAACCAGATATCCAACCAGACCGGATGCCGCAACCATCAGCGCTGTTCCGATCAGGGTTCGCGCAACCGTGACAACGAATGCAGAGGATAAGTCACCTACATTCAGCAACGCCTTGTAGTTGGATAGTGTCAGTCCCTTCGGCCAGAAGTTAACCAGGCCCTTTACAACATAATCGTTATCACTGATCGTGTTGATGAACAGATAGTAAAACGGGAAGATGCACGCAATGGTGAAGATTCCGAACACCGCATAGTTGATGACATTGAATACAACATCTCCCGGCGTTGCATGAAACTGACTCTTATGCGTCTTTTTATAGAGGCGTTCCGCCTTCGCATCCGCCTTTTCCTGTGCTGTCTTAGCCATGCCGTACCCCCTTTTAGATGATGCTCTCGCCGCGAACCAGCTTTGAAATGCCGTTTGCGCCGAACAGCAATACCACACTGACAATCGACTTCAGCATACTGACCACCGTCGTCAGAGGAATCATTCCCTGTCCGATACCAAGCTTGTACACGTACAGATCAAGAACCATCACATAGTCCGTATTCGCAGAGTTCTCGAATACAAGGTACTGATCCATACCATTGCTCAGTACGTTCGCGACAGACATCAGCAGCAATACGCAGAAGGTAGGAATCAGGCTCGGCACCGTAATGTTCCACATCCGCTGGAATCTTCCTGCCCCGTCCACCGTTGCAGCCTCGTACAGCTGACGGTCGATTCCGGAAATAGCCGCGATATAAATAATGGCACTCCAGCCAACGCCCTTCCACATGCCCCAGGCCCACATCTTCAGCCAGGTATGTGCTCCGCTCATCAGCATGTTCTGTCCGGTTTCCCAGATGCCTGCATTCACCATGATGCTGCTGATAAAGCCATCGGTTGAGAAGATACAGAATGCAATGGCATACACCAGAACCCAGCTGATGAAGTTCGGAACCGTTGTAAAGGTCTGTACGAAACGACGGAACTTATCGTTCTTAATTTCAGAAAGGAAAATAGCGAAGGCCATCGGAATCCAGCTGGTTATGATTCCCAGTCCGCTCATACCGAGTGTATTCTTCAATACACGAACAACGTCCTTCACGGTTGCAGGATTCTGGAACAGCTGCAGGAACCATTTGAAGCCAACAAAATTATCCATGCTCAGCGTATCGCCTACTTTGTAATCAAAGAAAGCATAACGCCAGCCCCACAGCGGCAGATAACTGAATACGCCGCACAGAGCAATGAACGGCATGAACATCAGGAAGAGCTTAAATCGGGACTCCATCTCGAATTTCTCACCCTTCACCGTCTTCGGCACAAGGAACATCTCCGCCACCGTTAACACCAGCAGCACGGCGATGATAATAACCAGCGGCCAGAACGCACCGGAGAACATTGGCTCAACCTTTTTCGGCTTAGATGTTGTTACGATCTGCGTGTATGCCATATAAATGAATGCCATTCCGATCAGACCGGCAACGCAGCCAAGCGCAATAAAGAGATTCGCCAGCTTTTTGAATTTCTTATTGCCGATAGACATGCATCCGCCGGCTGCCATAGCCGCCACACCAATGCAGACTGTCAATGAACCGCCGTACACGGTCTTCATCGTGGATCTCTCCACCCAGCCCTTCTTGAAGGCACGTCCGAAGTCAGCAACCAGATTATTGTAGGAGAAACCAGATGTAAACAACGACAGGTTTCTGCTGATCAGTCCGCTGATCCGTGCGGGATTCAAGGACGGCACGAACAGGAAGATAACGGTTACCAGGATGGCTATACGGACTACATAATACAGACGATCCGAAGCCAGTTCTTTTGCTGTTTTCGCTTCTTTCATCGATCCCCATTCCTCTCACAGTAGTTATTTTGACTGAAACCACGAGATTCCGAACGCATTCTTTGTCACTTAAACGTATTCGTACCTCTCACTAACATAATAACTATAAATTCTAGGGATTTAGAAAAATACCCCATAAAATTAGATAAGAATACATTCAGTTTTTATCTTTAATCTCATCGTCTTCTCAAGTCGTCATCACATTGTACAATGTTTTAGATTTCTACCGTCTCCTAATTCAATGAAATCCACAACTCATCTCGTCTTTTCATAATCGACATATTGTTCGCAACTGAAACGTTTTCGTAAACAGGCAAAAAAATTCTGCTGTCGGAATGCACAATCCGGCAGCAGAAAAATGCGTGAGAGTATCAGCATTAGCAAATTCATTCTGCAAATAGACTCTGAATGGTTACCGAAATTTCCAAAAGTCCTTCAGCAGGGTTCCCCATACAGCACACCACGACTGCCGGTGCCCAGATAGAATCTCCCGAATACCCGGCTGTCTCCATCGATGCTGTTGATCTCTCCGAACATCTGGCGATTGGTATTCAGCCGTACAAAGCTCTTGCCGTCATCTACGCTGCGATAAAAGCCATAAACGCCGTCTATCACTGCAGCCGTGTAGATCGCCTTGTCCTCCTCATAATAGCTGCCGCCTTCCCGAAGAATTCCAAGCCCCATCCGATAGAAGGTGTCACCATCCCTGCTCAGGCGATTGGCTGTAACCTTCTTGCTGTTCTTATCATAGTGCATCTTCCAAAGGCCATGTGCGCCAAGGGCCAGATAGAATACGCCCTGTTTGCCGCACTCTCCGCGCACCTCCGTTTTATTGGCACAATCGATCAGACTGAAATCGACAACGGGGAAACCGTCCGGCAGTTTTTTTTCGCGGAAGCTCCTGCCGCCATCCTCGCTTACATAGAAATCCGAATGATCTCCAAAGCCATAGAACAGGCTGCTGTCCATACGATCCGAGAACACCTTGAAGCCGCCCTCTTCCTTCCGGCATCCATTCACGGCATACACTTCTACTCTCCGGAAAGTTTCGCCGCCGTCCTCGCTCGACACTGCCATTTCTACCGGCAGATCAATATTGTCCGCAATTGACCACACAAGGTGCTGACCATCCGGCGCCATAGCCGTCCAGCCGCTGTTAACATTCGGCATTTCAATCCGGTGCAGTGCTTCATCAATCCGCTCGCTTAGGCCAAATGGCATCGGAAGCCGCCGGAAGGTTTTGCACTGATCCTTTGAATAAATCAGGCCTCCCTTGGTCTTGCCCTTCCAGTTGCCGCGCGGAGTCACCACCACCAGGTCCGGATTCTCATCCGAATAATCCGCATTGATACAGGTAATGTATCGATTTCCCTCTGCATCATCAAAGGAATTGTCGCAATCCTTATTCAGATCCCGGAAGGCAAAGCCACCAAGATCTCCCAGAATGTCGATACACTGCACTTCTCCCTTCGGCGGCCCGTATACGTTTAAGTGTACCGTCTCCTCAACGCCGTCGCTCCAATCCTGGAATACAACCGTTTCCGCCCGAAGGTTCCTGGAGCAGAACACACCGGTTCCCGTATTAAACCAGATTTCATCCGGATCAAACGGGTTGATTTTCAAATCTGTCAGCCAGTGGATCAGCGAATGTCCACCGTTGTACTGTGGTTTCAGATATGAAGTACGGAAATCCATTTTCCCAACTTCAAGATCGTAAAGGATGCACTCCCAGCTGCTGCCATTGTCCATGGAGCGATAAATGCAATCCCCGTCCTCCTTGCTGATCGTGGATACTGCCAACAGTCCCGGAGCTGCTGCCGCTGCAGCAATTCCGGAGAAGCCATACTCCAGAAGCGCCGACTGATCTCCGGGCGTAATGTCCTCTCCCTGGCCGATTCGTCCATTGCCTTCAATCGGATAACGCACCACCTTGCCGCCGATAACACTTCCTCCGTCGCAGCTGTATCCCAGCTCATGGACATATGCATTCCGTCCCATCACGGAATAGGACACGAACAGATACTTCCCGTTCATCGTCCATCGCTGTGCCACAAGTCCTGCAAAAGCTACGCCCTCAATCTCTCCGTTCTCCGGCTCCCACAGCTGCTCAAAAGATACTCCATTATCATAGGAGACATACAGACTGTGCCCGCGCAGAGCATCGCTGCGCTTTGTCGTCACACCCGCGCAGCCAACGAACAAAGCGTTTCCATCTGCCGTTTGACCCACGAACGTTGTGTAGTTTTCTCCAAAGGAATCTATTCGTTCCCAGCTCTCACCGCGATTATTGCTCTTCCACAATCCGCTGTCCTGTGATGCAAACCACAGCACATTCTCATCCCGTCTGTCAACGATCAGCCGGTCGCCTGTCCCACGTCCATTCATATTGCCATGCACGTGCATCGGCATCTCATAATAGCGAAAGCTCTCTCCGAAATCCTCGGATACGCAGAATTTGCCATGCGGCCTCTGGTAGATGCCGCACGCAATGTACAGCCGTTCCGGATGATGCTCGTCCAGCGCAATTGCCGTCGGAAAGGTCTCGCTGACATCTTCCATCGTCACGTGGTCAATCAGGCTCTTCCAGCGCCTTTCTTCCGGTTCAAAGCGATACACCCCGCCGATGTCCGTCCTCAGGTAGAAAACGCCTTCTTTCTTCGGATGATAGCAGAAGCCGGTCACATAACCGCCTCCCGGGATCGGCATATTCCGATATCGATAATCCACCTGCTCCACTGTGTTCCTCATATTGTCCCTCCTGCATTGTGACTTGCCTAAGTCCAGTCCCCTTGTCGCTGTAACGATTCCGTAATTTGTATCTCTTCGCAGCTCACTCTGCCTCAGTCGAATCTGTCGTCGTACTCACAGTACCAATCAGTGCGCCCTGCACTACAAAATTATTCACATGCCCGGTCGCATAGCAGGTAGACAAGGTCAGGAGATTCGGCCTTTCGCTCCAGTCAATCGGAAACTGATCGTTCGCATTTTTGACCGAAGAGCCCGTTCCGCTGCTAGGTGTCGATGCAGTCGTCTCATCATCTGCTGCCGAAGAGACGGATTCAGAAGCTGTGTCCGAAGTGCTGCCAGAAGCTGTACTGTCAGAAGCCGTGCTGACCTCCGCGCTGCCCGAAATCTGGTAGACCGAATGATTTTTGGCATCCGCTACATAGGCATCGTAGCCATCATCGCCCTCGAAATCATCGTATACATCATCCTGGACCGGAATCGTGTAATAGGCGAAAATCCGGTAGATCAGGACCTGATCCTTCTGATAAATATAGATGTACGGATTCTCGTCACACAGATCCTCATCCTGCAGAAAACGTTTGAGGCTTCCGAACATCGTTTCATTCTTCATGTTATGTCCGAACACAAACGTGTTGCTGTCCGAGAAATCGCTGCTCGCTACCGTATCCAGGAAGATGCAGCCGGAGGAATTGTAGGTGCCTTCAAATGTAGTGTGCAGATATTTATCGTTGTCATCAGCCTGTGCCATTGGATATTTCAGATCCAGTACAGGGATGTAAATGACACCTACGAACTGGCTGTTCACCTCACTCAGCCCATCGTAATTGATGTTCAGGTTCGGATATCGCAGGGTCGGCTCGGACGCTTCCACCTCCACCGTCGTTTCCTCCTCCGTATCCTCCGGAATGGCCTCCATGAAGCTGTCCAGGGCTTTGTATTCGTTTTTCGCCTGCTCATAGATCCACAGCTGACGAATAAAATTGTAGGAAGAGAACAGGAATATTCCGATCAATACCGCCGGGATAATCCAGGAGAAACCAATGCGTCTCTTCCTGCCTTTTTCCCGTCTTCCGCCTTCGCGGCGTCTCACATCCCGGCGATTCTCATAACGCCCTTCTTCTCTTCCCTCATTTGCATAACGATCGTCATAAAATCTTCGATCTTGCGCTGCATCATCGTACGGATCGCCGGTTTCTCCGATCAAATCTTCCCTGTCGTATGCATACCCGTCGTCATATTCATTCTCCGGCAGCTGATCGAAATTCTCCTCACGGCTATCCACGGCTTCCGCAAAGTCATCATCGTAATAGAAAGACGCATCGCTTTCTTCTGCGTCCGAATATGTGTATCTCTTCTCCTTTTCACTCATCGCTTTCTCCCCGAGTCCATGCCGTTATTCAGCAGTATAGCATCCTTCTTCGAATGACCACGAATCCTCCGCAGCACACTGAAATCCCCAGCATTGCTGCCAGAAATGAAGGATTGCTCAGCTCATTATAGGCGCCCTTCTGCGAAAATACGAGCGTCAGCACATTCATTGCTCCATGAGCCAATACCGCCGCACCCAGATTCTCCGTCAGCCGCAGAAGGCAGCAGAACGCAAGCCCCATACACGCAGCATAGATCCCCTGCAGCAAATTCCCGTGATAAACTCCGAACAGCACCGACGAGGCCGCTGCAGCAAGCCAGAAGGCCATATCCTTCCACGATTTCAGTTTCCTGTTCGGTGCGAAATCGATTTCAGAATTTGCAAAATTGTCGCCTTCGTTCGCCTGCTGATCCGTCGAACGTTCGAAATCATTCACCGCATGTGTTTTCCCCTTTTCCGGCAACACACGCAGCAGAACCTCATAAAGTCGTGCCAAGGTCACGCCGCGGAAAATACTCTCCTCAGCCAGTGGGGTCAGAACGCCGTACACCGCAATTCCGACAAGCGGACTGACCACCGCGCCCTGCGCCGCCGTTCCGGTTTCCTGCGCTGCAGAACTTCCTGCGCCGCTCAATGCTCCGTTCAGAAACATACCAAGGCAGAGAACCCCGATCACCGCTGCCCCATTGGTCAGAGCATCCCCCCGCAGACGGCGAGTGAATGCAATCTCTCCCCGCCTGATACAAAAGTGCAGAATAACCGTAAGCGAGACACTCATCCCGGCTGCCGCAAACAATGCCTGATAATCCGCCGCATGTACCGTTTGAAACGCCAGGACTGCGGCATCTGCGCCGCCGACTATCAGCATCTGGTTTACAATGCCAAGCCCTCGTTCCATTCCATATAGCAGGAGCTCGTACAACACTGCAAATGCCAATGCCGGCCAGACCGCCTCCAGGAGCCGTTCTCCGTTATCGCCGCAGGATTTCATACAGCTCCTTTGTATCTGCTGCGATCGCGTCCGCACCGGATTCTGTGAGTTCTTCCCGGCTGCCGTACCCGTAAGACACCCCGATGGCAGCTACGTGGTTGGCCTTCGCCCCTTTTATATCAAAACAACGGTCTCCTACCATTGCCGTGCCTTCGCAGAATGCCGCTTCGTCCGAACCATCTGCATTCAGCTCCCGCAGCTGTGCCAGAGCTTTCTCCACCATCCGCTGCTTGTTGTCCTTCCCGGCTTTCCCGTCCTCTTCCTCGTCATCGGCCGATCCGACAATCACGTCAAAATCCGCTTCGATATCAAAATAGTTCAGCACCTTATGTACCATGGCATCCGGCTTAGAAGAGGCAATGGCCAGCTGAACGCCGTCCGTATGAAGCTGCTTTAAAAGCTCTCGCACTCCCGGATACAGCTGATTCTCAAAGATCATCTTCGAATCATAGACCTCACGGAAGTAATGCACGGCAAGCTGGGTCTCCTCTGCCGTCAAGTGATAGAACTCCTGAAAGGAAATGTTCAGCGGCGGTCCGATGAACACCTCCAGCTTGGACCGATCCGGCTCCTCAATTCCAAGCTTCTGCAATGCATATTGCACCGCACCGGTCACGCCGGGACCGGACTCGGTCAATGTTCCATCCAGATCGAACAACACTCTCGTATATGCCATGGCAATTTCTCCTTATACCTTTTGTCTTGAATCCTTTCTATCTTATCATATTAAAATGTATCGTATCTGTTTAGCACCTGACGTTTTCAACGCGAATCAACCGCATCTCTATTTTCCTTTGAAAGCAAAAAGCCCTTCCGATTGCATCCGGCAACCGAAAGGGTTTTGACAAATCGTATTAATTTAGTACCTTGGTCTCAATTTTCCTTTGGAAAACCTCGATGCGGCCAGGCAGATGTCAGGCAGCAAAATCACTCCTGCTCAGCCAGTACCTTCACCCGCACCAGCGCCTTAGCCACCGGCGGAATGGAGATAATAATAATAGTAAGAATTGCCTCCGTGAAGATGTAGATTCCGTTATATGATGCAGAGTAAACCGCCGGGCTCATCCCATCCGGAGCATACTGCCCAAAGAAGATCAGGCCTGACAGGAATGCGAATACAAAGCGTCCGATCACGCCGGCCAGATATCCCTTCACAAGCCCATGTCTGGAATTGCTGAACAGTCCGGACAGCCCCAGCGCACCGAAAGCAAAAATATAATCGCAGAGCATCTGCGGCATGCTGATGATATACGGACCCGTTACCAGCTGCAGAATCCCGTAGGCAACCGCTGCCATCAGACCGCTCCGCAGACCGTACCAATATCCGATCAGGCAAATGAAGAACATGGAAAATAAGGTGATGCTGCCGCCCATCGGCAGGCTCAGAAACTTAATGAAGCTGGTGACAAAGGCCAGTGCCATGGCCATGGCAGAAAATACCAGATGACGCGTTCCCGTTTTGCCCTTCTGATCTGCCTTTGTGACATAGCAGGCCACGAGCAGCAGTGCCAGCATGATCAGCACCAGCACCGTGTATCCGGTCCCGGTCAGCGAATAGCTTCCGTCTTCTGTGAGTGTTGCGAATAATGACATAAAAAAACCTCCTTCATAAGAACGCAGGAGGGGATCGGGCAGTCCCTGCACCGAATCATCAAATTGAATCATCAAACTCAATAACCAAATCCGTATGCAATGGACTTCGCTTCCTTCCGCCGGTATTGTCCGGTTCAAGTAATAAGGGTCACGCCGTTCCACAGCCATTTGTGAATCTCCCTAACAGGATCTCTAACAGGATCTTCTAATACAGCCGCTCGACAGCGATTCTCAGCGTTCGCTCCCCTAGCGCAATATGGCAGCCGCTTTCGGCCGCATTTACGTGAACACGACTACGTTAGCCCAAGCTGACGAATCTGTCAAGCGTGCGTTCTGACCTATGCAGAGTACTTGACAGGCGCCATACAGAAGCAGCCAGCCAAGATGTCCGCTCCGAGCCGGCAAGCGAACTGTTTACGAATTATTTACCTGTCTCCTGTACCCTTCTGCTCGTAACACATTTCTGAAATACTTTCCACATAACGAGTACACATGTGCAATAAATGGACACAAGTCAGAATTTGTCCGATGAAATCGGAATTTTGCAGGTCTAGAATATCCGATAGTTCAAATAAAGATGTGAACTCATGTAATGTTCCGGCGAATCAGGAATCGGCAATGGCAATGCCGGCAGGGGCACCTGTATTTTTCTTACTGCGCGCGCCTGTAATGAAATCATTTTGCCCGGACTCATACAATGGAAGGGATTCGCCAAAGGGAGGAAGTATCTATGGCAGGAAAAATGGAAAATCTGACACACGCAGCGGAGCGGCAGGCAATCTCCGTCATGATCGACGGACTGCTCAAGACCGTGAAGAACTCCGGTGACCGCACCGAAACGTATCTGAAGATCGTAGATCTGGTAGCAAAGTTCTATGGAAAGGGAGCCTCTGCAGAGAAGCTGGATGCGGTTCGCGCAGCCATCAAGGATCCTGACAACCGCTGGATCAAGTACATCAACCGCATCATCGACGAGACCGATCCGCACTATGCAAAGATCGCTATTCTGAATCTGGGTTACGAAGCATTCCTTCGCGGCACCAAGACCATTCGTGCCAACCGCGAGAAGTACAACTGCAACATTCCGTGGCTGATCCTGTTCGATCCCACCATGGCATGTAATATGCACTGCGTCGGCTGCTGGTCCGGCACCTACGGCCACAAGGCAAACCTTTCCTATGAGGATATGGACAAGATTGTCACCCAGGGCAAGGAGCTCGGTGCATATCTTTACATGATGACCGGCGGCGAGCCGACCGTTCGCATGAACGATATCTTCAAGCTGGCTGAAAAGCACAACGACTGCTTCTTCGGTCTGTATTCCAACTCCACCCTCATCACCGATGAGATGTGCGAGAGAGTTCGCGAGCTCGGCAACATCACCTTCATGCTCTCCATCGAAGGTACCCCGGATACCAACGATGCACGCCGCGGCGAGGGACACTACGCTGCCGTTATGAAGGCCATGGATCTTCTGAAGAAGCACGGCATTCTTTTCGGCACCTCCATTTGCTATACGAGAGCCAATATCGAGGCCGTTACCAGTGATGACTTCTTCCATCTGCTGGAGGAGAAGGGCGCACGCTTTGGTTTCTATTTCCACCTGATGCCGGTCGGCAACAATGCAGCTCCCGAGCTGATGCCTACCGTAGAGCAGCGTGAGTACATGATCAAGAGAATCCGCGAGGTTCGCAGCAAGGACAGCGACATCTGCTTCTACCCGATGGACTTCCAGAACGATGGTGAGTATGTCGGCGGATGTATTGCAGGAGGCCGTAACTATTTCCACATTAACTCCAACGGTGATGCGGAGCCTTGCGTGTTCATCCACTTCTCCAACACCAACATCCATGACAACAGCATTCTGGAGATGCTCCAGAGCCCTCTGTTCATGGCTTACCATGAAGGACAGCCCTTCAACCGTAATCATCTTCGTCCCTGCCCGATGCTGGAGAATCCGAAGCTCCTGCGTCAGATCGTAGAGGAGACCGGCGCACACCAGACGAACATTGAGTCCCCTGAGGATGTTGATCACCTTTGCTCCAAGTGCGATGATTATGCGAAGGAATGGGCACCGGTTGCGGACAAGATCTGGTCCGAGCAGACGCACAGGAAGCCTTCCTATGAGAACTACACTCCGGAGAAGCGCGAGCATCCTGAACTGGCGGCCTTCGAGCACGCTGACGGAACCGAGCATATTGATCTGTAAGGAACTCATCGAACTAATTCATTTAGCGACAGCTGCTATGTGTTACAGACACGTAGCAGCTGATTTTATTTGTTATATCTGCTGATCGTCCAGTGATTTCAACACGATTTGTCGCTATCGAATGGATTCACAATTGAAATTGAGATGTAGTTAAACCAAAAGCCCACCTCTTACGAGGTGGGCTTTTTTGTCCTATTCATTGCCATTCAGAATCATTCTTATGACTCATCAGCAGTTTATATCGATTGGTTTACGCCATTTCGTTTTCTGCCGTGCCCTTGTTCGCCTGCATCTTCAGATAAGCATTGATGAACCGATCAATAGAACCATTCAGTACGCCGTCGGTATCTGACGTCTCCTCCTGCGTTCTGGTGTCCTTCACCAGTGTGTACGGCTGGAGCACGTAGGAGCGAATCTGAGAGCCCCAGGCAATGTCCTTGACATCTCCGCGGATGCCGTCCTTCATCGCGGCCTCTTCCTGCTGCTTCAGCATGAACAGCTTGGCACGCAGCATCTCAAATGCCTTGTCCTTATTCTGGAACTGAGATCGCTCGTTCTGGCATGTCACGACAATTCCGGTCGGGAAGTGCGTGATTCGGATTGCCGATGACGTCTTGTTGATGTGCTGACCGCCGGCTCCGGAGGATCGATAGGTATCAATTCGAATGTCATCCGGCTTAATCTCAATGTCATTATCCTGCGGCAGCTCCGGCATTACCTCGCACGATACAAAGGAGGTCTGGCGCTTTCCCTGCGCATTGAACGGACTGATACGTACCAGACGATGTACGCCGTGCTCAGAACGAAGGAAGCCGTAGGCATTGGTTCCGGTGATCTGAAAATCCACAGATTTAATACCGGCCTCATCCCCATCCACCAGGTTCATGACATCCAGTGTAAAGCCTTTCTTGTCCGCCCATCTGGAATACATACGGAACAGCATCGAGCACCAGTCGCACGACTCTGTTCCGCCCGCGCCGGCGTTCAGGGAGACGATCGCATTGTTCTCGTCATAAGCGCCTGTCAAGAGCGTTGAGAGCCGAAGCTCCTCCAGATGCTCTTCAAAATCATCCAGCTCGCTCCGAACATCCTCAATCGAAGAGGGATCGTTGTCCTCGTTGCCCATCTCAATCAGATCCAGAATATCCTGGTACTGACGTTCCAACCCATCGGCCTCATCCACTGTCTTCTGGAGATCCTTCAGGGTTTTCATCTTGCCGTTGGCCTTGTCTGCATCACTCCAGAAATCCGGTGCCTCCATTTCACGGGAAAGCTCCTCAATTCTCTGCTTTTTGAAGGGGATATTCAGAGAGTCCACGCCCTCCTTCAGAGAATCCTGCAGGTTCTGCAGTTCAATTTTCATCTGGTCCAATTCAACCATACGTCGTCTGTCTCCTAAGCCTGTATTATCCGTTTAAACCAATCCTGCACCGTGGCAGTTTTTATACTTCTTGCCGCTTCCGCAAGGGCAGGGATCATTGGGGTAGATCTTCTTCTCCTCGCGTTTCTTCGGCTCACGCACGCCGCTCTCTGCATCCTTGTTCGTGCCGGTCACCTTGGCAACCTGCTCGCGCTCTACCTTCTGCTCCACACGGATCCGGAACAGGGTACGGATGGTATCCTCCATGATGCCCTGGCTCATCTCATTGAACATATCATAGCCTGCCATCTTGTACTCAACAAGCGGGTCTCTTTGTCCATAAGCCTGCAGGCCGATGCTCTGGCGCAGCTGCTCCATGTCATCGATGTGATTCATCCAGCGAGAGTCAACGGAACGCAGCAATACAACACGCTCCACCTCACGGATTGCCTCCGGCTCCGGGAATTCTGCTTCCTTGGTCTCATAGAGCTTTACAGCTTCTTCCTTCAGCTGCTGTTTAAGTCCATCCGGAGTCAGATCCGTAATGCGGCCGCGCGTAATTTTCTCCAGAGGAATGATCGGCAGCAGAACATCGTTGAGCTCTGCCAGATTCCAGTTGTCCGGATCTACGCTCTCCCCGATAACCATGTCAACGGAATGCTCTACAATCTTGGTAATCATCTTGTAGATCGAATCCCGCATGCTCTTGCCGTCCAGAACTTCGCTGCGCTCACCGTAAATGATCTCACGCTGCTCGTTCATGACCTGGTCGTAATCGAGCAGGTTCTTACGAATGCCAAAGTTATTGGTCTCGATCTTCTTCTGCGCATTCTCCACGGCCTTGGACAGAGACTTGTGTGAAATCTCCTGACCTTCCGGAACGCCCAGTGCCTCGAACATGGAGATCATGCGCTCAGAGCCGAACAGGCGCATCAGATCATCTTCCAGTGAGATATAGAAGCGTGACTCGCCCGGATCTCCCTGGCGGCCGGAACGTCCGCGCAGCTGGTTGTCAATTCGTCTGGATTCATGCCGTTCGGTACCGATAACCTTCAGACCGCCGGCTGCCTTCGCCTCGTCATCCAGCTTGATATCCGTACCACGGCCAGCCATGTTGGTGGCAATGGTAACGGCTCCATGCTGTCCGGCCTGTGCAACAATCTGAGCCTCCAGCTCGTGGTTTTTGGCATTCAGTACGTTGTGCGGAATGCCTTCCTTTTTGAGGAGTCTCGAGAGCATTTCCGAGGTCTCAATGGTAATGGTGCCGACCAGCACCGGCTGTTTGCGCTCGTAGGCTTCCCGAACAGACTCCACAACCGCGTTGAATTTTTCTTTCTTGGTCTTGTAAACGGCATCGTTCAGATCCTGACGGGCAACCGGTCGGTTGGTCGGGATCACGATAACATCCATACCATAGATTTCGCGGAACTCCTGCTCCTCGGTAAGAGCAGTACCGGTCATGCCGCACTTCTTGTCGAACTTGTTGAAGAAGTTCTGGAAGGTGATGGTGGCCAGCGTCTTGGACTCGCGCTTCACCTTTACGTGCTCTTTGGCCTCGATTGCCTGATGCAGGCCATCGGAATACCGTCTGCCAGGCATTACACGTCCGGTGAATTCATCGACGATCATGACCTCATCATCCTTTACGATGTAGTCCTGATCACGCTGCATCAGATTGTTGGCACGCAGTGCCAGAATGATGCAATGCTGGATTTCCAGATTCTCCGGATCTGCAAGGTTATTCAAATGGAAGAAGCGTTCTGTCTTCTCAATACCGGAAGCCGTCAGGTTGACGATCTTGTCCTTTTCATTGACAACGAAATCGCCGGTCTCTTCCTGCTCAATGCCCATGATGGCATCGATCTTAGACAGATCATCCACGTCTTCGCCGCGAGTCATCTGTTTTGCCAGAATGTCGCAGGCCTCATAGATCTTGGTGGATTTATCGCTCTGTCCGGAGATGATCAGAGGTGTTCTCGCTTCATCGATCAGGATGGAGTCCACCTCATCGATGATGGCGAAATGCAGACCGCGCAGCACCAGCTGATTCTTGTAGATTGCCATGTTGTCACGCAGGTAATCAAAGCCCAGCTCGTTGTTGGTTACATACGTGATATCGCAGTTGTATGCCTGCTGCCGTTCCTCAGGGCTCATGCCGTTCAGCACAATGCCGACCGTCAGTCCCATGAACTTGTATACCTGTCCCATCCACTCAGCATCACGCTTCGCCAGATAGTCATTGACCGTGACAACGTGAACGCCCTTGCCTTCCAGTGCGTTCAGATATACCGGAAGCGTTCCGACCAGTGTCTTACCTTCACCGGTCTTCATCTCTGCGATGCGTCCCTGATGAAGGACGATGCCGCCGATGAGCTGTACGCGGAAAGGTTCCATGTTCAGTGCTCTCTTGGCGCCTTCACGAACCGCCGCAAAAGCCTCCGGCAGAATGTCATCCAGTGTCTTGCCTGCCGCCAGACGTTCCCGGAACTCTACGGTCTTGCCCCGCAGCTCTTCATCCGTAAGTGCCTGCATCTGCGGGCGGAGCGCTTCAATCTTTTTAACAATAGGCTCAATTCTCTTGAGCTCGCGCTCGCTGTGCGTTCCGAAAATCTTATCGGTAATCTTCGACATAATTCTTAATACTCCTGTGCTTCCTCTTCTCCATTCATAACACGGAGAGCGCCCTGTGCCAGAGCCAGCAGCTCATCCTCGCCGGGATACAGCACAACCGGTGCGATGAAGGAAACCTTTTCTGAAATGGACTCCGTAATAATCTTGTCGTAGGCAATTCCGCCGGTCATGATGATCGCATCTACCTTGCCATCCAGGACTGCAGCCATTGCGCCGATGTTCTTGGACATCTGATAAATAAATGCGTCCCGTACCAGCTTTGCCTTCTCATTGCCCTCTTCTACCATCTTATCCACATCGCGGGCATCGTTGGTTCCGAGATAGCCGTTGAAGCCGCCGTTGCCGACGATCTTTTTACGCATTTCCTTCTCGGTCAGGCCGCTCTCATAGCACATCTTGATCAGTGCGCCGGACGGAACACCGCCTGCGCGCTCCGGTGAGAATGCGCCATCGCCGTCCAGAGCATTGAATACATCGATAACCTGTCCGTTCTTATGTGCGCCGCAGGATACACCGCCGCCCATGTGAACAACAATCAGGTTCAGATCCGTATACTTTTTGCCGATCTCCTTTGCGTAGCGTCTTGCCATCGCCTTCTGATTCAGCGCATGGAAAATCGATACGCGCTCAATCTCCGGAACACCGGAAATACGTGCAACCGGTGCCAGCTCATCCACAACAACCGGATCTACGATGTAGGACGGAACGCCCAGCTCATCGCCGATCTCGCGGGCCAGAATACCGCCCAGATTGGATGCATGCTCGCCCTGCGGAGGATTGATCAGATCTGCCAGCAGTGCATCGCTGACGGCGTAGGTGCCGCCCGGAATGGGCTTGAGCAGTCCGCCGCGTCCAACGATCACCTGGAAGCTCTTAGGATCAATATTCTCTTCTGCCAGTGCATCCAGAATAATCTTCTTGCGGAAATCCTTCTGTGCATAAATGGACGGAAACTGCGCAATCTCCTCGGTGGAGTGGCGAAGTGTCTTGTCCAGAATCTGTGTCTCATCCTCGAATACACCGATCTTCGTCGATGTGGAACCGGGATTAATAATCAAGCTCTTAATTGCCATGGCTATTCTCCTTCGAATTTATGCTGTATCTTTAGAATCCCTCGTTCAGGTGCTCAGCTACAACGGCTGCAACCGCGATGGAATTGACCTTTGTCTCCATGGAATCCGAACGGGAGGTCAGAATAGCCGGAGCCTTCGTGCCCATCAGGATGCAGGCATTCTTGAACGGAATGGTATGCACGATGGTCTTGTATACCAGGTTGCCGGCATGAATATCAGGGAAGAGCAGGACATCGGCATCACCGACAATCTTACGATTCTCAGCCCCTGCCTTGTGCTTTGCAGCCTCCGGATCAATCGCCAGATCCATGGACAGCGGTCCGTCCACGATGCAGTCCGTGATGCGGCCTTCGTCGTTCCACTTGGTCAGCTGATCTGCCTCTACGGTAACCGGCATCTTCGGGTTTACCACCTCAACCGCTGCAAGAGGAGCAATCTTCGGATTGTACACGCCGCAGGCATTGCAAACCTTCACAACGTAGTTGATGATCTGTTCCTTGTCCTCCAGGGTCGGATAAGGGCAGAAGGCAACGTCTGTCAGGAACAGCAGACGCTTGATGCCTTCGATCTCGAATACACAGACATGGCTCAGCATCTTGCCGGTGCGAAGGCCGACTTCCTTGTCCAGAACACTTCTGAGGAAGGTCTTGGACTCCAGTGCACCCTTCATGTACATATCAGCTTCCTTGTCATGAACCAGCTTTACTGCAAGCTTTGCAGCCTTCTCAACATCCGGCTCATTGATGATGCGTACGCCTGCAAGATCCCAGCCGATCTGTGCTGCGATCTCGCGGATCTTCTCCTCATCACCGGTCAGAATCGGCTCGGCAATGCCGCGCTTTTGTGCCTCATATACTGCTTCCATTACCGGCAGATCCTGTGCTGCCGCAACAGACAGCTTCTTTGTCGGGATCGCCTTTACCTGTGCCAGGATGTCTTCGAATGATGCGCTCACCTTGCTACCTCCATTCCATGCATTAACTGTAATCTGCTAGGCCTGCTCATGCAGGCGGTGTATATGCAAAAAGACTGTGTGCCAGCGCAGATTATTCTGCAGCTTCGCACACAGTCTCGATTTTACCATATTGGATAGCTTCCTTCAATCTGCGGAAGCGATCCGTTCTCATGTCCCCGGCAAGAGATCTCCGCACATGCGCCAGCCGGGAGCAGTCAGCGCAGATGTCCTCTTTGGGACAACGTGCAATGTTTACCGCTTCGACTTGTCGTAGCTTTCGCCCAGCGCTTTCGGTGCCTGGTTATGTTTGGACAGGAATACCAGGAGCAGCAGTGTCACCACATACGGCAGGATCATGACAAGATCCGAGTAAGCGCTGGGCATCCCCAGCAGCTGTACCATCTGGTAGCCAAAGGATCTCGCAAATCCGAAGATCAGACAAGCCGCCAGTGACGGCAGCAGATTCCAGTTGCCGAAGATATAGCCTGCAATGGCCAGATATCCATAGCCCATGTAAATATCACTCGAGAACTTCGCCGAGATGGAGTAGGCAAAGCAGATTCCTGCCAGTCCTGACAGGGCACCGCTGATCACGACCGCCAGTGTCTGGAGCTGTGCCACATTGCCGCCGGCAGCATCCACAGCGGCCGGGTTGTCACCGCAGGCGCGAAGACGCAGACCGAAGGTGGTGCGATACAGCAGGTACCACATAAACGCTGCAATGATGACAATCAATACTTCAAACGGATACACATTCGTAAAGAATGCGCCCAGAACCGGGATCTTCGAAATCACCGGTACCGTGAAGCGAACAGAAACGCCCAGATCGAATTTGTCCGATGCTGCGCCGAACGCCACGCTGTTGATCGTTTTGGTCAAAAAGGATGTCAGTGCCATTGCGAACACATTCATAACGACGCCGCTGATGACCTGATTGGCTTTGAATCGAATGCAGAGAGAGGCATGCAGCAGCGCATAGACACCTCCGCCGATCATAGCGAACAGCATTGCCATGTAATACGGTACCTGAGAGGTTGCTCCCATTTTCTGAATCAGGCAGTAGGCGACCAGTGCTCCGACAAAGCCTCCCATGCCCTGCAGACCTTCCAGTGCAAGGTTCGTGATTCCGGAGCGTTCTGAATAGATTCCGCCGATGGCCATGATGAACAAAGGAAGGGCAAAGCTCATACCATTGATGATAATCGTATTGACGGTATTCATGATTACTGCTCCTCCTTCTCGTTCTGTGCTGCAGTGGTTTCCTCCGCAGGCTGCTCAGGCCCGGATGGAGTGGCAGTCGATGAAGCAGAATGGTCTCCCTCCGCGCGTTTTTTGCCCTTATTGGACAGTGCAAGCTTTCTTTTCTCCTCAAACCGGGTCGCTGCCTGCAGGAAGAATCCATTGCGGGCACTGTACAGCAGGATCAGTCCGACGATAACATTTGCGATCTCCGACTGCAGCCCTGCTCTCGAGCTCATATAGGTCGATCCCTTGTACAGAATCTCCAGCAGGAAGGTCGCCACGAAAATGCCGATGGGTTCTGAGTTTCCCAACAGGCAAACCGCAATGGAATCAAACCCGATGCCGGCAAGTGTCTTGGGCTGAATGGAATTGAAGTATCCCAGATAATAGGTCACGCCAGCAATACCGGCCAGTGCGCCCGAAATTGCCATCGAGGAGATGATGGCCTTGCGAACATTAACGCCTGCATATTCTGCCGCCGTCCGGTTCATACCGGTGGCCTTCAGTTCAAAGCCGAAATCCGTACGATCCATCAGGAATTTCACAAAGAACATCGCCGCGACCGCCAGAATAAAGCCGAGCGGCAGGTCGTATTTGAAGCCGCCGATCAGCACACCGCTGAGCGTCAGTCTTGCATTGTCACCGATTGCCGTAGACTGACGGGTTACCGGATCCACGTATCTGGTCTGAATGAAAAAGCTGGTAACATAGCGAATGATATAGTTCAGCATGATGGAGGAAACAACCTCATTGATGTTGAACTTATATTTAAGAAAACCGATCAGCCCGCCGACCAGCATGCCGGCCGCC
>CAYLUU010000004.1:0-3593 GCA_964386925.1 uncultured Sarcina sp. | reverse complement strand
GTTGAACTTATATTTAAGAAAACCGATCAGCCCGCCGACCAGCATGCCGGCCGCCATTCCGATCAGAATTGCCAGAGGCTTCGCCGCAGCTCCCGGCAGGTTGGAATATCCCACAGTTATGGTTGCGATGAAGCCGGCCGCCAGCATCTGTCCGGAAATGCCGATATTGAACAGTCCCGTTTTCATTGCCACTGCGCAGGACAGGGCTGCGAACAGCATCGGTGTCAGGTAATCGATGTAGCTGGACAAATCCGTCAGCATGCTCTTGCCGCCGCCGTATTTGCCCTTCGGGGCAAGTCCGCAGCCCTGCAGCAGGTTATAGTAGGCAGAGAGCGGATTCTTGCCAAGGATCAGGATAACAACAGCTCCGACAATCAAACTGAACACCACAGACAGGGTGGCCACTCGCAGATATCTTCTTGTTTCTGTGCTCATTTCTTCACCCCCATCATGTATTCACCGACTTCTTCCTGAGACAGCTCCGACGCATCTGCAATTCTGCTGATCTTGCCGCCGTAGATGACACCAATGGTATCAGCCAGCTGCATCACCTCATCGAGCTCCAGCGATACGAGCAGAATCGCCTTTCCTTTATCCCTCTCTGCCAGAATCTGCCGATGAATGTTCTCGATGGCACCGATATCCAGCCCTCTCGTCGGCTGAACGAACATGGCAAACGGCGCATCCTGTTCAATCTCGCGTCCGATGATCGCCTTCTGCTGATTGCCGCCTGACATGGACCGCACTACGGTTGCGTTTCCTTCTGCGCTTCGAATATCATATTTGCCGATCAGCTCATCGCCGTATTTTGCAAATTCTTCCTTCTGCAGAACGTGACGTTTGGAGAAAGGTTCCTGATAATACCGGCGAAGACCGATGTTGGATCCCAGGCGGAAATCCAGAATCAGTCCCACATTCTGCCGATCCTCCGGGATGTAGGAGAACACTCCGCTGTGTGCCCGTTCCCGGATGCTCATCTCTGAGATATCCGTTCCTGCGATGGAGACACTGCCGGATTTCATTTTCACCAGCCCTGCAATGGCATCTGCAATCTCCGTCTGTCCGTTTCCGGATACACCGGCAATTGCGAAGATCTCCCCCGCCCTGATCCGGAAGGATACATCCTTTACCACTTCAAAATGGTCCTCATTTTCGACCGTCATATGCTGGACATCCACCACGGTCTCGCCGTAGTTGGCAGGCTTCTTCTCCAGTGTCAGAGCAACCTCATGACCGACCATGAGTCCTGCCATTTCCTTTGTATCCATTCCGGCCACATCGCGAACCGTGATCAGCTTGCCCCTGCGCAGGACTGCGCAGCGATCTGCCACGCGTTTCACCTCGTCCAGCTTGTGTGTGATCAGAATGATGGTCTTGCCGCCGGCCCGCAGGTTCTCGATGATCTGCAGCAAGGAGTCGATTTCCTGCGGCGTCAGCACGGCAGTCGGCTCATCGAAGATCAGAATCTCCGCCTCACGATAGAGCATCTTAAGGATTTCCACGCGCTGCCTGGTAGAAACATTGACTTCACTGATCACCTTCGTCGGATCAACCTCCAGGCCATATTGCTTAGACAGCTCTGCAATTCTGGCATTGGCGGTCTTCATATCCACATAGGGAATGAAGCCCAGGGCTTTCTTTTTGGGCTCCATGCCGAGAACAATGTTCTCCGCAATGGTATAGTTGCTCACCAGCTTGAAGTGCTGATGAACCATTCCGATGTTCAGCTCCGATGCGTACCTGGGAGAAACAATTCTCTCCTTTTTGCCTCGCACATAGATCTCGCCCTCATCCGGCTCATACATGCCGAACAAGGCGCTCATGATGGTAGATTTGCCTGCGCCGTTCTCTCCCAGTATGGCAAAAATCTCGCCCTTCTTAATCTGAAGGGTGACGTCATCGTTTGCCACAATGCCGGGAAAGCGCTTGGTGATGTGCTTCATCTCAATGATATAAGGTGACTCCGCCATGTTGCTCTCCTTATTGCTAATAGAACGTATCTATTCCGCACCCACCATCTCGATTTTCTTTCGAAAAACTCGAGATGGCTGAACAGATACAAAAATGGGATACAGCAGGCTGTCATTGCCTGCCGCATCCCATCATAACACACATTTGTGCTGCTCTGTATTCGGATTATTCCAGACCTACGAAGTCATCCGGAGTTGTGCCGCCGAAGTTGGAAGCCGGAACAATGGATCCGTCCTTCACGCCTTCGTATGCTTCCTCGATGCTGGCAACGGCCTCATCGGACAGCTGGCAATCCTCACCGCTGACAAATCCGGTGGAGTCGGTATCTGCACCCAGAAGGTCATTTGCACCCTTGAAGGTTCCGTTCTTGATGTTGTTCAGCTGAAGCTCAACGTTCTTGTCCATGATCTTCAGTGCAGAGGTCAGGATGATGTTGGAATCGCCGTTCACACCGTCGTTGTACTGGTCAACGTCGCAGCCGATTACGTATACCGGGTTCTCAGAGGTGGAAGCCTCTTTTACAGCGGTGAAGACACCGTTTCCGGATGCGCCTGCAGCAACGAAGATAACATCGCAGCCATCACCGATCAGAGCCTCGCCGACGATCTTGCCGGTAGCCTCATCGCCGAAGGAGCCAACGTAGTTGCCGCCAACGTTTGCGCCGGTTACGTCTGTTCCTGCGTAGGAAGCTTCCTCAACAACCTCTGCGCTGGTGCCGTAGTGCTTGTTGGAGTAGTTTACGCCGCTCATGAAGCCGTACTGATAGTTAACATTGGAAGGATATGCAATACCGTTTACCACTGCAACCTTGCCGGTCTGCGTGGTCATTGCTGCTGCAATACCTGCGAGGAAGCCGGACTCCTGCTCCTTGAAGGTCATTGCATATACGTTGTCATACTCAGCCGTGTTGCCGTCTGCATCTGTAGGATCGGAATCTACCAGGATGAAATCAACATCCGGATTCTCCTCTGCGATCGGTCCGATGCCTGCGAACTGATAGCCGCAGCATACAATGACATCGTAATCTGCAACGATGCCTTCTACTGTGTTGTAGCAAGCAGTGCTGTCGCCAGTCTCTTCCTTAACAGCCGTTACCGTGCTGTCCGGATTCTCTGCGATGAACGCCTGAATTCCTTCGTAGTTGTTCTGGTTGAAGGAGCCATCGTCTACTCCGGAAGGAGAAGATACGATTGCGATGTTCAGAGCAGCGCTCTCGGTGCTCTCTTCTGCCTCAGTGGAAGCCTCGGTGGTTTCCTCTGTTGCAGTCTCGGTAGCAGCCTCTGTTGCAGCCTCGGTGGTAGACTCGGTACTGGATACCGGCTCACCGGAGCAGCCTGCCAGAATGGTTGCTGCCATGGCCATTGTGCATACCATGCTGATGACTTTTTTCTTCATAATTGCCTCCTGTAAAACACTGCCGCACTTGCGGCTCGTATAATCTTGCGGTCAACCAACAATGGCCGCAATCATCGGGGCGACAGGATTCGAACCTGCGGCCTCCTGGTCCCAAACCAGGCGCTCTAGCCAAGCTGAGCTACGCCCCGACGCGAACGCGTCCAGTATACAAAGAATTCGCATCCGATGCAAGTTCTTGGCTGCGGAACATTTATTTTCAAGCCTTC
>CAYLUU010000003.1:20206-44017 GCA_964386925.1 uncultured Sarcina sp. | reverse complement strand
AGAGCAGGTACTGGTTTCGGTATCTGCTTTTTTTGTTATATATAATCTATTTAGCGCCTGACGATTCCAATATGAATTGGCTGCTTGCAGACAGCTTCATGTTGTAGGTGCTAAGTAATTACATGTATTTTGGAAAAGCGAGGACGATATGGGGAAGAAAAAGAACGGATCCGGAGTAAGTGATCTGACAACAGGACGACCTTTGACTCAGATTCTGAGGTTTGCACTTCCGCTGGTGCTGGGGACGTTGTTTCAACAACTCTACAGCTTTGTGGACACGGTGATTGTAGGACGGTGCCTTGGAACGAACGCACTGGGGGCCGTTGGAACGACCTATTCGCTGAATTTCCTGATTCTGGGCTTTGTGCAGGGGGCATGTGTAGGCTTCGGCATTCCGGTGGCAGAGGCCTTCGGGGCGAAAAATAAGGAGGAGCTTCGCAAATATCTGGTAAACGGTGCCTTTCTGGGAATTGTTATCAGCATCGTGTTCACAGTTGTAACAGCACTGATTGCAGGACCTTTGCTGCGGCTGATCAACACGCCGGAGGAGCTGTATGCAGATGCCGTGCTGTATATTCGGATTATTTTCCTGGGAATTCCGGTGACGGTGCTGTACAACTATGCGTCCAGTGTGTTGCGCTCGATGGGAGACTCACAGCATCCGTTTTATTTTCTATTGGTGTCGAGTGTGTTGAATATTGTGCTGGACTGGGTGCTTATCGTGCCCGTACACATGGGAGTAGACGGCGCGGCCATTGCAACGGTGTTCAGCCAGGGCGTGAGCGGCGTACTGTGCGTGTGGTGGTTTTTGGCCAGAACGGCAAGGGAAGAGGACTTACACTTTGATGCACAGGATCTTCGTATCTCGGGAAAGCATCTGGGAAGGCTTTCCTATGTTGGGCTGCCGATGGGATTCGAATATTCGGTGTCGGCCATCGGGGCAGTCATCATGCAGGATGCGATCAATCTGCTGGGAAGCACTGCAGTGGCGGCCCAGACAGCAGGAGAGAAGATTCGGCAGATGTTCACACTGCCGATGGAGAGCGTCGGCATGGCCATGGCAACCTATGTGGGACAGAACCACGGAGCGGGGCGTCTCGATCGGATCAAACAGGGAATTCGGGAAGGGTGCCTCATTCAGCTGGTATACTGCGGAATTGTGTATGTCGTGATCTTCCTGACCAAAGGATTTGCGGTGGAGCTGGTCCTGGGAGAGACGGGAACAGCAGTGTACGACGGCGGTGTGGAGTACCTTGCGGTGATCAGCGTGCTGTTCTTCCTGCACGGGTTCCTGATGATCTTCCGCAACACGCTGCAGGGACTGGGCTACAGTGTGCAGGCCGTGATCTCGGGGGTAGGAGAGTTGGTTGGACGGACCATCGGAGGATGGCTGTCAGTGGCGTTCCTTGGATATTTTGGCATCTGCATTTCGAATCCGATGGCCTGGGGACTCGCACTGTGCTACTGCCTGTTCATGGTGTGGAGAATCCTGAAGCGGGAAGAGGCTTGAGGAGAGGTGCTTTGCGCAGAGGTCATCCGCGACAGGGTGGCGGATGGATGTCCAAGGGCAAGGCCTTGCGAGGCGTCCCAGCCCTGGACACCTCCGACAAGACCCGTCGCTGGATGACCTGAAATATGAGTTACCGCAGCACCTGCTCCGCAAGGAGTGACAGGAGCGGGATCGTAACTGCAGAGAGAAGCGTTGTCAGAACGAAGAGCTCCGAGGCAAAGGGCGCATCCTGATCATACCGGTCGGCGAACATGACCGTGGTGGTTGCCGTGGGGCAGGCCACTGCGATGAATGTCGTGAAGGCAACCGGGAAGGTCAGCGGCAGAAGCTTCAGAATGACAAGGCATGCTGCCGGGAAGGCAATGAGCTTCAGGAAGCTGATGAAATACAGGCGCTTGTTCTTCAGACTGTGCAGAAAATCGGACTGAGCCAGGTTGGCGCCTGCAATGATCATGGCGATGGGGGTGTTCATGTCGGCGATCATGGTGAGCGGCTCATTCAGAATTTCCGGAAGCCGGATCTGCAGAACAAAGCAGAAGAGACCTGCCACAACGGCAATGATGGCAGGGTTAATGAGATTGCGCAGGTTCGAAAGGGAGATTCCGCCCTTTGCTGCATTGCGGTCCATAATGAGAACGCCGTGAGTCCAGAGGACCAGGTTGAATACCGTGGAGAAGGCTGTGATGTAGAATACACCCTCCTGTCCCAGAATGCTGTTGATGAGCGGAATGCCGAAGAAAGCACAGTTGGAGTAGACGCAGGCCGCTTTCTCCACCGGAGTGCGCGGATTCTTCTGACGGAAGATCAGCTCAGACAAAACGATCGTTAGAATGTAGGTCAGGACAGAGGCGAACAGCGTCCACAGAAGGCCATGGAGCAGCTCCGTGTCGAAATCCACCTGATAGGATTCGAAGACGAGAAGCGGGGAAATGACCATCAGGAGCAGGTTTGACATCTTGGTGACGGCAGAGGAATCAATGAGCTTCACCTTGTAGACAAGGATGCCGCAGAAGAAGATGACGAACATTTCGAATATTTTGATCAGAACAGTAATGGCCATTTCGGGTTCCTTTCGATTGAGATAAAGGGTACAATATTTTTAAGATAGCATAGAATCGTCGGATATTCGCGCCTATTATGCAACTTTTACACCAAATTGTTAGGCGTGGGATAGCAGTAAGGGGTACAGTTCGATGGTAACTTCTGACTGACATCTGTACAATCATCTGTAAAGAAAATGAGCAGGGAGGATAACTGCATGAAATATGATTATCTGATCGTTGGCGCCGGACTCTACGGCGCGGTATTCGCAAGAGAGGCGGTGAACGCCGGCAAAAAGGTTCTCGTCATTGACAAGCGGCCGCACATTGCCGGCAACGTGTACTGCAGGGACGTCGAGGGAATCCACGTTCACGAGTACGGCGCGCATATTTTCCATACGAACAATCGCAAGGTGTGGGAGTATGTGAACCGATTTGCGGAGTTCAATCGCTTCACGAATTCGCCGGTGGCCAACTATCACGGCGAACTGTATTCCCTGCCCTTCAATATGTACACCTTCAACAAGATGTGGGGCGTGGTCACGCCGGAGGAGGCTGCGGCGAAGATCGAAGAGCAGCGGAAGGCAGCCGGCATCACAGAGCCGCACAACCTGGAAGAGCAGGCCATCAGTCTGGTCGGCACGGATATCTATGAGAAGCTCATCAAAGGCTACACGCAGAAGCAGTGGGGACGCCCCTGCACGGAGCTTCCGGCGTTCATCATCAAACGTCTGCCGGTGCGCCTGACCTTTGACAACAATTATTTTAACGCGCTGTATCAGGGAATTCCGGTGGGCGGCTACACGAAGCTCGTGGCAGCGATGCTGGACGGCATTGAGGTGCAGCTGGGCAAAGACTACCTGCAAAATAAGGACGCGTTCGATGCCATGGCTGACAAGGTGATCTATACCGGCCCCATCGACGCTTATTATGGCTATCAGCTGGGAACGCTGGAGTATCGTTCGGTACGCTTTGAAACCGAGGTGCTGGACAAGCCGAATTTCCAGGGAAATGCGGCGGTGAACTACACGGATGCCGAGACACCATGGACGAGGATCATCGAGCACAAGTGGTTCCAGTTCGGCAAGGACGATGACGGCAATGATCTGCCGAAGACGGTGGTGAGCCGTGAGTACAGTTCCGAATGGAAGCCGGGCGATGAGCCGTATTATCCGGTGAACGATGAGAAGAACGGGAAGCTGTATGAAGCGTATCGGAAGCTGGCAGAGGCGGAGGAAAAGGTGATTTTCGGCGGACGCCTCGGTGAGTACAAATATTACGACATGGATGCAGTGATTGCTTCGGCACTGGCAAAGTGCGAAGAGCTGCTGTAGGACAAGGTAACGATTCACAGACAACTGCGTAAAGGGCACGTATTAGGCTTCGGAGATCGAAAATACCTCGGCAGAGCCTGCCGTGGTGCTACAGTGCTGACAACGTAAGGAGAAGAGAATGCAGGAATACAAATGGCCATATGCCAACGAAATCGGGCAGGAGGAGCATCTGTCGTGCGATGTGCTCGTTCTGGGCGGCGGTCTGGCAGGGTGTTACGCTGCGATTGCGGCCGCCAGAAAGGGCAGAAATGTCATCCTCGTGGAGAAGGGAACGACAGCAAGAGCCGGCTCTGCCGGAAGCGGTTTCGACCACTGGGAATCCGCATGTACGAACCCGTGCTGCAAGGTAACGCCGAAAGAGGTTGCAGAGGCGTATATCGATGAGCAGGATCATTACAGCAACGGCATTGCTCATTACATTGAATGCCGGGAAGGCTGGGATCGCCTGCTGGATATGGAGAGCTTCGGCGGCAAGATCCGCGACACGGAGGATGAGTTTGCAGGTGCGGATTTCCGCGATGACAAGACGAAGCTGATGTTCGCCTATGATTACACGAACTGCTATACGCTCCGCATCTGGGGGAGCGGCTTCAAGCCGGCTCTGTATAAGGAATGTCTGCGGCTGGGCGTTAAGGTGCTGGACCGCACCGAGGCGACGGCACTCCTGACGAAGAAGGTTTGCCTGGACAATGGCAGCGAGAAGATCATCGGCATCGGTGCCTGTGCCATGGACGTTCATACAGGCAAATTCTATACGATCTCGGCGAAATCGACGGTGATGGCCATGTCACGCCCTGCCAGGGTTTGGCTGTTCAATTCCGACCTTCCGGGATTGTGCGAGTTCCGTCCGATGAACAGCATCGGCAGCGGACACGCGATGGGATACCGGGCAGGCATGGAATTTACCATGATGGAAAAATCCGTCCGCGGCGAGTTCTCCGCGGCCGGCAGGAGCTTCCCACCATACAGCACCGGCAACAATCATAATACCTGGTACGGCGCAACGATGGTTGATGCCAGAGGCGTGGAAATCCCGTATCTGGACCGTGACGGAAATGAATTAAAGAGTGTGAAGGAGCGGTTTCATCCGGCGCCGGGACAGAAATTTTTCTTAAAGGGCGGCGTCATTGATGAGCCCAAATACGAATATCGCGGACCGGAGACGATGTCCTTCGAGGAACTCGATAAACGAGGCTACAAGCTGCCCTTCTATGCGGACCTTAGCCGGATGCCGGAGAGCGAACGTAAGGTCATCTGGGGCATGATGGTCGGCGAGGAAGGACGCACGAAGGTGCCGGTTCTCCAGTACTATACGGAGAAGGGCTTTGACCCGGAGAAGCATATGCTCCAGAGCTATGGAACCGGCTGGCAGTCGGCGAATTTCCTTGGGCAGGAGCGGCAGCTCTTCGGCGCACCGGGCGGCATCATCACAGACTGGAATCTGATGACGAACATCGAGGGCGTCTACGCAGCGGGCGATCAGCTCTATGCGATGGACTGCGGCGGTGCAGCGTCTGCGACAGGATATTATGCCGGACGCAAGGCGGCAGATCGCGCAGGGGAAACGGAGCTTTCAGACTATGATCTGCAGCAGGCAGCCGAAGAGAAGGCAAGGCTTCTGGCGCCGCTTACCAATGAGGGAGGCATGAACTGGAAGGAGCTGAATTTTGCAATTTCCAAGTGCATGCAGAACTACTGCGCGGAGATCAAATGTGAGGAGCTCTTAAGCGAGGGCCTGGACCTTTTAAAGAGTTATGAAAAAGAAATCGTTCCGCAGCTGCACTGCGAGAACCCGCATGATCTGATGCGTACGCATGAGGTGCTGGATATTCTCGAGGTGGCCAAGATGATTCTGGAGGCCTGCCGGATGCGAAAGTCCAGCTCAAAGCCGTTGTCCTTTATCCGAAGTGACTATCCGGAGATGGATCCCACGGAGGATCAGAAATACATCACCATTCGTCAGGTGAACGGGCAGGCTGTCCGCGGAGAGATTCCGCATGATTACTACGGAAACGTAGAGGAAATGTACGAGAAGTACAATCAGGACTACATCAAAGAGGAGGCACCGAAATATTATGCAGAATGATATGCAAAATAAGGAAGCCGTGTCTCTGACCGCCAGTGTAATTCCCTGCAGCGCGCGGCCGATCACCTATGATGAGACCAAATGCATCGGCTGCGGCCGCTGCGCCAAGGCCTGTCAGATGGATGTGCTGATTCCGAGCGTAAACCCGGGCGAGCATCCGATCGTAATGTATCCCGGCGAATGCATGTATTGCGGTGCCTGCGTGATGGATTGTCCGGTCCCGGGAGCCATTCATCTGGAGCATCCGCTCATGAACCGGACTAAATTCGTGCCGGTGAAGCAGTAGAGACTCATATGCATTTATCAGGCAGTAGGGTGTAGAAGAATATCCGGGAATCGTGCTGCAGCGAACAAGCATGTAAGATTTTAAAAGGGGTGTACGCAGCCGGCCTTCCTGTGTACAATCAGAACATCAAGGCAAGCAACTGAGGAGGGAACAGGAGATGGGACAGAATGCAATTATCATTGCCTTTTGCGTGATTTACTTTGTGCTGATGATCGGAATCGGCATCTATGCGGCGGCGAAGAACCGCAAGACATCCGATTATCTGGTGGCCGGCCGCAACCTGAATGTCGTCATGACATCGTTAACAATGGCAGCGGTACAGATCGGTGTCGGCATCGTGCTGAGCGGTGCAACGAATGGTTACAACCTCGGGATGTGGCCGGGAATCTATTATTCCATCGGCTGCGGCGGCGGTCTGATCCTGGCGGGTGTTCTGGCGTGCAAGAAGCTGCGGGCGAAGGAAAGCTATGTTCCGCTGGACTTTTTTGCACAAAGATACGGTGACAGCAGAGGCATTCGCTTCTGGGCATGGCTGTCAAATGTGCCAAGCCTTCTGGGAATTTTCATTGCCCAGATGCTCGCCTGCGGCAGCATCCTGTCGGGCTTTGGCGTTCCGTTCAACGTCGGCGTCATTGTGACGGCCGTGGTCATTCTGGTTTACTGCACCATCGGCGGAATGTGGGGCGTTGTTCTGACAGACGTTGTACAGACGACTATTATCATGATCGCCATCCCGATTCTCACGATCGCAACGGCGGTACGCTACACCGGCGACGGCGGATCCATCGGTGCCATCTTCAGCACACCTTTCATTCCGAATGGGATGCTGACACGTTTTATTTATCTGGTACTGCCGTTCTTCCTGTCGATTTCGATGTCCTATGATGCTTACTCCCGAATCCAGTCGGCGAAGGACGTCAAGACCGCACAGAAGGGCTGCATCTACGGAGGCATCATCGTCATCATCATCGGCTCGATGTGCTCGGCTATCGGTGTTATGGCAGCAAGACTCTTCCCTGGCGTAGAAGACGGCATCTTCACCATTACTGCCATCAATGTCCTGCCGCCGTTCCTGGCCGGCATCGTCATTGCAGCAATCCTGTCCGCGGCAATGTCCAGTGCGAACTGCGTCATCCTGTCGCTGGGTTCCTCCTTCTCGAGAGACCTCTACAACAAGGTTCTGCATCCGGAAGTGGAAAATATGGATTCCCTGCCCCATTCGAAGCTGATCTCTCAGGCAACTGTCCTGATCGGTTCGATTGTCGGCATCATCTTCGCCTTCAAGATGACTGACATTCTGGATGCCATGATCATCTTCAACTATCCTTACATGGGGTCCTTGCTGATCCCGCTTCTCGGAGGTCTTTTGTGGGAGAAGGCAACGAGAAAGGGTGCCTTTGCGGCGGCGTTTGTCGGCGGTATCGTCGGCGTGATCTCGTTCTTCATCGGTATTCCGGTGGGACCGCTCAGCGGCCTTATGAATACAGACCTTTCGCTGCTCATCGCGTACGCATTCTCACTGGCAACCCTCGTTGTTGTCAGCCTGTCGGACAAGAAGGGACAGGAAGAGAATGAGGCACGGAAGCTGAAGGCCTGAGTGTTGTCACATAATACGGAGAAAACCAAGATGTCTGCGGGCGTCTTGGTTTTTTTGTAATGAGATGTTAGGACCGGAAAATGAGGATGAAGGCTCACGACTTTTTGAGGAGCAGATGAATTCTCATTTTCTGGTCCGAGGAACATCCAGTGCGCATAAAATGACAAAAAACGTGCAACAGATAGGCTGAAATCGGCACTTTTCTGTGGTAGTACAATCATAAGAGAACGCAGCGCCGCGTGAGGGCGGCAGAAAGGCAGAATGGCTATGCATAATACAACCGAAACCTTCCAGAATCCGATCCTGTCCGGCTTTTATCCGGATCCTTCCATCTGCAGAGTGGGAGAGGATTACTATATGGCAACTTCGTCCTTTATCTATTTCCCGGGAATCCCGATCTTCCACAGCAAGGATCTGATTCACTGGGAGCAGATCGGTCATGCAATTCACAGAAGAGAGCAGCTGGATTACAAGCACTGCGAGGCGAGCCTTGGATTATGGGCTCCGTCGATTCGCTATCATGATGGCCTGTTCTATGTGATCAACACCTATGTATCCGAGGGCCGCGAGGTGGACCGTGACAACTACATTGTGACGGCAACGGATCCTGCCGGTCCCTGGTCGGATCCTGTGTTCATCAAGGGGGCAGACGGCATCGATTCGTCTGTTTTCTGGGATGAGGACGGGAGAATGTGGTACACCGGCAACTATATTGAAGCCAATCCGCAGTATGAAGGACATCACGGCATCTATCTGCAGGAGCTGGACCCGGTTACCTTCCAGTTCATCGGGAAGCGTACGCATATCTGGGACGGCGCCCGCACCACGAGTAAGTGGATTGAGGCTCCGCACCTGTATCACATCAACGGATATTACTATCTGATGGTCGCGGAGGGAGGCACCTTCAGCAATCACTGCGTCATGATGGCACGCGCGAAGAGCGTGGAGGGACCGTATGAAATCTGCCCTCGCAACCCGATTCTGACGCATCGGCATCTGCCGCTTCTGCGTGAGATTTCGGTGACCGGCCATGCCGATATCGTGGAGACGCAGAATGGAGAATGGTGGATGGTGCTCCTTGCGGTCCGTCCGTATGCGAACCCGGCTGATCCGGAGCAGAATTTCCACTTCAATACCGGCCGCGAGACTTTCCTCGTGCCGTTCCACTGGGAGAAGGACGGCTGGCCGCTCATCGATACCGAGAATGGAATTGTACACAGCAAGGAGAGAAAGCCGAACCTGCCGGAGTTCCTTCCGACCGGTGTGAACCCGATGGAGCAGACGGTTCTGGACTGCTTTGCGAGCCCGGAGCTGGATCTTCGCTGGAATTTCATTCAGGCACCGGTGACGGATTTCTATTCCCTGTCAGAGCGTCCCGGATACCTTCGCCTGCAGCTGAATGCGGCAGCTCTTTGGAAGCTGGATCCCGAGGATCGTTGGCATACAGCGCAGCCGTCCTGCATCTGCCGGCGCCAGCAGCATCACGTATTCGAGATGGCAACGGAGATGGAATTTGCGCCGAAGAGCGCTGCAGAGGAGGCAGGTCTTGTCTTGCTCCAGGACGACCGGTACAGCTATCTGCTGACCGTGGGACAGAATGCGGAAGGCAAAACGGTGCTTCGTCTTGCCAAGGCAGATAACGGCGTGCACAGTGTCATCGAGGAGAAGGAACTGACGGCAGAGGAGCTGACGGCCGGGAAGATCATCCTCGGCAGCTCCTGCAATAATGAAACATATGATTTCTGGTATGTAATCCCGACTGCCGGAGCATCGCAGGCAGCCACTGCAGCAGGAGATGCTGCATCAGCCAAGATCGAGGAGCTGCAGAGCGTGAAGGCTGCGGCTGCAGAAGAAAAGCGCACCATGGTGGCAGCAGGCCTTCCGGCGGAGCTTCTGAGCTCCAACACCAATCAAGGCTTTACCGGTGCCTACGCCGGTATGTATGCAAGCGCAACTGGAACGGAGAGCGGCAATACGGCTGATTTTGACTGGTTCCTGTATCAGGGAGAACGTATCTGATGATACCGGGTATCATCACACGGAAAACTTTGAAGGGGCTAAACAGGACAGAAGAAAGGATAAGATCTTGAAGCTTAGCAGATTTCTGACAACGGGAGCGGTTCTGCAGCAGGGAAAGCCTATTCACATCTGGGGATGGGCTTTCCCTGGCAGCAAGGTGCAGGCTGTGCTGGAACCGGACAGCAGCAGGGAAGCAATAAAAGCTGGCAATTCAATGAAGCCGGGCAATGCATTTAATGACATCAAAGCAGGTTGCTGTCAAGATGAGACCGGTAAGAGTAAGCGTGTGAAGAGCGGTGAAGAGCTGCCTCGGGAGAGCAGAAACGGGGAAACCATCGCCGATGCAAAGGGAACGTTTTCTGTGTATCTGGATCCGCTGCCGGCGGGCGGTCCATACCGACTGCGCGTCTGCGAGGAGAATGGCAGCACGGTGACAGCAGAGGACATTCTCATCGGCGCCGTGTGGTTTGTCTCGGGACAGTCGAACATTGACGTAGACATGGCGCGCTGCTATGACAGCTATCCGGAGATCGTGCGAGGCTGCACGGACGATGGACTTCGGAGCTTCCGCATTATGGAGAATGCGAGCTACCATGGCCCCATCGAAGAGCCGCTCACCGGAGAGTGGCGGAAGGCTGAGCGGAATACGATTCTGCAATTTTCGGCGACGGGATATTTCTACGCAAAGGCGCTGCGGGAGCTTACGGGAATCCCCGTCGGCATTCTGCAGGCGTCGCTTGGCGGATCCCGCATCACATCCTGGATGTCGCGAAAGATGCTGGAGGGAGATGCGGCGTATCAGCCGCTCATGGAGGAAATGGACCGGTATGCCGACGATGATTTCATGAAGGAAGTCATTCGTCATAATGAGATGGATCCGGCGGCCTGGAGAGTGGCACTGAATCAAAGCGATGAGGGGAGAAGCACCGGCCTAAGACAGGACAAAGAGGCACTGCGGGAGACTGGCTGGCAGAATGAGCCGGCTCGCATTGAAGAGAGCGGCAGCAGGATCGAGCTTCCGGCGTATTTTCGCGATACGGAGCTTGCGGATTTTACCGGCGTGGTATGGCTGACAAGGTCCTTCGAGGTGCCGGCCGAGATGGCAGGCAAGAGCGCCGGCCTCTGGCTGGGAACCATGGTGGATTCCGACATTACCTACGTCAACGGCAGGAAGGTCGGAGAGACCGGCTATCAGTATCCGCCGCGCAAATACCGGATTCCCGAGGGAGTTCTCCGAGCTGGGAAGAATAACATCACGATCCGCCTTGTTGTCGAGAACGGAAAAGGGCGTCTAACACCCGGGAAGGGATATTTTATTTACAATGATCAGGGTGTGATCGACCTGAAGGGAACGTGGAGCTACCGGATCGGCGCCTCCTGCGAGCCGGTGCCGCCGACCGATTTCATTAACTGGAAGGCGAGCGGCCTGTTCAACGGAACGGCATATCCGTGTTTCCGGTTCCCGGTGGAGGGAATGGTGTGGTACCAGGGTGAGGCCAACACGCACCAGCCCTACGATTACGAGGACCTTCTGAAACGCTATGTGAAGGGATATCGCACGCTCTGGAACGAGCCGGAGCTGCCGTTCTATTATGCACAGCTGCCGAACTACGATGTCTCCATGGACGGTGACATGTCCTGGGCACCCCTTCGGGAAAAACAGCGCCTTGCGGCGCAGTCGATTCCGCATGCCGGGATGGCGGTCACCATGGACCTTGGTGAGGACAATGACCTGCATCCGCACGGCAAGGAGCAGATTGGCCGGCGTCTGGCACTGCTCGCAGCGGCAGACGTCTACGACATGGATCTGGAATGCACAGGGCCGGTGCCGGAGCGCGCTGAGCTGTGTGAGGAGGAAGAAACAAAAGCGCCTGGCTCGGATCCGGCAAAGGCATCCGGCGGGCTGCCAAACGTCTGCGTAAAGGTTGCACTGTCGCATGCAGAGGGCATATATGCAGATTCTTTCGATAAAGGAAATGTGATTCTGGACGCGGAGCTGGTGGCAGAAGACGGAACGGTGTATCCGGCCAAAGCGGAATTGGTGCCGGTGCCGCCTATGGAACAGGCATCCGATCAGAAATCGGAACAGGAGCATAGCGCCGATACGTCCGAGAACGGAGAAAAGGCAATGGCCTGGCTGGTTGTACATGCGGAAGATTTCCCGGGACGTCCGGCAAAGGTTCGCTGCGGATATCACAGTATCCTGAAGGGAGCACTGATCTACAATAAGGCGGGACTTCCGATGAGTCCGTTTGAGCTGGATGTGATGTGATGATGCGAGATGCATTGGGGTATGGTGCATTCGTCAGACAGGAGTGGACGATGGAGAGTGTCTGGCTGCTTATGGATGACGTTTGTAAAACAATGCAATAAGCTGAATAGGACACAGGGACTAAGACATGAGACAATTATTTAATGACAACTGGGAATTTCTGGAAATGCCGCTGGGAACAGAATTCACGAAGGCACAGGCTGCGGCAGAGCAAGGGACATTTGCGGCTGTCCGGATTCCGCACGACTGGATGATCGGAGACAGTAACGATCTGTACCGGGACGAGGCTGGCTGGTATCGGAAATGTTTTGAATGGAAAAGGGAGAAAGGACAGCGTATCTTCCTGATCTTCGACGGCGTTTACATGGACAGCGCGGTGTACCTGAACGGACACAAGCTCTGCGAGTGGAAGTACGGCTACACCCGCTTTCAGGCGGAGCTGACGGAAACGCTTCGGGATGGAGAGAACGAGGTGATGGTCAGTGCGAGCTGCCAGCAGCCGAATTCGCGTTGGTATGCAGGCGGCGGCATCAACCGCAATGTGTGGCTCATGACAACGGCGGATGTCTGCATTCCGGACGGCGGAATTTATGCAAGTGCACAGAAGGCAGCGGATGACGGCTGGGATCTTCGTGTGGAGATCCGGCTGGACGCAAGCAAAGAGGCACATAGCCGTCTGCAGCCCAAGGTACAGCTGGAGCTGTTGGACGGGACGGCGTCCAAGGCGGACGCTGCCGCTCGCAACATGACATCACCGGAGGGAAAGCGTATAGGTGATTCTGTATCGGTTTCGGAAGAAGAGCGAGCGAACCATGTGGTGCAGCCTGCCTCTGTGAAGGAAGCGGACCCGCAGGCGGCCGGCAGCACGCTGTGCCGTGTGCTGCACTATGGACCGGAGGCAGGGTTGAAGCGCTGGGACATTGACGATCCGGCGTTGTATACGCTGAGAGTCACTCTGACGACAGGAACTGCCGATGAAGAGAAGGCAGAAGCTGCAGCAGGCGTTACAGGAACTGCCGGCGAGGAGAATGTTGGAGGAACTGCGAAGAGACTGTGCGAGGGCTGCATTCTGCAGCAGGAGGAGATTCGAATCGGATTCCGGGAGACGGCCTTCGATCCGGAGAAGGGATTCTTCCTCAATGGACGTCATGTAAAGCTGAACGGCGCCTGCCAGCATCCGGATCTCGGCGCGCTGGGAACGGCCTTCCACGAGGATGCGCTGCGCAGGCAATACGAGATTCTGAAAGGGATGGGTGTGAATGCGATTCGTTTCGCGCACAATCCTTTTGCATCGGAGGCATTGGATCTTGCTGACGAGATGGGCCTTGTGGTGATGGATGAGGCCTTCGATATGTGGGAGCGGAGCAAGACGGAGTATGACTACGGCCGGTTCTTCAACGAATGGCAGGCCCGCGACATCGAGAGCTTTGTCTGCCGTGACCGCAATCATCCGTGCCTGATTCTCTGGAGCATCGGCAACGAGATCTACGATCAGCACGCGGACGCAGAGCGTGGCTATGAAATCTCCAAAATGCTGATGGATGAGGTGCACGCACTGGATCCCTACGGGAACGGCGCTGTCACCACCGGCTCGAATTACATGCCCTGGGAGAATGCGCAGCACTGCGCAGACCTTTACAAGCTGGCTGGTTACAACTATTCGGAAAAATATTATGAGCCCCACCATGAGAAATACCCCGATTGGGTGATCTATGGCTCAGAGACGAGCTCGATCTGCATGAGCCGTGGAATTTATCATTTCCCGCTGAAGGCCGGCATTCTGGCCGACGAGGATGAGCAGTGCTCGGCCCTTGGCAATTCAGTGACGAGCTGGGGCGCGAAGAGCATGGAGGATTGCGTTGCAATTGACCGTGATCTGACGTTCTCCATGGGACAGTTCCTGTGGTCCGGCTTTGATTACATCGGCGAGCCAACGCCCTATCACACCAAGAATTCTTACCTTGGAATCATCGATACGGCAGGCTTTCCGAAAGATGCCTACTATGTCTGGGAGTCTGCCTGGACGGATGTGCAGCAGAATCCGATGGTGCATGTGTTCCCGTACTGGAACTTCAACGAAGGACAGGAGATTGACCTGCGCGTCTGCTCGAATGCGTCGGAGGTGGAGCTCCTCGTGAACGGGAAGAGCCTGGGACGCCAGACGCTGGACCATGCGATCGGCAGCGGGCATCATTTGATTGCGGACTGGCATGTCACGTACGAGCCGGGTGAAATCACAGCGATCGCCTATGAGAATGGTCAGGAAGTGGCAAGACAGACGAGACATTCCTTCGGCGACACGGAGCATTTCGTTGTACAGGAGCAGCTGTATGGACAGGAGTCACAAGACGGCAGCAGGATTCGTCGCCCGGAAGAGGGAGGACGGCTCCATTTCTATGAGATCAGCGCCGTGGATGCGGATGGGTATCCGGTGGAGAATGCGGCAGACCGCGTAAAGGTATCCGTGAGCGGCGGGCGTCTCGTTGGTCTGGACAATGGTGACAGCACCGATTATGACAGCTACCAGGCATCTGAAAGGAATCTGTTCTCCGGAAAGCTCCTTGCGATCGTGGAGGAAATACTTGAAGATGGGAAGCTGCCGGACGAATCTTTGCAGGATAAAGGACGGGAGAATGCAGAAACGTCGGCAGCTGCGAGCAGCGGAATTGAGATTACCGTAACCCGTGCAGATCGCACGCCGGTGCGTCAGGTGGTCCTGCACGCGGAAGGCGGGCAGAAATTCACGGCCGAGCAGAAGGTTCTGAAGGCACGGGCACAGATCGCACCGGCTGATGCGGACGATCAGGAGATTGTATTCTCTGCGGTGGATGACAACGGCGTTGTGACGAATATCGTGCACCTGGAGCCTAACGGAAATGAGGTCGTTATGACCGCACTGGGAGACGGAAGCTTCCACTTACGCGCGACCTCAAAGGGAGGAACTGAGCATGTGCGGCTGATCTCGCAGATCGAGTACCAGGTAGAAGGACTGGGACCGGCCTATCTGGATCCTTACGGATTCATTTCCGGCAGCCTGTACACGGGCGTAATCGGTGAAGTCGGCAATGGAAACGAAAAGGGCGTTGCAACCTCCCGGGATGGAGAGACCGTGGTAACCTGGTCGGGAATTGATTTCGGACCGGTTGGCTCGGATGAGATTACGATTCCGATTTTCGCGCTCTCCGGAGAGGAATATCCGCTGGAAATCTGGGAAGGAGTTCCGGGAGAAGAAGGGGCGGAGCTCCTTGCGAGCGAGATCTACTGCAAGCCGTGCATCTGGAATGTGTACCAGCCGGAAACCTACCACCTGGCACACCGCCTGAAGGGACTTGCCTCCTTCAGCATCCGCGTACATCAGAAGATTCACATCAAGGGCTTCTCATTCACGAAACTCGAAAAGGCGTGGACGAAGCTGTATGCAGGCGAAACGGATGGCGTATACGGAGACAGCTTCCGACGGGATGGAATGGCTGTTCGCGGCATCGGCAACAACGTGTCACTGTCCTTTAAGGAAATGGATTTTGCAGAGCATCCGCTGCACGGCATCCGCATTGCCGGCAGTACGCCGCTTGCGGTGAACACCATTCACGTTCGTTTCTATGACGGAACGAATGAAGAAAAGGAGATCATTGAATTCCGAAAGGACGGCGGAGAAGTGCAGGAGTTCACACTCCCGGAGCGCAGCGGAAAGTGGGATCTGACCTTCGTATTCCTGCCGGGATCGAACTTCGACTTTGAGTGGTTCCAGCTGTTCTGACTCTATGTTGATGCCCCCTTGCCAGCGGCGGGACCTGACGGAGATGTCCGCTTCGGGGACGCTTCGCAGCTCCGTCCTCGGACCTAGCGGTACTAAGCTCGCGCAATACGCTCGCAAGTACCGAGGCCTCGCAAGGCCCCGAACCTGGACATTCTCCGCAATCCCTGTCGCTGGCAGGGGCAGTATACTGATAAAACAAGCGGCGGGCAGATGTGATCTGCTCGCCGCTGTTATGTTATTCCTCGTGATTATTCTGCTGATTGATCTCGCGGAAGGCGGAGGGGGTCATGCCTTTCTCGGCCTTGAACACGCGGGTGAAGGTGGACAGGGAATTGAAGCCGGACTGCATGGCCACATCTGTGATTGACAGATCCGGGTTGGCAAGGAGCTGCTCCGCCGCCTCGAGCCTTCGCTGAATCAGGTATTCATGACTGGAGTAGCCGGTGAATTCCTTGAACAGCCGGGAGAAGTGGAACTTGGAAAAACCCGCGATCTCCGCCAGCTTATCCGTGTTGATTTCCTCATCCAGATGGTCTGTGATGTAATTGCAGACCTCCATGAACTTCGCTACGTACTCCTGGCGTTTGTCCTTCGGAAACTCACGGTTGTGCGAAACGCGGTAGACATTCGTTCTCCCGATGTAGGCAAAAAACTCCAAAAGCCGCGACCACATCATGGCGCCGCAGTAAGGCGAATTCTCATCGTATTCCAGAATGACGTCCTTCAGAAGACCCTGCAGCCGCTGGTTCAGAAGCGGGTAGGAATTCTGCGTGACGAGAAGGTACGGCTGGATAGCCTGCATCACCTGACGCAGACTGTTGAACATCTGCAGCAGATTGTAATCAAAGAGAATGAAAATTCGCTCGCCGGTTTCCGGAGGTGTGTAGGAATGGATTGTTCCGGGCGCAACGACCAGAATATCGCCGGGAACCAGGGTGGCCTCCTCGGAGCCGATCTTGACGGTATAGTTCTCCTCTAAGGGATACAGAATCTCAATGGCAGAATGCCAGTGGGGCGGAAAATGGATCGTATTCTTATTGTGATACAGACGAATTCCCTGAACGGAGGAGTAAGTAATATCCTCCCGAATGCCGTGAAGGCGAGGGTGAAATTCATCTATTGCATTTGTATTCTCAGTTTCAGTCACGTAACAACCTCGGCAGTTATAAAAGTTAAGAACATTTTACCATAATTTTTTCGCAAGAAACATCAAATTGACGCGCAAGAATTGTCAACGACAGAGAGCGCTGCTGAGAAATCCGTATCCGTAGAGCCGCGGGCCCAGCGACGCGCATCCTCTGCCGCCCGGCGTCCGTAATTCCGCGATTCCGCAAATGGTAACAAAATTTGCGCACAATCTGGAAGGAAGTAAATTGCGGCCATCCGATACAATACCGCTGGACTGTTGACTTGTGATGGGAATGCGTATAAATGCTGCATTTGAATAAATGTGGATAAAGGAGGAACCTTTTATGAGCGAATGGAAACAGTTGTGGCTTAACTGGCATCCGGTGAAGGATCAGGGCTTTGGAGCTTATGCAGATGAGATCGCAGTGGAGGGATTTGCAGAGTCTCCGGTAATAACGAGTGTCGTAAGAGAGCTGCAGAAGGGCCTGCAGGGAATGCTGGGCGCAGCAGCAGCTGTGATGGAGCAGTCGACCGGGGCTTGCATTCGTGTACAGAAGACGGCAGCAGGTTGGCTGACAGCAGCCGATGCGGAGTCCCTGTCAGAGAACCAGAAGAGCGAGACCTATCGCATTCAGGTATCGGAGAAGGAGATCACCATTCAGGCAGCCGGCGAAAAGGGCGCTTTGTACGGCGCGTTTGCACTCCTTCGCGCCATTGCTACCGGCCGGACACCTGCCGAGACGGCCGGCACAGCCGTTCCTTCCAATCCGCTTCGCATGCTCAACCACTGGGACAACATGACCAATGACATCGAGCGCGGGTACTCCGGCGAGTCCTTCTTCTTCCATGATGGCGAAGTGCTGGTGAATGAGAGAACCAGAGATTACGCAAGACTGGTATCAAGCGTTGGTATCAATGCTGTGGTCATCAACAACGTGAATGTAAAGGGCGATGCGACGGATCTCATTACGGATCGGTATTTTGAGAAGCTGGCAGGGATGTCTTCTATTTTTGCAGAATACGGCATCAGCCTGTACCTGAGCCTGAACTTCGCATCCCCGATCGAGATCGGCGGACTGGACAACTGCGATCCGCTGAATGCAGAGGTTATTGCCTGGTGGAAGGAGAAGATCGCAGAGGTCTTCGCGAAGATCCCGAATTTCGGCGGCTTCCTCGTAAAGGCGGATTCCGAGGGACGTCCGGGACCGTTCACCTACGGCAGAACGCAGGCAGACGGCGCGAACATGCTGGCAGACCTCGTGAAGCCTTACGGCGGAACGATCATCTGGAGATGCTTTGTCTATAACTGCACGCAGGACTGGAGAGATTACAAGACCGACCGCGCACGTTCCGGTTATGACAACTTCAAGGCGATGGACGGCGATTATCACGACAACGTCATCCTGCAGATCAAGAACGGACCGATGGATTTCCAGATCCGCGAGCCGATCCACCCGCTGATGGGCGGCCTTCGCCGGACCAACCAGATGCTGGAGGTGCAGATCGCGCAGGAATACACCGGCCATCAGATCGACGTCTGCTACCTGATGCCGATGTTCAAGGAAGTGCTGGAGTACCACACCTACTGCACGAACCATCCGGAGGAAAATGACAGACTGCAGGCCGGGGCAGGCGACCAGGTTAAGGACATCGTCAGCGGGCGGACTTACGGCAATCAGAAGAGCGGCATGGCCGGCATGGCGGCGGTTGCCAACACGGGCGACGATGCGAACTGGACCGGAAACGACCTCGCGGCAGCGAACCTGTACGGGTTCGGACGGCTGGCTTTTGATACTGAGCTTTCCAGCGAAGAGATCGCAAGAGAGTGGGCACAGATGACCTTTGATACGGATACGGAGGCAATTGATACGATTGTCCGTATTCTGATGGGCTCCCGTGCTACTTATGAGAAATACACCAGCCCGCTCGGCATTGGCTGGATGGTTAATCCAGGCGTCCACTACGGATGCAGCGTGGATGGCTATGAGTATTCTCGCTGGGGCACCTACCACCGCGCGGATCATCTGGGAATCGGTGTGGATCGCTCCAGCCATGGAACCGGCTATGCGCAGCAGTACTATCCGGAGAATGCACAGCAGTACGAGGATCCGCATAAGTGCCCGGAGGAGCTGCTCCTGTTCTTCCACCACATTCCGTACACGTGGGAGCTGTCGACCGGGAAGACTCTGATCCAGCACATTTATGACTCTCACTTTGAGGGGTATGAAGAGGCGGAGGCAATGGCGAAGTCCTTCGAAGCTCTGAAAGGACGGATTCCGGAGGATTCGTATCAGAATATTTCGGAACGCTTCCAGCTGCAGCTTGCGAATGCAAGAGAGTGGAGAGATCAGGTGAATTCCTATTTCTACCGCAAGAGCGGAATTGCGGATGAGAAGGGAAGGGCAATCTACTAAGGAAACGCTTTAATTAGCGTTTCCCTAAGAATAAACGACAGCAAGAATTACAATGTAATTCGCAACTTCTGCAATATAACCAAAAAACAAGCTGAGATTTCCTCCACTGGTTGGATTTACGCGCCCCAATGGTGTACAAAGTGCACAATGCGGACGCAAGTTTTAAAAAACAATGCGCAAAAAGTGGAGAGTAGCGCTTTGGACAGCATGTTATAGTATACATACCTCGGAGTAAGGCTCCGGGGAAACCATTACCTATTTGCGGCGATTCAGAGAAAACCGAAAGAGCAAAAAGACGATACACAGCAGCAATTTTTGCAAACGGTGTCGGAATAGCTGCATACATTTCTTAGAGGAGGATGAGTCTGATGGCAGGAAAAACCAAAAAAGCCAGCAACGCCGGATGTCAGGAAAGCCTTGGCAGACACATTAAAAAGTACTGGCAGCTGTACCTCATGATGCTGATCCCGATTGCGTACTACGTGATCTTCCGTTATGTACCGATGGTCGGTAACATCATCGCATTCCGCCGGTACCGCGCAGGCGGCAACATCTTCGGCGATGAGTGGAGTGGATTGAAGTATTTCAATCAGTTCATCCACGACAACAATTTCTGGAGAGCATTCCGGAACACACTTGCACTGAATATTAAATATCTCGTTGTGAGCTTCCCGATTACGATTATCTTCGCAATCCTGCTCAATGAGATCAAGAACGTACATTATAAGAAGCTCGTACAGACGATTTCCTATCTGCCGCACTTCATCTCCATGGTTATCGTGGCAGGCATGATCCGTGAGCTGCTGTCCACCAGCGGCCCGATCAACGGACTGATCGTTGCTCTTGGCGGAGAGGCCATCCAGTTCATTTCACTGCCGGAGTGGTTTACGACAATCTTCGTAACTTCCGGTATATGGCAGGGACTTGGATGGGGCACCATCCTGTATCTGGCAGCAATGTCCGGCATTAATCCGGAACTGTATGAGGCAGCCAGCCTTGACGGCGCAAATCGCTTTAAGCAGATCTGGCACGTAACCATTCCCGGAATTCTGCCGACGATCATGACGCTCCTGATCCTGAATATCGGATCCCTGTGCGGTTCCGCTGCATTCGAGAAGGTCTTCCTTCTGTATCAGCCGACCACCTATGAGACTGCCGATATCATTGCAACCTATGTGTACCGCATGGGTCTTGGATCCGGTAACTACAGCTACGCAACGGCCGTTGGTCTGTTCCAGGGTCTTATTAACATCGTTCTCCTGACCGCAGCCAACATCTTCTCCAAGAAGACCACCGGCAGCGGACTGTACTGATTGAAAAGGAAAGGAGAGTTTGAAAATGGCTAAAGTCAAAGATACGCCGGAAGGCTCCCGCATGATCGTATCCGGCAGCTACCGTGCCTTCATGATTTTCAATGACATTCTGGTCGGCATTGTGTGTCTTGCAATGCTGTATCCGTTCCTGTATCTGATTGCACAGTCCTTCTCCTCTACGGAGGCCATTGTTGCAGGCAAGGTTGGCATTGTTCCGGTTGGCTTCAGTGTGAAGACTTATGCTTATGTTCTGACCAGCAACGTTTTCCTGCCGGATTATCTGAACACTCTGATTTATGCAGTGATCGGAACAATTTCCGCACTGGTGCTGTCTTGCCTTCTTGCATACCCGCTGTCCAAGCCGGAGCTTCGAGGCAACAAGATCATCGGACCGTTCATCATCTTCACGATGTATTTTGCGGGCGGCATGATCCCGAACTACATCCTGATGGTTACCCTGGGTCTGAAGGATACGATTGCTTCCTTCATCCTGCCGGGTGTCATCTCTACCTATTATGTAATTCTGATGCGCTCCTTCTTTGAATCCGTTCCGAAAGAACTCGAGGAAGCCGGCGAGATCGATGGATTGTCCCGGTTCGGTGCATTCATTCATGTGGCACTGCCGATGTCCAAGCCGATCATTGCAACCATGACGCTGTTCTATCTGGTGCAGTACTGGAACGACTGGTTTGATGCCTTCCTGTATCTGGATACACAGAGCAAATGGCCGGTAGCGTATTACCTTCGTACTCTGATCTCGACCTCCAGCTCCTCTGCAGAGGATGCCGGTGAGGCAATGACCATTGCTGCGAACATCAAATCCTGTGCCATGGTTCTGACAGCTGCGCCGATTATCTGCGTATATCCGTTCATTCAGAAGTACTTCGTGGCCGGCATGATGCTGGGCGGTGTAAAGGGCTGATATAAGAGCATCTCAAGGGGGATGCTTTTATATGTGTATCTGTTTAGCACCTGCCGATTTCAACATGAATCGGGCGCTGTGCGGACGAATTCATGATTGAAATCGGCAGGTGGGCAAGGTCAAACAGAAGAAGGCAGCATAGCTGCCTTCGAGTGTCGGCCTCTGCCCAGCCACATCGATTTTTTCTGAAGGAAAAACGAGATATGGGTGATAAATAGATACATAAATATGTGACCATGATAATGAGTCGTGGTCTGAATTTTTCATAATTCATAAGGAGGATATATGAAAAAGAAACTCATTAGTGCAGTGCTTGTAGCCTCTATGGCTGCATCCATGCTGGCTGGCTGCGGCAGCAGCTCATCTTCCAGCTCTGACTCTGCAGAGGCAGCTTCCGAGACAACTGCTGAGACAGTGGAAGAAGCTACCGCTGACGAGAACGGTGTGTATCAGGCAGATGGTTACACCTATGGCTCTCAGTTCTATTCCGAGGAGCCGGTAACCTACACCATGTTCTTCAATGACAATGATGCATATCCGTATCAGGATTCCTGGAGTGAAGAGGGCGGTATCTTCTACGAGATCGAGAAGGCTACCAATGTACACCTGGAGCTCACCAGAGTGAACAACGCGGACTACTCTTCCAAGGTATCTCTTGCTATTAACTCCGGCGAGGCTCCGATGATCATCCCGAAGATCTACGATGAGAAGAGCTATGTGACCGGCGGCGGTGTGGTTGCTGTATCTGACTACACGCAGTACATGCCCAACTACACCAACTTCTACAACGAGTACAACATGGAGGCGGATGTCAACACCCTTCTGCAGGAGGACGGCAAGTATTATCGTCTCGCTGGTATGAAGGAGACCGCTCTGCAGGATTACACACTGCTGCTGCGCAAGGATCTGTTCGAGGGCGCAGGCTATGACATTGCTGAACTTGAGAAGGATTGGACATGGGACGAGTTCGCAGATATCCTGATCGATGTAAAGGCATACATGGTTGAGCAGGGCCTTTGCTCTGAGAGCGATTACATCTGGTCTGACAGATGGTGCGGCTCTGATTCCGGTTACGGCACAGGCGGATGCCTTCTGAACCTGATCTCCAAGAGCTATGGCATCTACACTTCCTGGAGCAGCAACGGCGGAACCAACTCTGCTGATCTGTATTTCGACACCGATGCGGATGAGTTCAAGATGTCCGGCACCAGCGACGAGTACAAAGAGTACATGACTGTTATCAAGAAGCTCGTTGACAACAAGATCCTGGATCCCGAGACCTGGTCTCAGCAGGATACAACCGCTGACAACAAGTTCTACACCGGCAAGACTGCTCTGATCCTGACCAACCGTTCTCAGACTACGACTCAGATCGAAGGTCTGACTTCTCAGCTGGGCGAGGGCAACTTCGAGGTTTACCGCTGCGTACTTCCGAAGGGAACCACCAACTACCAGGCAGAGAACTCCCGCCTGGAGTGTGGCCTGATGGTATCCTCTAAGGCTCTGGATGAGCTTGGACAGGATGGCTTCATTAAGATGATGCGCTTCATTGACTGGCTGTGGTACAGCAACGAAGGCCAGACTCTCACCAAGTGGGGTGTTGAAGGCGAGGACGGAACCTACACGGTTACCGACGGCAAGTACACTCTGAACGATCAGTACTACTGCGCAGGACTTTCCATCGCACAGACCTCTGACGATCAGGAAGACATGAGAGTTAAGTATGGCTTCGCTTGCGGTAACTTCATGTATGGCGGAACCGAAGAGCTGCTGACCTCTAACTTCTCTGAGGATCTGCAGGACTTCTACAAGCGCCAGGGCGAGTACAGAGAGCTGAAGCCTCTGGATCCGGTTGTTGCACTGTCTGAGGATGATTCCGAGCAGATGAATCTGTGGGCAACTCCTCTGTTCGACACCGAGAACACCTGGACTCTGAAGTTCGCTATGGGTCAGGCAGACATCGATGCTGACTGGGATACCTACGTAGCAGAGCTGGAAGCTCAGAACGAGCAGAATGTTCTGGATATGTACAACACCTATTATCAGAACAGCAAGGCTGAATAATTTGCAGCTGCAGTCATGAGTGACTGAAATAAGAGGGAGCGGATTCCGAAAGGAGTCCGCTCCTTTTTT
>CAYLUU010000003.1:0-20106 GCA_964386925.1 uncultured Sarcina sp. | reverse complement strand
CATGAGTGACTGAAATAAGAGGGAGCGGATTCCGAAAGGAGTCCGCTCCTTTTTTGCTGCGTAGTAATCCAGTATTTCTGCGTGACAGGGTGGCGGCAGAATGTCCAGCCCAGGAGCCTTGCGAGGCCTCGGTGCTTGCGAACGTGTTTTGTGAGCTTAGCACCGTTAGGTCCGAGGACGGAGTCGCGAGACGTCCCCGGGGCGGACATCTCCGCCAGGACCCGTCATGCATCGGCCGGCACTTTTCCGCATAACTTGAAGGATACTCCGCAAGGAGTGACGAGCAGAATGAACTGGCGAAGGGTAAGCTACGGGTGTACGATGATGTGAGATATCTGTTCAGCACCTGGATGTTTCAACGTGAATCGGGCGCCTTGCGGACGTATTCACGTTTGAAATTGACGGGCGGGTGCGGAATCGTACCGATTCATCAGAGCGGAGAAGAGAGGGAAACGCATGGGAATGTTCGGCGGTTTGGATTACAACAATCTGGGGGGCACACTGGGTGCGGATCAGGACGATCGTACATCGAGGGGCTATACCTGGAGAGCCGTCGTCGATAATGTTCCGCGCCTCTTTATTACGAATCTGATCTGTGTCATTGCGATGATTCCTGCATTGACGGGATTCACGCTGGGATCCATGTGGGAGCGGCCGCAGATCCTGCTCTTGTCCGGCATCGTGGGAGGACTGATTGCAGCACCCTTCTATGCTGCAATGTACGACGCAGCTCTGATGTCCTACCGCGGCTACCCCGGCAGATGGTGGGAACGCTACGTCAAGGTCCTGAAGCGCGAGTGGAAGGGGAGTCTGATCCCGGGAATGATCGTTGGCCTGATCTCTGCCATGGTGATCAATGTGGTGAACAATCTGTACAACGGGAACCGGCTGCCGGACATGATGATCATTTGCGTTGTTGTCATGGTGGTGGTCGTGTTGGCGATCTACACTTACCTGTGGACGCAGCGGCTGATGGTCGATCTTTCTCTCCCGCAGATCGTGAAGAACTGTTGGCTGATGACGATGATGCATCCTCTGATTACGCTCGGGACCATTGCACTTCGCGCAGGCTATTGGGCATTGATGCTGATCCTTTATCCGTATTCACTGGTATTCCTGGTAATGCTGGGAGTCTGGTTCCCGGCTTTCATGACAATACGGATCATGTACAACACTCTCGACAAGGCAATGCGGCTGGATGAGCGCTACGAACAGGCCCAGCAGGCTGAAGAAAATGCATAAGGGATGAATTGATATATTTAAGGACGGTTCTACTGCTCCGCGTATAGCGGAGCCTGCAATATAACACTGATTTATATTAGGAGGAACAATACGATGGAAATGATGAAGGGTGCATTCATGCACGGACTCGACAACATGATCATTAAAGAGATTCCGAAGCCGACAGCCTGCAAGGGCAATGTCGTCGTATCTCTGGAATACGTCGGCATCTGCGGCTCCGATGTACACTACTATCACAGCGGACGCTGCGGCGCATATGTGGTGGATATGGAGCATGATTACATGCTGGGGCATGAGGCAGCCGGAACCGTTGTTGAGGTGGGCGAAGGCGTTACCGATCTGAAGGTCGGCGATCATGTCTGCCTGGAGCCTGGTATTACCGACGGCACCTGCGAGTTCTGCAAGGAAGGCAAATATAACCTCTGCCCTGATGTTCAGTTCCTGGCAACTCCTCCGGTACCTGGCTGCAACGAGGAGTTCATCGAGTTCCCGGCAGACTACTGCTTCAAGTTGCCGGACAATGTTACGACAAAGGAAGGTGCACTGATCGAGCCCCTTTCCGTTGGCTTCCATGCAGCCAATCAGGGCGAAGTACAGGTTGGCGAGACGGTCCTCATTCTGGGCGCCGGCACCATTGGCATGACAACTCTGCTGTCATGCAAGGCACACGGTGCAGGCAAGATCATCGTTGCGGATCTCATTGATGCAAAGCTTGAGCTGGCTAAGAAGATGGGCGCTGACGTTGTCATCAACAGCGGCAAGGAAGACGTCATGGAGATCGTAAAGGACGTTACGAACGGTGCAGGCGCAGAGAAGGTATTCGAGACTGCTGGTTCTGCCGTCACCATCGCACAGACCCCGTTCCTTGTAAAGAGAGGCGGCACGGTTGTTCTGGTCGGCATTTCCGTAAAGCCGGAGATCAGCTACAACTTCGCACAGGTCATGGACAAGGAGATCACCATCAAGTCCGTATTCCGTTATCGCAACATCTATCCGAAGGCGATTGCAGCAGTTGCCAAGGGAGCCATTGATGTGAAGCCGCTGGTAACACATGAGTTTGATTTCGATCATATTCAGGATGCATACCAGGAAGCGCTGACCAACAAGACGGATGCGCTCAAGGTTATGATTAAGGTGAAGTAATAACAACACTGGAATGACGTGGCAGCAGCCATTCGGAATCTGTCTGCAATAGGCTGAGTTCGGATGGCTGCTGTTTTGAAAAGAAGACGCTGCACCGAAAGGTGCTGCGTTAAAGGCACGTGTAAGGAGGGTTACATGAACCGAGAAGAGGCGAGAAACCTCGCAACCGAGCTGGTTTCCAAGATGACGCTGGAGGAAAAGGCATCCCAGCTAAAATACGATTCCCCTGCCATTGAGCGGCTGGGAATTCCTGCCTACAACTGGTGGAACGAATCGCTGCACGGCGTTGCCAGAGCAGGTGTTGCCACCATGTTCCCGCAGGCCATTGGTATGGCAGCGGCCTTCGACCCGGATGTCATGCAGGAGGTCGGAGAGGTGACGGCCGAGGAGGGCAGGGCCAAATACAACATGCAGTCCCGGCATGGGGACCGGGATATCTATAAGGGTCTGACCTTCTGGGCACCGAATGTGAATATTTTCCGTGATCCCAGATGGGGCCGCGGGCATGAGACCTACGGCGAGGATCCGTATCTGACGTCGCGGCTCGGTGTTCGCTTCATTGAAGGCATGCAGGGCGACGGCGAGGTGATGAAGACGGCAGCATGTGCGAAACACTACGCGGTACATTCCGGTCCGGAGGCAGATCGCCATCACTTCAATGCGGTAGCATCCAAAAAAGACATGGAGGAGACTTATCTCCCTGCTTTCGAAGCCTGCGTCAAGGAGGCAAAGGTAGAAGCTGTCATGGGTGCCTACAACCGGACCAACGGCGAGGTTTGCTGCGGATCACCGGCATTGCAGGAGATCCTGCGAGGCAAGTGGAAGTTCGAAGGACATTTCGTTTCGGACTGCTGGGCAGTGCGTGATTTCCACGAGAATCATAAGATCACGAAGACTCCTGAGGAATCGGTTGTTCTCGCACTGGAGAACGGAACCGATGTGAACTGCGGCTGCACATACCAGAAGGTGATGAACGCCGTAGAGCAGGGAATTCTGGATGAGAAATATATCACAGAGTCTGCCATCCGCTTGTTCACGACCCGGTACCTCCTTGGTATGTTCGGCGAGACCGAGTACGACAAGATCCCGTACTCCGTTGTGGAGTGCAAGGAGCATCTGGCTGTGGAGGATCGCGTAGCCAGAGAGAGCTTTGTTCTGCTCAAGAATAATGGTATTCTGCCGCTCGATAAGAGCAAGCTTCATGATGTGGCAGTCGTCGGACCGAATGCGGACAGCCGCGTTGCGCTGAAGGGCAACTACCACGGCGATGCCTCCCGTTACACGACGGTTCTGGAAGGCATTCAGGATTATCTGGGAGAGGATGTAAACGTTCACTATTCCGAGGGTTGCCATCTCTTCAAGGACAACGTAGAGGCACTGTCGGATCCTGTTATGTGTGACCGTCTGGCTGAGGCTCAGCAATGCGCCGAGATGTCGGAAGTGGTATTCGTTGTTCTGGGTCTGGACGAGACACTGGAAGGCGAAGAGGGCGATACCGGAAACCGGTATGCTTCCGGCGATAAAAACGGCCTGGAGCTGCCCTTCCAGCAGCTCGAGCTCCTGCGCGGCATGATCGCAACCGGAAAGCCGGTGGTGGTCATCAATATGACAGGAAGCGCTGTGAATTTGCGCACGGCAGAAGATCATGCAGCAGCTGTTCTGCAGGTATGGTATCCGGGCGGACGCGGCGGCAAGAACGTTGCAGCCGTTCTCTTCGGCGAAACATCGCCTTCCGGAAAGCTGCCGGTTACCTTCTACGAGCATGACAAGGATCTGCCGGAGTTCACGGATTATTCCATGAAGAATCGGACCTATCGTTACTACGAAGGAACGCCGCTGTATCCGTTCGGCTACGGTCTGACCTACGGAGACTGCTCTGCAGCAGAGGTTGCAGCAGAGGTGGCGAAGAGAGCAGACGATGCATCGATTACTGCCGGTGAGACAGCTTTTGGCAGCAGCGACGATTACGGCGCAGCCTATGGCATTGACGGACTGAAGGTTACGGTAACTGTTCGTAATGACGGGAAGGCAGCAACCCAGGATGTCATAGAGGTCTATGTGAAGGCTGAGAATGATGCAAATGATGTGACCAACCCGCATCTTGCCGCTATTCAGCGAGTAGAGCTGGCAGCGGGTGAGGAGAAAACGGTTGAACTGACTGTGAAGCCGCATGAGCTCGCTACAGTCGATGAGGATGGTCACAGAGAGATCCGCACGAAGGAGTTCACGGTATATGCAGGCTTTGCACAGCCGGATGCTCGCAGCCAGGAGCTGACCGGACATGCATGCGCAAGCTGTAAGGTGCAGATCTAGGAAAAGCGGACATGGCAGCTCGTTCGCTGGCTAGAAGCGGACACTCTCCACTGTCCGCTCCTGCCTGGCGGGCGAATAGTAGCTGACAGTACATACAGGCGGAAAACGCTTGCAAATCCCGGCAATGCGTGGTAGTGTAAATATGTTTTGATAGCGTAGTTGATTGAGAGTGGGCCTTCGGTCCACTCTTTCTTGTGTAAAGCGGTTCGGCTGCGCGGGGACGTCGATACGAATTTCGACTGGGCCATATTCGGATTTCAATTCCAATCTTGATACCAATTGGATGTGAGTCCGGATGCGGCCAGACGGCAGTAAATCAATCGAGCGAGGATATCATGGCAAAGCGCAAGGATATTGAAGAAATGGTAGAAAAGCTCCTGGAGCCCATTGCAGCCTCCAGAGGAGTCCGCATTTATGATGTGGAATACGTAAGAGAGGGTCAGGAATATTACCTTCGTGCCTTCATCGATAAGGACGGCGGTGTGACCATCGATGACTGTGTGGATGTCAGCCATGATCTGTCAGATGCACTGGATGATACCGATCCGATTCAGGAAGCTTATACATTAGAAGTTTCCAGTCCGGGACTGGGGCGCGCACTGACCAAAGATCGCCACTACCAAGCCAGCATCGGCCAGGAGGTAGAGGGCGGCACCTATGCTCCCTACGAGGACAAGAACAAGAGCTTTGATGGCGTGCTGAAGGCTTTTGACGCAGACACGGTTACCATCGGACGCTCCGATGCCAAAGGGAATCCTCTGGAGGATCTGGTCCTGAAGCGCAAGGATGTGGCGAATATCCGACTGAAGGTAACCCTGTAACCGCGGGATTTGAGCGGAATATTGCACAGAACGTTTACAGATATGCTGAGATACGCTGAATCGATACGATATTTATTGAAGGCGTTAACCTGATCACAGGTAAAAAGGAGAGGCAATGAACGAAGAATTGAAAGTCGCAATGGATGTGCTGGAGAAGGAGAAGAATATCAGTGCAGATACTCTTTTCGATGCCATTGAATCCGCACTGGTAATCGCCTGCAAGAACAACTTCGGCAAGACGGACAACGTCAAGGTTGAGGTGGACCGCGATACCTTTGAGTATCATGTGTGGGCAGAGAAGACCATCGTCGCAGACGAGGATGATGTTCTGGATGACCAGTACCAGATCACCGCAGAGAATGCGAAAAAGCAGCACATCATCGGAGAGATCGGCGATGTTGTACGCGTTGACTTCAACAGCAAATCCTTTGGCCGCATTGCCACACAGATTGCCAAGAACGTGATCCTGCAGAAGATTCGTGAGGAAGAGCGCAATGCGGTTTACAATTATTTTGCAGACAAGATGAAGACCGTTGTCACCGGTGTGGTACAGCGTCAGGTCGGCCGTAACTGGACCATTAACCTTGGAACCCAGGATGGCACTATGAAAGCGGAGGCTATGCTGAACGAGAAGGAGCAGGTACCCAGCGAGAAGCTGCGTACAGGCGACCGTATCCGCGTGTATATCGTAGATGTACGCAAAACAGCAAAAGGCGGCACCAGAATTCTCGTATCCCGTACGCATCCCGACCTTGTCAAGGGTCTGTTCGCTGAGGAAGTGGCAGAGATCCGTGACGGCACCGTTACCATTGAGAGCATCGCGCGTGAGGCAGGCAGCCGTACGAAGATTGCAGTATGGAGCTCCAACCCGAACGTGGATCCGGTCGGCGCCTGCGTTGGCCTCAACGGAACCCGCGTCAACAACATTGTGGACGAGCTCAATGGCGAGAAGATCGATATCGTGAACTGGGATGACAACCCGGGCAACCTGATCCAGAATGCTCTGTCCCCGGCGAAGATCGTTGCGGTATTCGCTGATCCTGAGGAGCACAGCGCCAAGGTTGTGGTTCCGGATTATCAGCTGTCTCTGGCCATTGGCCGTGAAGGACAGAATGCCCGTCTGGCAGCACGCCTGACCGGCTACAAGATCGACATCAAGGACGAAACGCAGGCGAAGGACGCACCCGGCTTCCGTTATGAGGATTATCTGGGCGATGACGAAGACGAGGAAATCGAATTCGTGGATGAGAACGGCAATCCGGTAGATGAGAATGGTAATCCTATCGAAGTCTATGAGGATGAGGCTGATGCGGAGTACGCAGAAGAGGGATCTGAGGAGTTCGCAGAGGAAGCAGCAAGCGAAGAGTAAGCAGACTGCTGCAGACAGGAGAGACTGCCGATGGGCGGTTTCAAATATTTTGAGACAGATATAAGGATGATGGAGCAAAGGTTCTTTTGCTCCTGACAGTATCGAGCAATAGACAAGGGGGAGACAGGTTCTCTATGCCGAAAAAGATTCCGATGCGAACCTGCATCGGGTGTGGAACATGCAAAGACAAACGTGAGCTGATTCGAATTGTACGGACGAGTGAGGGTACTGTAATCGTAGATCCGGGAGGACGGATGAACGGACGAGGCGCCTATCTGTGCGCTGATCCGGCCTGCCTGGAGAAAGCCTTTCGCAAGAGGAGCCTTTCCAGAGCTTTCCGCGCGGAGGTATCAGCAGATGCACTGGCGCAGGTCAGAGAGGCCTTGCAGGAGATGCTCCGGGAGAAGGAGGCGACGGGATGACAGAACAGAAGTCAAATGCTGCATCTGACAAAGAGCAGGGCATGCGCCTGACGCATTCGCACAATCCGGAGAGCAGGCTGTACCGGGCTGAAGTGACAGAGGCTGCGTCCGGCAGAATCTGGCATATGCTGGGGCTTGCTGCGAAGGCAGGACGACTCAAGAGCGGAGGATTCCTTACCGTGGAGGCAGTGCGCGGCGGGAATGCGGCACTCGTTATTGTCACGGAGGATGCAGAAGGCAACACGCGCAAGACGGCAGAGGATAAGTGCCGTAGTTATCACGTGCCTTTGGTTTACTACGGAACGAAAGACCGTTTGGGACAGGCCATCGGCAAAGGCCCGCGGGCATGCGCAGCAGTTACGGATCGGGGATTTGCAGGTTCATTAATGAAGATGTTCGGCATACAGGAAGAAAGAGGTAAGGATGGCGAAGACGAGAGTAAGTGAGATCATGAAGACCTATGGTGTAGAGAAGAGCGAGGTAGCCTCTTTCCTCAAAGAGAACGGAGTAGAGATCAAGACCGCCAGCAACAGCGTTGATGAAGAGATGATGAAGCTGGTGGATGCACATTTCGGCGGCAGAAAGGTAGCTCCTGCAAAGGAGTCGACCTCCGCAGAGGCAGCAAAGGCTGCAGAAGAGAAGGTGGCTGTGAAGAAGACGGAAGAGACAGCACAGACAGAGAATACAGCAGCGCAGGGTGAAGAGAAGGCAGCCAAGGCTGCTCCTGTGAAGAAGAAGAAAATCATCATCGTAACCGGTGGAAATGCCGGCGGCAACAAGACGCAGCGCAGTGCCGGCAGCTATTCGGCAGGCGGCAGTGCAAATGGCGGCCGCACGCAGAATGGCGGGAACGGCCAGCGCTCCGCACGGAACGGACAGAATAGCCGTCCTTCCCAGGGAAATGGAGCTACATACCGTCCGATCAAGCCTAAGACGGCACCCTCTCAGATGACGGTGGATTATCACAAGCCGGTACAGAATACAAATCCGGCACCGAAGGCACCGGCAGCGGAATCTGCACCGAAGGCACAGCCGGAAGAGAAGCTTACGCAGGCAGTTATGCCGGCAGCAGAGACTGCAGCAGCTCCGGTAACGGAGAATGCAGCACCGGCAGCAAAGGCAGCAGCGGCACCTGCAGCAGCTCCGGAGAAGACTACAGAGCCTGCAGCGGCAGTGCAGAATGTAGAAAAGACCGCAGAAAAGCCAGCAGAGAAAGCGGAGGCACCTGCAGCAACACCGACTGAAGAGAAGCCGGCGGCTAAGAGCGATGGACCGATCGGCTTTGTTCGTCTGGCTCATTACGATAACTACGGCCAGACACAGACTACCGGCCGCGGCCAGGGCGGACGCAGCGGCGGATCGAATGGAAACTATCGAGGAAGAAGCCAGAACGGCGGTCAGGGAACCGGCTACGGTCAGAACAGCGGCCAGAACCGGCGCCCGGCAGGAACCGGCGATCGGAATAGCAATCGTTCCTATGGTCAGAACGGCAGCCAGTACGGCCAGGGCGGTCAGGGTGATCGCGGAAGAGGTCAGGGAAGACCTGGCTTTGGTGCAAGCCGTCCCGGTCAGGGAGCTTCCTTTGGCCGTCAGGGCCAGGGAGGAAGACCCGGAGCAGGCGGCGGACGCGGCTTTGGCGGCAGCAATGCTGCTCCGGCACAGGAGTTCGGCGGCAGCGGGAACAAGCGCCGCAATCCGAACGGTGTATCCAGAGACCGTCACAACAAAAAGGACGTTGCCTTCGAGCAGAATGAGCAGAGAGAGCGCAGGAATCGCTCCGGCCGCTTCATTAAGCCTGTGGTAGAGAAGGTGGAGGAGCCGGAAGAGCAGATCAAGGTGATCACCATTCCGGAGAAGCTGACCATCGGCGATCTGGCAGAGGCCATGCATCTCAAGGCGGCTGAGCTCATCAAGAAGCTCTTCCTCGCCGGCAAGGCTATGACAGTGAACTCCGAGGTGACCTATGAGGAGGCAGAGAACATTGCATCTGATTACGATATCCTCTGCGAGAAAGAAGAGAAGGTTGACGTCATCGAAGAACTCCTGAAGGAGGACGAGGACCTCGAGGAGAACATGGTATCCAGAGCGCCTGTTGTCTGCGTCATGGGACACGTTGACCATGGTAAAACTTCCATTCTGGACTACATTCGTCATTCCAGAGTGACAGAAAAGGAAGCAGGCGGTATTACTCAGGCCATTGGCGCTTACACCGTAAACGTACAGGATCGTGCCATTACCTTCCTGGATACGCCCGGACACGAGGCCTTTACGGCAATGCGTCTTCGCGGCGCGCAGTCTACCGATATCGCCGTGCTGGTTGTTGCAGCAGATGACGGCGTGATGCCGCAGACGGTGGAAGCCATCAACCATGCAAAGGCAGCCGGCGTCGAGATCATCGTCGCGGTGAACAAGATGGATAAGCCGGATGCGAATCCGGACCGCGTGAAGGAGCAGCTGTCCAAATATGAGCTCATCCCTGCCGATTGGGGCGGACAGACGGAGTTCGTGAATGTCTCTGCGAAGACTGGTGACGGCATCGATGACCTGCTCGAAACGATTCTGCTGCAGGCAGATGTCATGGAGCTGAAGGCTAACCCGGATCGCCTCGCAAGAGGCCTTGTTCTGGAGGCGAAGCTCGATCGCGGCCGCGGCCCGGTTGCGAACGTGCTCGTTCAGAAGGGCACCCTTCATGTTGGAGATTTCATCTCCGCAGGCCCTGCCTATGGTAAGGTTCGTGCCATGATCAACGACAAGGGTAAGAACGTAAAGACCGCAGGCCCCTCGGAGCCTGTTGTGGTACTGGGACTCTCTGATGTTCCCGGCGCCGGCGAAGTCATTGTCGCACATGCATCCAACGATGTAGCGAAGTCCTATGCGGAGACCTACAAGGCACAGCACAAGGAAGAGCTGCTCGAAGAGAACGTTATGTCCATGAACGTGGAAGACCTGTTCGATCAGATGCGCGAAGGCAAGATGAAGGAGCTCGAGCTCATTGTCAAGGCTGATGTACAGGGTTCAGTTGAGGCTCTGTGTGCATCCCTGCAGAAGCTGACGAACGACGAGGTCAAGGTACGCATCATCCACAGTGCAGCCGGCAACATCAACGAGTCGGATGTGGATCTTGCAGCAGCCTCCAACGCAGCCATCATCGGCTTCAATGTACAGCCGTCTTCTACGGCAAAGTCCATTGCCGAGCACAACGGTGTATCGATCCATCTGTACAAGGTCATCTATCAGGCCATCGACGATGTCAATGCCGCACTGAACGGCATGCTGGCTCCTGTCTATGAGGAGAAGGTCATCGGACATGCAGAGGTACGTCAGCTGTTCAAGTCCGGCAAGATCGGCAACATTGCCGGTTCCATGGTTCTGGACGGACAGATTGAGAAGGGCTGCACCGTACGGATTACCCGCGACGGCGAGAAGATCTTCGAGGGTGCACTGGCATCCTTGAAGCGTTTCAAGGACGACGTGAAGGAAGTCAAGGCCGGCTATGACTGCGGTCTGGTATTCGAGGACTTCGATGCAATGAACGTCGGCGATCAGATCGAGGCCTACAAGATGGTTGAGGTTCCGAGAGAAGAAGTCATTGCCCGCAAGGAGAAGGAAGCTGCCCGGAAGGCAAAAGAGAACGCATAAGGGAGTTATCCAGCGGCCCAGCAGCAGGGCTGACGGAGATGTAAGTATATTGATATACATAGATGGGCCACGGTGTGCTGCAGATGCAGCGTGCCGTGGCCCGTGTTGCAGAGAGGAACGTATGAGAAAAAACAGTGTAAAGAACCGCCGGATTAACGACGAGGTTCGCAAGAGTCTGGCCGCGATTATCCGGGATATTAAGGATCCGCGTGTATCGCCGATGACCTCGGTCATTGAGGTGGAGGTTGCACCGGATCTGAAGAACTGCAAGGTGTGGATTTCGGTTCTGGGAACCGAGGAGGATCAGAAGAAGACAATGCAGGGACTTCGCAGTGCAACCGGCTTTATTCGCCGGGAGCTGGCCCATCAGGTGAACCTTCGGAATACGCCGGAGCTGCATTTCCTGCAGGACACCTCCATTGCCTACGGTGTGGAGATGGCACACAAGATCGATGAGGTGAAGGCACAGGATGCCGCCGCCGAAGAGGAGCGCCGCAGCCGTGGCATAGATATCAACGATACCAGTGCCTATGAAGATGACAGCGACGAGACGGAAGAAGACGCCTTGGATCTGGAATAAAGTCTGACTGATAGTTACTTTGATTTCAGAGAGCTGTTCAGAGCAGACTGCGGCAGACCGTGGCTGGCTGAACAGAGTGAGGGAAAGGAAAGAATGATAAATATCCTTGAAGAAGTAAAGGACTGCAGAACCATCGGTATCAGCGGCCATATCCGGCCGGACGGAGACTGTGTCGGTTCCTGTATGGGAATGGCACTGTATCTGGAAAAGGCAATGCCGGGGGCGCGGGTCGATGTTTTCCTTGAACACTTCGGAGAATCGCTGGCTCGCAATATCATCGGCTCGGAAAAGGTTCATCATGAGTGTAAGACAGATGTGGCACACTATGACGCTTTCATCTGCCTGGACTGTGAGAAGGAGAGACTGGGAGATGCACTGGATCTGTTCATGAAGGCCGGGAAGAAGATCAACATCGACCATCACCGGACCAACACTGGCAGCGGCGATGTGAACTACATCGTTCCGACCGCGAGCAGTGCCTGCGAGCTTGCATACCTGACAATGGACGAAGAGAAGATTGATGCCGAGGTGGCACAGAATCTCTACATCGGCATGGTGACAGACACGGGCGTGTTCATGTACTCCAACACAGGTCGCCAGACCATGGAGATTGCAGGCAAGCTCATCACCTACGGATTTGATTTCTCTTCCATCGTGCGGGATGTGTTCTACGAGAAGACCTACGTGCAGCAGCAGATCCTGGGCCGCGCACTGCTCGAGAGCATTCGATTCATGGATGGACGATGCATTGTCAGCAAGATCGATCGTCAGACGATGCGTTTCTATCAGGCAACGAGTGCGGATCTGGAAGGCATTGCAAGCCATCTGGTACAGACCGATGGTGTATGCTGCTCGATCTTCCTCTATGAGCTGGAGACGATGAGCTACAAGGTGAGCCTTCGCTCGACCGGCGAGGTAGATGTGTCGAAGCTCGCCCAGCTTTACGGCGGCGGCGGACACGCAAGGGCGGCCGGCTTTACCAGCAACGGATCGTATCATGACATCATCAACAATCTGGCGCCGCACATCGAGGAACAGCTCGAGGCAGGCGTGTGGGTATAGGCGATTCTACCGCCACCCTGTCCTTGTGAAAATGTACAGAATATTGGGGAGAGATAACATGGCAGTTCGAACCGAGAATCACTTCTGCGGCATGCTGGTCGTGAATAAGGAGCCTGGTTATACCTCCAGCGATGTGGTGGCGAAGCTGCGCGGCATTCTGCACCTGCGCCGTATCGGCCACACGGGAACGCTGGATCCAATGGCAGTGGGTGTCCTGCCGGTATGCCTTGGCAATGCAACGAAACTCGCAGAGCTCATTGCAGATCGCGACAAGGAATATGTGGCAAGGCTGCGGCTCGGCGTCACGACGGACACGCAGGATATGACCGGCGCCATCCTGACACAGAAAACGGATGATGAGGTGCTGCAGCTGCTCGGCGGCAGCCAGGAGGCGGCGAAGAAACGAATCTGCGAAGCTGCCGCACATTTTACAGGCAAAATAAATCAGATCCCGCCCATGTATTCCGCTGTCTGGAGCAACGGCAAGCGGCTGTATGAGCTGGCACGGGAGGGGATTACCGTAGAGCGGAAAGCACGCGAGATCGAGATCTCTGAGCTGGAGGTGCAGGCAGTAGAACTTCCCTACGTAACACTGCGCGTCGTTTGCTCGAAGGGAACGTATATCCGGACACTCTGCGAGGACATTGGCAATGCATTGGGCGTCGGCGGTGCCATGGAGCACCTGCAGCGGACACGTGTCGGAATCTTCCGACTGGAGGATGCCCTTCGTTTGGATGAACTGCAGACTCTCATGGATGAGAAAGGGCCGGCAGGTGTGCAGCCGCATGTCATTCCGGTGGATTCCTTTTTCGCCGGGGCACCGGCGATTCACATTCGTGAAGAAGACATGAAATATCTGCGTAACGGCAACGCCCTCTCCGGTGCGAACACCATAGAAGGGAAACTTCCGAAGGAGCCGCAAATCCGGGTCTACGATGAGCAGGGCGAGTTCTATGCCCTGTACCATTACGAAGACGGAAGACGCCGTGCTCTGCCGACCAAGATGTTCCATGACACCGACTCGCGGGAGAGAGACAGAAGATAACTCGGCGCCTGACCGTAAGCGGCCGATTCACGTTGAAATCGCCAGGTGCTAAGGAAACGCTGATTAAATCAGCATTTCCTTAGCAACCTCCGGTGGATCGCACGGATTTGCAAGGGAAAATGCTGCTTCGCAGCGCAAATCCGGCGAGGGAAACGCTTTAATCAGCGTTTCCCTAAACAGATAGAATACAGCAAGGAATCTATGCAAATCATAACGGACCTGACACAATTTCATACCGATACTCCCTCAGCCGTAGCCATCGGCAAATTTGATGGGATGCATAAGGGGCACCGGCGCCTTCTGCAGGAGATTCTGCACAGAGAGGGTATGCAGTCCTGCGTTCTGACCTTCGATCCGCTGCCGGAGGTGTTCTTCGGCACATTGGATAGCGGACTGCTCACAACGAGAGAAGAGAAAAGGCGCTGCTGCGATGAGATGGGCGTGGACCTTCTGGTGGAGCTGCCCTTTGACCGCGAGATGGCGGCGACAGAGCCGGAGCGCTTCGTGCAGGAGATCCTGTGTGAAAGGCTGCAGGCCGGGGTGGTTGCGGCCGGACCGGATCTGTCCTTCGGCGATCGTGGACGGGGCGATTTTGCCCTGCTTCGAAGTCTTCAGGATAGCTGCGGTTACAGCGCTGTTGAGATTGCGAAGGAAGAGCATGACGGGCAGCCCATCAGCTCCACAATGATCCGCGAGCTGGTGCGTGGCGGCGAGATGGAGCAGGTGCAGGAGTGCCTCGGCAGTCCCTATCAGATTCTCGGAACCGTGCTGCACGGGAATGCCCTGGGACGCACCATCGGCATTCCGACCGTGAACCAGATCCCGGAATCGGACAAGCTCCTGCCGCCGCATGGTGTGTACTATTCTACGGTACGGCTGGACGGCAGAGAGTATCCCGGCATGACCAACATCGGCGTGAAGCCTACTGTGACGGATGCCGGTGCTGTGACGGTAGAGACACATATCTACGATTACATGGGCGATCTGTACGGACGCGTCATCACGACATCGCTTCTCACCTTTCGGAGACCGGAGCGAAGATTCAGCGGTCTTGACGAGTTAGAGCAGACCATGCAGGAAGATCTGACCGCCGGGAAGCAGTACCACGGGCTGATATAGATTTACAGATAGGTGACTATTCAGAGCCCATTCGCAAAATCGCTGCTACGCAGCTTTCCTTTTGCTCATGTGGCGTTCTCGCCAAATAAATTTGCAAAAATGGGCTCGTCAATGCAAGCATTACTCGCACATTTTATGCAAATTTGCTTGGCTCTGAATAGTTACACAGATAGAATCTATTCAGCACCTCATCTCAAATGCTTCGCATTATCGATGAAGTTGGCCAGAGCCCCTCCGGGGCTTGGCCACAGAACGATTTCATTCGAGAACATGCCCGTAAACGGTCAGTTCTCTCTGAAAATCGCTCTGTGCTGAACATATACACATGAGGTTTCAGAGACGACACATTATGAAGAAAACAAAGACCAATCCCACCAACACAAATTCCCAAATCACCTTCGCACAGCCAGCTGGTCACGACAACCTGATCCTGATCGGCATGCCGACCTGCGGGAAGAGCACCGTCGGCATCATCCTTGCCAAGGCTCTTGGGTATGATTTCATCGACGGTGATCTCGTGATTCAGCGGAATACCGGCAAGAAGCTCTCCCAGCTCATGGAAGAGCGCGGCGTCGACGGCTTCCTGCAGCTCGAAGAGGAGACCCTATGCGGTATTTCCTGCAGCCATTCCGTCATCGCTCCCGGCGGAAGCGCCGTCTACGGCGAGAAAGCCATGGCACATTTAAAGGAACTCGGTCGTGTGATCTACCTGAAAATGGATCTTGATATGCTTGAAGAACGCCTGCATGATGCGAAAAACCGTGGCGTTGCCCTCCGAGAAGGGCAGACCATCGAGATGTTGTTCAATGAGCGGGTTCCGATGTATGAAAGGTATGCAGACATCACCGTGGATGAACGCGGACATGCACTGGAGGACATGGTAGTCCTCATTGTGTCACAACTGGCAGGATAATAGGCTACATATAATGGAAAATACTATTGTATTTAGATACAATACAAAACTGCATCCGGGTGTGAGGCGGTACTTGCATCCGGATTGACATTGTGGTAGTGTATTCGGAGTTGTGTAGTTCCCATACTCAGAATCCGGCACTCCGGTCAGGCAGATTGTCATGACAACCGTTTCTTAGTATTGGGAGGTTTCAGAAGACCTTGTGATGACCGCATGGAGCGGTACACATGGCAGAAAGAGGAGACAATGATTACAGCAGAGAAGAAGGCAGAGATTATCAAGGAGTATGGCCGCAAGGAAGGCGACACCGGATCTTCCGAGGTTCAGATTGCACTCCTGACCGCAAGAATCGTAGATCTGACTGAGCACATGAAGAAGAACCCGAAGGATTATCATTCCAACAGAGGACTTCTGAAGCTCGTTGGTCAGAGAAGAGGACTGCTGGACTACCTCAAGAAGACTGACCTTGAGAAGTATCGTGCACTGATCGAGAAGCTGGGCATCAGAAAGTAATTTACGTGAGTAAGGGGAAGGCGGCGTGCGGGCCGGGTGAGAAACCGGTCCGGCGTCGCCTTCTCTGATTGTTCGGGCAATTGGGCGCCGGACGATGGTTTATGAGTATCCGGGGACGAAGGACCCCCGGAAGGAAGAGCAAAGGGTAAAGCAATGAATTACAACGTAGAAAAGAAAGAGACTTACACCACCTACTCCATGGAGCTGGCCGGCCGCACGCTTTCTGTTGATATCGGCAGATTCGGTAAGCAGGCCAATGGTTGCGCATTCATGCACTATGGTGATACCACGGTTCTGTGCACAGCAACCGAGTCTGCAGCGCCCAGAGACGGCGTGGATTTCTTCCCTCTGTCTGTAGAGTACAGCGAGAAGTTCTATGCTATTGGTAAGATTCCCGGCGGCTTTAAGAAGAGAGAAGGTAAGGCAAGTGACAATGCTGTTCTGACGAGCCGCGTGATCGACCGCCCGATGCGTCCGCTGTTCCCGAAGGATATGCGCAACGATGTAACGCTGGAGTGCATGGTTATGAGTGTGGATCCGGCATGCCGTCCGGAGCTGGTTGCTATGATGGGAGCACCTCTGGCTACCACTATTTCTGACATTCCGTTCGCTGGCCCCTGCGCCGCAACACAGGTTGGACTCGTAGACGGCAAAGTAATCATCAACCCCAGCCAGAAGGAGTGGGATGAGGGCGATCTGTGCCTGACCGTTGCCTCTTCTGCAGACAGAATTCTGATGATTGAGGCCGGTGCCAACGAGATTCCTGAGGCAGATATGATTTCCTATATCTATCAGGCAGATGCGGTGAACCAGGAGCTGATCCAGTTCTACAATTTCATCCAGAGCGAAGTCGGCAAGCCGAAGCAGGAGTACATCTCCGTTGCAGTTCCGGAGCAGATGTTCGAGGATATGAAGAAGATCGTTCCGCAGGAGGAGATGGAGAAGGCTGTCTTCACAGATGACAAGCAGACCCGCGAGCAGGCTGTTGCAGAGATCACAGCACGCCTGAAGGAGGCTTTTGCCGACAACGAAGCATACCTGGCACAGCTGGGGGATGCCGTATATCAGTATGAGAAGAAGACCGTTCGCAAGATGATCCTGAAGGATCACAAGCGCCCGGACGGCCGTGAGCTGACGCAGATCCGTCCGCTGCATGCTGAGGTTGGTCTGATCCCGAGAGTACACGGTTCCGCTATGTTCCATCGCGGACAGACCCAGATCGTAGATGTCTGCACACTGGCTCCTCTGTCTGAGGCACAGCGCGTAGAGGGTCTGGATCCCAACGTAACAGAGAAGAGATACGTACATCAATATAATTTCCCGGCATATTCTGTCGGTGAGACCAAGGTTTCCAGAGGACCGGGACGCCGCGAGATCGGTCACGGCGCACTGGCAGAGAGAGCACTGCTCCCGGTTCTGCCGTCCGTAGAGGAGTTCCCGTATGCGATCCGCTGCGTATCGGAGACGATGGAGTCCAATGGTTCCACTTCGATGGCCAGCACCTGCGCATCCTGCATGGCATTGATGGATGCCGGTGTTCCGATTAAGAAGCAGGTAGCAGGCATTTCCTGCGGCCTTGTAACCGGTGCAACCGATGACGAGTTCGTTCTGCTGACTGATATCCAGGGACTGGAGGATTTCTTCGGCGATATGGACTTCAAGGTAACCGGAACCCATGACGGCATTACCGCAATTCAGATGGATATCAAGATCCATGGATTGACCAGAGCCATCGTAGAGGGCGCTTTCGCTCGCTGCAAGGAGGCTCGTGAGTTCATCATGAACGGTGTTATGAGCCAGGCGATCGCTGAGCCTCGTGCAGAGGTTGGCCAGTATGCTCCGAAGATCGACATGATCCAGATCGATCCTGAGAAGATCGGTGAAGTTGTCGGCCAGCGCGGCAAGACCATCAATGAGATCATCAAGCGCACCGGCTGCCAGATCGATATCAGCGATGACGGAAAGGTTTCGATCTGCGGCACAGATGCAGAGGGCATGGCAGATGCCAAGAGAATGATCAGCATCATTACCACAGACTTCTACGAGGGTCAGGTTCTGGATGGCGTTGTTGTATCCATTAAGGACTTCGGTGCATTCCTCGAGTTCGCCCCGGGCAAGGAGGGAATGGTACATATCTCCAAGATCGCTCCTCGCCGCATCGAGCACGTAGAGGACGTTCTGACACTGGGTGATAAGGTTCGCGTGATCTGCCTTGGCAAGGACAAGCTTGGCCGTGTTTCCTTCTCGATCAAGGACGCACCGAAGGATGCTCAGTAAATGGGGACGATTGCAGAAGAGATCGGACGCCGCAGGACGTTCGCTATTATTTCTCATCCGGATGCCGGCAAAACAACACTGACAGAGAAGTTCCTCCTGTATGGAGGTGCCATCAATCAGGCCGGGTCCGTAAAAGGAAAGGCAACGGCGAAGACAGCGGTTTCTGACTGGATGGAAATTGAAAAGAAGAGAGGTATCTCGGTGACCTCTTCCGTGCTGCAGTTCGAATATGATGGCTGCTGCATCAACATTCTGGATACACCAGGACACCAGGACTTCTCCGAGGATACCTATCGTACACTGATGGCGGCAGATTCTGCCGTCATGGTAATCGATGGTTCCAAGGGCGTTGAGGCACAGACCAAAAAGCTGTTCAAGGTCTGCGCCATGCGTCATGTGCCGATCTTCACGTTCATTAACAAGATGGACCGTGATGCGCTGGATACCTTTGAGCTGCTCGATGACATCGAGAAGAACCTCGGTGTGGAGACCTGCCCGGTGAACTGGCCGATCGGATCCGGAAAGGCTTTTCAGGGAATCTATGACCGGGAGAGCAATGAGGTCATTCAGTACTTTGATACCCAGAAGGGAACAAAGGAAGGATCAGAGACCCGTGTGAAACTGGATGACAGGGATACCGTCGTCGGCGAGATTGGGGAAGATGCCTATGAGACATTGATGGGCGAGATCGATCTGCTGGATGGTGCCTCGGCTGATTTTGACCTGGAGAAGATTCAGGCAGGTGAGCTGACACCGGTATTCTTCGGATCGGCACTGCAGAACTTCGGCGTGGAAATTTTCCTGCAGGCATTCCTGAAGATGGCATTGCCGCCGGTGGCTCGTACCAGTGACGGCGTACCGGTGGATCCGGTGAACAATGGTTTCTCAGCGTTTGTGTTCAAGATTCAGGCGAACATGAACAAGGCACACCGCGACCGTGTGGCCTTCATGCGCATCTGCTCGGGCAAATACGAGGCGGGCATGGAGGTTCGCCACATGCAGAGCGGCAGAACGCAGCGCCTCTCACAGCCGCAGCAGCTGATGGCAAGCTCGCGCAAGGTGCTGGACGAGGCCTATGCCGGTGACATCATGGGTGTATTCGATCCGGGGATTTATTCCATCGGTGATACGCTCTGCCTGCCGGGGGATCGGCTTCATTATGAAGGAATTCCGACCTTCGCACCGGAGCATTTCGCCAGGGTTCGTCAGGTGGACACCATGAAGCGTGATCAGTTCGTGAAGGGAATTCGCCAGATTGCGCAGGAGGGTGCCATTCAGGTATTCCAGGAATACAACACCGGTATGGAAGAGATCATAGCCGGCGTGGTAGGTGTCCTGCAGTTCGATGTGCTCGAGTTCCGCTTGAAGAGCGAGTACAACGTGGACATTCGCCTGGAGATGCTGCCCTATGAGAACATTCGCTGGATTACGAAGTGCGATGGCGATGTGAAGAACATCGTGGGGACGACGGACATGAAGCTGGTAAAGGATATGAAGGACCAGCCGCTGCTCCTGTTCGTCAATGCGTGGAGCCCGCAGATGGTTCTGGACCGCAACAAGGGGCTGGAGCTCGCGGAGTTCTCGAAGAACTGAAACTAGTACAGCGATTTTTAAATAACTAGCCATATTAACTTGCCTGATTTCCGGA
>CAYLUU010000002.1:36179-45964 GCA_964386925.1 uncultured Sarcina sp. | reverse complement strand
CACAAAAGGATCTCCCTGCCGGAAAGGTACAGGGAGATCCTTTGCTATAAACGGATACCAGGTCTTCTTATCCCTGGTAGACCACACGGCCGGACGCGATGGTCCAGCGAACGACGCCGGGAAGCGTCTGCCCGATGAAAGGCGAGTTGTGCGATTTGGAGTGAAAATTACGGGTTACCGTCCAGCGAGCCTTCGGATCGAAGATGACAAGATCCGCAGAGGAACCGATGGATAGTGTTCCTGCCGGGAGACCGTAGTAGGCAGCCGGGTTACAGGTGAGTGCGGCCAGCATTTGGGACATGGTGAGGTAACCGGGCTCTACCAGATTCTGAATCGCGAGGGAAAGCGCGGTCTCCAGACCCAGCATGCCGCTGGGGGCCTTCCACATAGGCTCGGTGGCTTTCTCTTCATCACTGTGCGGCGCATGGTCGGTGGCGATGATATCGATGGTGCCGTCCTGCAGTCCCTGTATGATGGCAAGGCGGTCCTCTTCGGTGCGAAGAGGCGGATTTACCTTGGCCTGGCTGCCGGTTCGAATCACTGCTTCCTCGGTGAGCGAGAAATGATGCGGCGTTGCCTCAGCATGAATCAGCGGGTTCTGTTTTCTGGACTCGCGGACGGCTTCTACGCCTTCCTTTGTGCTGATGTGCTGGATCAGGAGCTTTGCATGGAGACGAACGGCGATCTGTGTATCCCGCTGTACCATGGAGATTTCTGCCTGCCGGTCGGAACCGGTGATTCCGACAAACTGTGCGGCAGGCCCGCCGGCGTTGATGCCGTTTTCATGGATGCAGGCAGGATCCTCTTCGTGAAGGCTGACAGGAATGCCGAGCTGTGTGGCCTCAGAAAGGGCCTGTGTGAAAACGCTTTCGTCCAGAATCGGTTTGCCGTCGTCGGTGAAAACGCGGGCTCCGGCTTCGGCAAGAGACTTCAGATCGTTTACGGCACTGCCGGACATACCCTTTGTTACATTGGCAGCGCTGTAGAGATGAATGGATTCCTCCTTGCCGCGCTGCAGGATATCAGTCAGAGTTTCGACCGAATCTACCGGAGGATTGGTATTCGCCATGAGAATGATGGAGGTATAGCCTCCCGCCGCCGCAGCAAGAGATCCGGTGTGCAGATCCTCCTTGTAAGTGAAGCCTGGATCGCGGAAATGCGAGTGCGTATCCACGAGGCCGGGAGCGACAATGCATCCGGATGCATCAATCACAGATGCGCCATCCGGAATCTGCTGTTCGCCGCATTGTGTAATGGCAGCGATGGTGCCGTCATCGGAAACGATGACATCACGGTGGTCCTCCAGGCCGGAGGCGGGATCTATGACGAGTCCGTTTTGAATGATCAGCATAAGAGTCTTCCTTTTAGGTATCCTTTTGCGAATGGGCTCTGAATAGTTACTCGTATTTCTTCTACTGAGCAACTGACATAGAGGAAACATTGTACTCTGAATAATTGTCCTGAATCACTTTATATACGAAGTGATCCGCGACCTTGGTGCAGCCGTCGGCGTTCAGGTGAATGCCGTCAGAGAGGTATTCGGAATAGTTGGTTTCATTGACGGAACCATAATAGTTGTCCAGGAAGGAAACACTGGAGCTGCCGCAGGTATCATACGCCCACTGGAAATAGTTGACGATGGTGCCGTTGCCAAGGTCTGTGGTCCGGCTGCTGGTACCGTCGTACTCTGCATAATAGGGTGACATGAATACGATTCGGATGTAGGGATATTTATCCTGAAGCAGCTGGAACGAGTTCGTAAGAGATCCTACATAGGTTGTAAGCTCATCCGGAACATCGGGGTTCTGCATGGCCATGCCGTTGATGTAATCTGTTCCGTCATACATGATGGCGATGATGTCAACCTTGCTGAAGTCCGTATTCTTCAGAGCATCAACAGATTGCTGATACGTGTCATCCTCTGTATGAGCCGACGCAACCGTCTCCAACGAGGAGAAATCACCGATGGAGATGGCATAGGATACATAGAAGAGATTGAAAATATCATCCATGGTATCCAGACTCTCGGTGCTGTACGAGGCATTCTCACAGGTGACCTGAGAATTCGGGAAGGCAGCGTTGATTACATTGCAGTTTCCGAGCGAGGCAATCTGTCCGGCAAGGCCTGTGTCCGAAGTATCCTGGGAAAATGGCTCATTGCCGAGGCACAGCACGGTGGTTACGCCGTCATCCTCGTGCCCCTCCAGCTTGGAATCGGAGAGATAGACCATGTTGTCATTTACCTCGATGATGTACTGATCCTTATTCTGACCGATGTGGATCTTGAGGTCGGTTCCCTTATTCCATACAAGGAATCGGATTACAGCAACGACAATAACGAGAAGAATCGCTGCGAGGAGAGCCAGATGAAGCGGGAAAGGACGTTTCTCGTCCTCTGTCTCATCATCCGCTTCCTCATCTGCGGGTCTGCGGCTCTTGCGTGCCTGCGCTGGCTTCGCTTTGGGGGCAGAACGCCGAGTCGGGCTTTCGGAATTCTGCGCGTCATGCCCTGCAGGTTCCCTGTCGGAGACGTGAGGATTCAGATCTTCAAATTCCAGTTCCAGATTTTCTTCGTCAGTTTCTGCCGCGGGAGTGGGGGCTTTTGTGCCCTCTTCGAGATGCTGCGGAGCGGGCTTAGCCTTGTCAGAATTTGAATCAGAAGTGGCGGCTGCAGAGGAGGGGGAATCATGTGATTCTGCCGGAGCAGAATCTTCCTCTGGAGAAGAGGAACTTTCCTGCAGGCTGTCATCGCTAAGAAGATCCTCAAGATCAAGAATGTCCAGTTCGTTGCGGCGATTTGTCATAAGCGCGTCGGCGCCTCCTTTTTGCATAGTTGCCGCCTTTATCATCGGCGGAATCTTCAACATTCATTCGCCTGCCAGGCGACAGAACCCGTCGATGACAGGCTTTTGAATGAATGCGTGGCATTGCTGATGCGATGTATTTTAGCGTACCTTGCTGTAAATTTCCATGTGCATACGCTATACTCTTAACTCATGGAGAAGAGAGAAAATCAGCGGGAATTACGCACAGAATTAAATATCGAATGGCTGGATGAAACCGGCGGAATTCCGGATGTATCCGGATGGCTGGATGAAACCGATACGCTCCCGAAAATCGAGGAGACCGAGAACTTTTTAGATGAAACGATGCCCCTTGTGACCCGGGAAGAGGACGAGGGGGAGGAGCCGTTTTCGGATGGAGAGACTCCTTTTTTGCCAGACGAGGGATGGGAAGAGGAAACGGAAGAAGAGTCTGTTTCTGATTCAGAGGCATCGGAATTTGCGGATGAGACGGCACCGATGGAGCTGATGGTGTCCGATTGGGAAGATGAGAGAGAGAGTTATCCGCGCATCTATCCGGGGGACTGGGATGATAACCTGGATGAGGAGCCGGAGGACTGGTATGTGTCCCGGCCGTCCGGTGATTCGATTCATGGATCAGATGAGCCAATGCGTGGATCGGGCTTAGATAGATTAGATAGATATGAATCCGCAGAACATGACTCTGATGCAGATGAGGCTGAACTGCCGGTGATGCGCTTCTCAGAAGCAGATGATGAAGATTCGGATGCATGGGATCACGATGACTTCGCTCGGGGATCGGAGGATGCGGAAGAGGCGGAAGAAGCTGTCAAAGCCTGTGGTGAGGAAACTGCCAATGAGGATGCTCTTCCTGCGGAGGAAGGCAGTGAAGCTGCCGAGAATAGAGAACAGGAGAATGAGGGGGGACCCGAGAATCCCCTGCTGAACCGGCTGCAGCATCTGACCTGGATGGACGCTGCAGCGGCCCTGCTGGCAGTGGCCATTGGCGCGGCACTGATCATGAGCAGCGTATCCTACGCAGGCAGCAGGAAAATTCTGACGCAGCGGACGGCATTGGCACAGGCCGGTGCGGCTCTGACGGAGGCGCAGGTGCTGCACACGGATGCCATCGATCAGATTGCGCAGGTTCGGATGGAACAGGAGGAGCAGCAGGCCGCAGAGGAAGAAGCAGCACGCAAAAAGGCAGAAGAGGAAGCCCAGCTGGACGAGGAAGAGGGCTCTGTGACGGTAGAGGTTGTTCTTTCAACGATCCAGAGCGATCTGAAGATTAAGATCCGCCGCAAGAAGGAGCAGTCTCTGATTGGCGGAGTACCCTTTACCATCAAGGTTAAGGGACCGGACGGAAAGACCACGGAGCAGAAGGATACCGATGAAGACGGCATCGTATATCTGACCGGTTTGTCCAGCGGCAAGTATGAGGTCACGCTCTGCCAGCTGATTGATATCGAGGCGATGAAGGCCGAGAACGAAGATTATCGCGAGGATGAGGATTACCTCAGTTATTCCAAATACAAGATTTCAGACACCGCCCAGAGTATTGAGGTTACAGATAACATTGCCTATGAGGTGGTGGATGTCTCGGATGAGGTGAAGAGCGCCTCGGAAGTCAATGCGGCTAAGGAGGACACTGCCAAAAACGACACACCGGTGGAGAGCAAGATCACAGATACGGTGGAGTGGGTGGAATCCACCAAAACGGAAATTGACGGCGGCAGTGATTCGGACAGCTACGAGGAAGTGAAAAAGAGCGACGTATCGGATCCCTATGCAAGTTCTGCGCTGCGCAGTACCGAATTCCGCAAGCTGTCTGAGGTGACGACAGAGTCGTCTGAGAATGGTGAGAGCACGTCGGAGAGTTCGAGTGAATCCGGCAGTGAGAACAGTCAGGGGAGCAGCTCGGATGGTTCCAACGAGAATACGGAGGAGAAAAAAGAAGATTCCTCCGATGCCGGGTCCGGCAATGCGGATGAGGAGAACCCGGAGCTGTCGGTAGATCCTTCCGAAATTCATCTGACGGAAGGTAAGACACAGACCATCAAAGCGACCGTATCGCATGCCAGCGATACCACGGTGAGCTATTCCAGCTCCGATACTTCTGTGGCAACCGTATCGGACGGCGGAACGGTGCAGGGCGTAAAGGCCGGCAGCTGCACCATTACGGTTACGCTGAAGAATTATTCCGATGTTTCCAAAAAGGTATCCGTGACGGTGACAGAGAAGACGGATGACAGCACGCCACTGAAGGATTCCAGCGGAAATCCGCTGTATGTGAAGGATGGCGATAGTTACCGGGCGGCTACAGCAGCAGACTACAGCCGTTACGATACCTTCTATCGCAAAAAGACAACAGAAAAGAAGTATAAATACACCGGCTGGCAGCATATCAACGGACTTACCTATTACTATGACAAAAACGGAGATTACGTCACCGGCACGCAGATTATTCAGGGCGTTTCCTACACCTTCAGCAGTGAGGGTATTCTGGATACCGGCAGCACGAACACCGGTATTGATGTTTCCATGTGGAACGGATCGATCAACTGGAGCGAGGTGGCTTCTTCGGGAATTTCTTTTGCAATTGTGCGGTGCGGTTACCGCGGGTCGTCGACCGGAGCACTGGTCAAGGACTCTAAGGTCGGGACGAATGTGACGGGAGCCAGAAATGCCGGACTGAAGGTAGGCTTGTATTTCTTCTCACAGGCGATCAATGAAGCAGAGGCCGTGGAAGAGGCATCTATGGCGGTGCAGATCGCAAAGAGCTATGGGATTTCCATGCCGATTTTCCTGGATGTGGAGAGCTCCGGCGGACGCGGCGATTCCATCAGCGTCAGTCAGCGGACGGCGAATATTGTTGCATTCTGCCGTACAGTACAGAATGCGGGACTTTCTGCGGGAGTCTATGCGAATACGAACTGGTTCTCAGAGAAGATCAATGTCAGCTCGCTGACCAGTTATCATATCTGGCTGGCCCAGTACGCAGCATCGCCTACGTATTCAAGGTCGAGATATGACATCTGGCAGTACAGCTCAACGGGACGTGTCAACGGAATCAGCGGGGATGTGGATCTTGATATCAGCTATCGGTCCTATTAGATTATCTACTGCGTGGGTTTCTATGATATACTTTAGCTTGTATAACTTTGTTTGTGTATCTGTTCAGCACCTGGCGATTTCTATATGAATCGGCCCGCGGGTGCTAAACAATGATTTACGTTTTATTAGGGAACACCTGAAAATAAGGGTGAGAGAGGGATTATGAAAACATTTCTGGTAACAGGCGGCGCCGGCTTCATTGGCTCCAATTTCGTGCATTACATGCTGGGGAAATACGGACAGGAGATCCGCATTATCAATGTAGATAAGCTGACCTATGCGGGCAATCTGGAGAACCTGAAGGATGTGGAGAATCTGCCGAATTATACCTTTGTAAAGGCAGATATCTGTGATAAGGAAGCTATCCGGAAGATTTTCCGCGAGAATGACATTGACCGCGTTATCCACTTTGCGGCAGAGTCTCACGTGGATCGCTCCATCAAGGAGCCGGAGCTGTTCGTGCAGACCAACGTCATGGGAACGGCGAACATGCTGAACTGTGCAAAGGAAGCATGGGAGCTGCCGGAGGGACCGGATCTGCTCGGCAACTATAAAGAAGGGAAGAAATTCCTGCACGTTTCCACGGATGAAGTATACGGATCGCTTCCGGAGGATCCCAATGCCTATTTCTATGAGACAACGCCGTACGCACCGCACAGCCCTTACAGTGCCTCCAAGGCATCCTCGGACATGCTGGTGAAGGCTTATATGGATACCTATCATTTCCCGGCGAACATTACGAACTGCTCGAACAACTACGGCCCGTACCAGTTCCCGGAGAAGCTGATTCCGCTGATGATCAACAATGCACTCTCCGGCAAGAATCTGCCGGTGTACGGCGACGGCAAGAATGTCCGTGACTGGCTGTATGTTGAGGATCACTGCAAGGCCATTGATCTGGTACAGGAGAAGGGCAAACTCTTCGAAACCTACAACATCGGCGGCCATAATGAGAAGCAGAACATTGAAATCGTAAAGACGATCATCGAGGTGCTCCGCGAGGAGCTGGATGATTCCGATCCGAGAAAGGACAAGATCAGCGAGGATCTGATCAAGTACGTCGAGGACCGCAAGGGACATGACCGCCGGTATGCCATCGCACCGGATAAGATTCATCGCGATCTTGGCTGGGAGCCGGAGACGATGTTCAAGGAAGGCATCCGCAAGACGATCACCTGGTATTTTGACCACATGGACTGGATGGAGCATATCACCAGCGGTAATTACCAGCAGTATTATGAGAGCATGTACGGAGACAAGGCATGAAAGGGATTATTCTCGCCGGAGGTTCCGGCACAAGACTGTATCCACTGACCAAGGCGATTTCCAAGCAGATTATGCCGGTGTATGACAAGCCGATGATCTATTATCCGCTGTCCACGCTGATGCTGGCCGGAATTCGTGAGGTGCTGATCATTTCTACGCCCAGAGATCTGCCTGTTTTTGAAGACCTTCTGGGGGATGGCGCGCAGCTGGGAATGAGCTTTTCCTATGCCGTGCAGGAGCAGCCGAACGGGCTGGCGGAGGCCTTCATTATCGGAGCCGACTTCATTGGGAATGATGCCTGCGCACTGGTGCTCGGCGACAATATTTTCTATGGGCAGAGTTTCTCAAGAGTGCTGCGAAACGCAGCAGCCCGGGAAAGCGGAGCGACTATTTTCGGATATTATGTAAAAGATCCTACGGCATACGGCGTGGTCGAGTTTGATGAGAACGGAAAGGCCATTTCGATCGAGGAGAAGCCGGAGAAGCCGAAGTCCAACTACGCTGTGCCTGGACTGTATTTCTATGACAACGATGTGGTAGAGATTGCAAAGAATGTAAAGCCCTCTGCACGCGGCGAGATCGAGATCACCAGCATTAACAATGCCTACCTGGAGAGAGGGGATCTTTTCGTGGAGACATTGGGCAGGGGATTTGCGTGGCTGGATACAGGAAGTCATGATTCTCTCCTGGATGCAGCCAATTTCGTGGCAACCTTCCAGAAGCGGCAGGGACTGTATGTATCCTGCATCGAAGAGATTGCATACAAGAGAGGCTTTATTGACAGAGAGCAGCTGCTCAAGCTGGCAGAGCCCTTGATGAAGACCAATTACGGAAAGTATCTGGTTGAGGTTGCAGAGGGCCTTGGCTGAGTGAAGGGAAGGAAGAGAACTGCTCTTGTGCGGCGCGAGTATATGGCGGCTTTGCATGGGATAAGTGTTTCAGGCTTTTGCCGGAGATTGAATGGCAAGAGCTGTTTGGAGGAAGAACGATACCAATGGGACAGATTCAGGTAGAAGATAATTGCGGCGGAATTCAGGGATTGAAGGTGGTAACACCGACGGTGCATGGAGATGACCGCGGATATTTTATGGAAACCTATCAGCAGCGGGATTTTGCTGCGGCAGGAATTGATGTGAATTTTGTGCAGGACAACCAGTCTTCTTCGAAAAAGGGCGTTCTGCGCGGCCTGCATTTCCAGATCCAGTACGCACAGTCCAAGCTGGTACGTGTGGTACGGGGTGAGGTGTTCGATGTTGCGGTAGATCTGCGTCCCGGTTCCGAGACCTTTGGAAAGTGGTACGGGGTTCGGCTGTCTGCAGAGAACAAAAAGCAGTTCTTCATTCCGAAGAACTTTGCACATGGTTTCCTGGTGCTGTCCGACGAAGCGGAGTTCTGCTACAAGGTGGATGATTTCTGGCATGCCAATGATGAGGCCGGTATTGCATGGAACGATCCTGCTATCGGAATTGAATGGCCGGAGGTATGCGGAGAATATGCCGGGAGCGCATCCGCGGAAGGGTATTCACTTCAGGATGGAACTGCACTGACACTGTCTGACAAGGATCAGAAGTGGGCTGGGCTGGATGCTTACCGAAAGGACAGAAATATTTAATTCATGGATTCAAATCGTAGAAAGAAACGCATCATTCTGGCAGTCGCCTGGACGATTGCACTCGTTCTGATGGCTGCTCTTGTGATGCACAAGAATGTTCTGGAGGATCCTGATACAGCGAGATTAAAGAAAATCTCCGGCTGCCTGCTGATGGGCGCCGGTGTTTTTCTGTTTACGCTTTTTCAGGATCGTGTTATGGCATTGCCGGCGGAGCTGTATCAGAACCGTCGCTTGATCTGGCGTTTGTCCCGCAATGATTTTAAAAAGCGCTATGCCGGATCTTATCTTGGAACCGTCTGGGCCATGGTACCTCCGATTGTGACGGTCGCCATGTACTACGTGGTATTCGGCCGGATTTTTCAATCCGGTGAACAGGTTACCTATACAGGCGGAACGGTTCCCTATGTGTTGTTCCTGACAGCAGGACTGGTTCCGTGGTTCTTCTTCTCTGATGCAGTGATGGGAGGAATGAGCTCACTGCTGGAATACAATTACCTGGTAAAGAAGGTTGTGTTCAAGGTCAGCATTCTGCCGATGATCAAGGTAAATGCGGCAATGTTCGTTCACGTCGGGTTCTCTGTGATTCTGGTAATCATTGCAGCCTGCTACGGTCATATGCCCAGCGTATATACGCTGCAGCTGTTGTACTACACCTTGTGTGAATATATCTTCATTCTGGGCTTGTCCTATGCAACCTGCGCAGTTGTGATTTTCTTCCGCGATCTGCAGAACCTGATCTCGATTCTCATGCAGATCGGAATGTGGGCAACGCCGATTCTGTGGAACATCAACACAACGGTGAGAGAGAAGTATAAGCCGTTCATCAAGCTGAACCCGATGACCTACATCGTAGAGGGTTACCGCAGTTCGGTTTACGAACACCAGTGGTTCTGGGAGCATTTCTACTCCTCAACCTACTTTTGGATCGTCACCGCACTTCTGTTCGTAGTGTCGGCACTGATCTTCAAAAAATTAAAACCGATGTTCGC
>CAYLUU010000002.1:0-36079 GCA_964386925.1 uncultured Sarcina sp. | reverse complement strand
CACTTCTGTTCGTAGTGTCGGCACTGATCTTCAAAAAATTAAAACCGATGTTCGCAGACGTCATGTGAATAATGCTCAGCACATGACAATTTTCAGCGCGAACCGGCCGCTTGCGGACGAGTTCGTGACTGAAATTGTCATGCGGCCAAGGTCCGAAGGACCTCTGGCCAAGCTCATCGAGGATTTCCGGAAGGAAATACGAGATGAGTGCTGAGCATGAGAGAAAGTTCAGATGTAGCCAAGGTCCGAAGGACCTCTGGCCAAACTCATCGAGGATTTCTGCAAGGAAATCCTCGATGAGAGCTGAGCATTATGAAGGATTTCAGCGCGAACCGGCCGCTTGCAGACAGACGTTACTTTTTAGGAAGATATACATGCAGGAAAATACAGAGAATGTAATCGAGGTTTCCCACCTCACCAAACGCTATAAGCTCTACCAGCATAACCGTGACCGTGTGGCAGATGCACTTGGAATGGGAAAGCATGCACATTATACCGAGCATCTCGCCCTGAATGATGTGAGTCTGTCCATCCACAAGGGGGAGACGGTAGGCATCATCGGAACCAATGGCTCCGGAAAGTCTACAATTCTGAAGATCATCACCGGCGTGCTGACGCCGACTTCCGGGGAGCTGAAGGTCAGAGGACGCATTTCGGCACTGCTGGAGCTGGGGGCCGGCTTCAATATGGAATACAACGGCATTGAGAATATCTACCTCAATGGCACCATGATCGGCTTCACGGAAGATGAGATTAAAGAAAAGTTAGATGACATTCTGGAATTCGCGGACATCGGCGATTATGTCTATCAGCCGGTGAAGATGTATTCCAGCGGAATGTTCATGCGGCTGGCCTTTGCCGTGGCCATCAACATTGATCCGGAAATCCTGATTGTGGATGAGGCACTGGCGGTTGGAGATGTATTTTTCCAGGCGAAGTGCTTCCATAAATTTGATGAGTTTAAAAAGGCCGGAAAGACTGTATTGTTTGTCTCTCATGATATGTCCAGCATCAGCAAATACTGTGACCGCGTCATTCTGCTGAATCAGGGTGTGAAGCTCGGCGAGGGTACTCCGAAGGAGATGATTGACATCTATAAGAGGGTACTGGTCGGTCAGTACAATCCGGAGGAGGAAGAAGGTGCTCCGGCAGCGGAGACCGGCTCTGTAGTCGAAAATCCGGACAGACTGGAGTACGGATCCGGTAAGGCGAAGATTACGGCGTATGATATTCTTGACGCGAACGGAAAGGTGAATTCTACAATCATGAAGGGAACGGAATGCACCTTCCGCATGAGTGTGGAATTCATGGAGGATGTGAAGGCACCGATCTTTGCCTTCACGATTAAGAATAAATACGGCGTGGAGATTACCGGGACGAATACCATGTTTGAAAAGGCATTCCTTGAACCGGTGGAAAAGGGGACGGTGAAGAGCATTACCTTTCGCCAGAAGATGGATCTGCAGGGAGGCGAGTATCTCCTTTCACTGGGGGTTACCGGCTATGAAGGAGAGAATTTCACGGTGTATCACCGGCTGTACGACGTCATGAATCTGACGGTGGTCTCCGACAAGAATACGGTCGGCTACTACGATATGAATTCCAGCATTGAGGTTCGGGACGGGAGCCTTCGCTGAACAGTTACTGCAAATTCATTTGGCGAGAACGCACATGGTAAAAGGAAAGCTGCATCAGGCAGACGCGGGGAACCCGGGTGTAGAGATGGCAGAAGAGACAAGAACCGAAAAATTAAGAGCAGGTGAAACCGGCTCGGAGCCAATGACCTTAGAGCGAATTGGAAATGTGACGCTGGATTTGTCCAGATATTCCGGCGAAGATCTGTACTGTGACGGCGCAGTCGAGGATCGTATTCTGGAAATTGCCAAAAGCTGCAGAGAAGAGGATTTTGACGCGGTGATCCGGCAGGAGCCGGACTGGCCGACCTTCTATCACCTGTCATCCATTCGCAGCAATATCGTTTCCTGGATTCCTTTCCTGGGAACGGAAAAGGTTCTGGAGATTGGGGCGGGCCCGGGAGCGATCACGGGGGCGCTGGCACGCAAATGTGCAAAGGTGGATTGTGTGGAGCTGTCACACAAGAGGTCGCTGATCAATGCCTATCGCCATCAGGAGTACGGCAACATTACTATTCATGTGGGGAATTTCGAGGACATTGAGCCCACTCTGGATCAGGATTACGATTATATCTTTCTGATCGGCGTGCTGGAGTATGCAGGAAGCTATCTGCATGCGGCGGATCCTTATGAAAAAGAACTGAGAATTATCCGGTCTCATATGGCAGAGAACGGGAGACTGGTTATTGCCATTGAAAACCGGCTGGGTATGAAGTACTGGGCGGGCTGTGCGGAAGATCATTCCGGTCGTTATTTTGACGGAATTGAGTCGTATGCGGATGGAACAGCACCGGCCAGAACCTTCTCGAAACCTGCGTTGGAGCAGCTGCTGCGCAGAAGCGGAGCAGGAGAATATTCCTTCTATTACCCTTATCCGGATTATAAGTTTATGTCGACGCTGTATTCCGATCGGCGTTTGCCCAAGGAGGATGAGCTTCACGAGAACATCCGCAATTACGACCAGGATCGGCTGCTGCTCTTCGACGAGAAGAAGGCATATCAGGGCGTCGTGGAAGACGGATTGTACCCCATGTTCGCCAACTCCTTCGAGGTAGTGGTGGGAGCGCCGCTGCCTGTGGATTACTGCAAGTTCTCCAATGATCGGGCACAGGAATATCAGATTCGGACCGAAATTGATATGACAGATGGTCTGGTGCGCAAATATCCGCTGAATGACAAGGCGAGCGCACATGTGCTGCAGATGGAAGAAAGCGCCGGACGTCTGGCGACCCGTTATGAGCTGCCGGTGCATCCTGCGGCAGGAGCGGATGCCGAGGCAGGGAAGGGCGCAGAGCATGCCATGCCAAAGCTCCCTTCGATGCAGCTTCAGGGTCAGAAGGCGCAGAGCCAGAGCGTTGCGGCTGCACCCGGTCTTCTCATCGCTCCTTGCCGGAGAACGGCGGACGGAGGAGTGGAATTCCCTCTGGTTGCAGGAAGGTCGCTTGAGAGTCTTCTGGATGAGAGCCTCTCCCGCGGGGATGGAGAAGGATTCCTGAGCCTGTTGTCGGAGTACCGGCGCAGAGTGGGAACCGGAAATGGAACACCGATTTCGGATTATGACATGACGTTCTCCAATATTCTGGTGAATGGAAACTGTTGGACGGCGATTGACTATGAATGGGCGGTTCCGGAACTGATTCCGGTACAGGAGCTCTTGTTCCGCTCGTTACTGGTTTATTATCTGGAGGATGAGAATCGGAGCAAACAGTGCGAGGCACTGATCGGAAATGATCGGCTTTTGGCAGTCATTGGAATTCCGGAGGCAGATGCGAATCGCCTGGCGGAGGAGGAGCAGCGTTTCCAGCAGCAGGTGACCGGCGGCGTTTATTCTCTGGGAAAGCTCCGGGCAAAGCTGGGAACCAGAGTACTCAAGCCGGCAGAACTGCAGACTCCGGAAGAGATTGAGGCGGCGGCAGAGGCACAGCGCCAGAAGAAAGTAAGAGAAGAACGGAATCTGGCCTCCATACAGGTGTATTACGATACCGGCCGGGGATTCAGTGAGGAAGAGTCCTACTGGGTGGAGGAACGGTACGCGGAGGAAGGCATGGTAACCTTTGCCGTGGAAATTACCCCGGAAGTGCGAAAGCTTCGTGTAGATCCGGCACTTTGCCCTTGTGTGGTCATGATTCGTGATGCGCATGCCGGAAATGCAGAGCGTAATGCGATTGCCCGGCTGGTGCGGACCAATGGGCGGCATTACACCAACGGAAGTATTGTGTTTACAGGAATGGATCCTGCAATGGAATGGGATCTGAAACGGCTTCGCCGCAAGGCCGGCGTTCCGGAGGGAGAGAACTTTACTCTGGAACTGACACTGCAGATGGCAGGACTGCCGTCTACAATGGCAAAGGCCATGGATGAGCGATAAGTTATGGGAGCGGTCATTTCGACCAGAGATGGGCGGCTCCGAGTAGTTACGTGATGTGAATTTGGCAGCAAGGAGCAGAAATTGATGCTGAGGCAGCGGATTAAGAATTATCTGAAGCAGACACGGGACGAGCAGTACGAGAAGGATCTGCTGGACAGGGTGGACAGCTACAGCAACTGGTATCGTGCGCATAAAAGAGACTTGGATAAGAAGCTGAATGCGATGGACCACACAGAAGGGGCAAAATTCAGCACGGAGGTGGTGCGTTATTCCCACCTGCGGAATTATCTCCTGTCCGGCAGCAAGCTTCCGGACATTCTGATCTGCTGTGCTGACGAAGGAACGCTGACCGATTATGCGGAGAAAATGATCTGCGATTTCTTTGCGGCAAATCCGGATATCGGAATGGTATACGGAGATGAGGACCGGGTAGCCTCCAATGGCCAGCTGAAGGATGCCTGGCTGAAGCCGGACTGGTCGCCGGATACTTTTTTGTCGACCTTTTATTTCGGAAATATTTTCGCCATTCGTTCCTCGGAGCTGTACATGATCAATCCGGGAGAGCGCAAGGCATCCGATTATGAATCCAAGTCGAGAGCCAAAGAGGATTCGGAGGAAGAAGAAAAGGCAAGAGCCAGTGAGCTGGACGACAGCATGCGCTCCTGGATTTATGACAAACTTTGCCTGCGAATCGCACAGGCCGATGATGGCTTTTCAAGACGCAAAAAGGGCGTGTTCCCCATTGGACACATTCCGGAGGTTCTGTTCCATTCCTATCGGAAGAACAGCCCGTGGAACAGCAACCTGATCAAGGACTCCCTGACGGGACGATATTCCAGAGAGTCTGCAGAAAAGCGTCTGATCAGCATTATCATTCCCAGCAAGGACAATCCGGCCATTCTGGGACAGTGCATTCACTCGATTGAGAAATTCAGCGACAGCTCTCCGTATGAGATTATTGTTGTGGACAACGGAAGCTCTGCGGAGAACCGGGCGAAGGTGGAACGGCTGCTGGAGGAGCACAATGAGACCGGCAGTGCCCGCCTGATCTATCAGCCGATGGAGTTTAATTTCTCCACCATGTGCAATCTGGGCGCAGAAGAGGCCAACGGCGAGCTTTTGCTGTTCCTGAATGATGACATTGAAATTTCGCGGCCCAACTGGCTGTCGTACCTGTCGGAAAAGGCCAAGCTCCCCTATGTAGGATGCGTTGGTATGAAGCTGCTGTATCCGAATTCGGACGTGATTCAGCATGCCGGCGTGGTTAATGTGCATGTGGGACCGATCCACAAGCTTCAGTACTGCAGCAACAAGGAAGAGCATTATTTTGGCTTCAACAAAGGGGTTCGCAATGTCATTGCAGTAACCGGAGCGTGCCTGATGATCCGGACAGAGCTGTTCCGCGAAATCGGCGGCTTTGACGCAGAGAATTTCGCTGTGGCCTTCAACGATGTGGATCTGTGCCTGAAGGCCTTTGAAAAGGGCTATTACAACGTGGTGCGCAACAATATGTACCTGTATCACCACGAATCTTTGTCCCGCGGGGATGATCGTAAGGATGAAATCAAGGCAGTTCGCCTGTCCCGTGAGCAGGAGAGGCTTTTGAATCTGCACCCGGATCTGTTCCGGAGGGACCCGTTCTATCACGAGTATCTGGAGCAGGATCCGGCGGTGACGGAGTTTAAGATCGCTACGGAGGATGCCGTTCTGCAGGATCCGCACTATATGGACATGATGCTGCACAGAGGACGGATGAAAAAGTCCTGGGAGGATCCGGTTCTGCGCCTTGGCGTGGAGTATGCCGGGGCCCTGTCAGTATGGCTGTGCGGTCCTATGGGGCGCAAGGATCAGGCGAGCAAGGATGAGGATGGCTATTACATCAAGGGCTATGCCTTCGTCATTGATGCAGACAATGCAGTCTATGACCGGAAGCTGTTATTCCGCCTGGATGATCAGGAAGGGCCGGTATGGGAGATTGACACGGAGCGCGTGTACAGACCGGATATTGCGGAGCATCTGACGGATCAGATCAACGATCAGCTGACCGGCTTTATGACAGCCTTCCGCAAGGATGCGCTGGCGCCGGGACGCTATCAGATCGGTATGCTGGCCCTGGATCGAACCTCCAGGCAGAGACTTACCTTCTGGTCGGATGTGTATCTGAAGATTGAGTGAGCGCCGTTAACAAAGACATTAACGGGAAAGAGTATGTCAGAGAACATGAATCAGAGCGAACGGAACGGACTGAAGAACGGACGGAATGAATTGAGCGAGCCGAGCAAAGTGAACGGACGGAGCGAGACAAGTAAAGAGCAGGATAAAAGCCTGCAGGAGCAATACGAACGTGAAAGGGCCAAGGCGGCCTTTCTGGCGGACCGCGTGGCGCAGCTGGAGGATCAGGTGGATGATCTTCAGTTCAAGCTGGATCGCATCAAGAATAACAAAATCTGGAAGGCATCCAAGCCGGCCAGAGATGCCTATCATTTCGTACAGCGTCAGGTGGATCGGGTAAAAAACCAAGGGGATGCACAGGGCGTTGTTAAGAAGATTCAGTACAAAATCCGGGAGAAGCAGGCGGAAAAGGGCTACGGCACAGCGAGCTTTCCGGATGAAGAGGAGCGGACGCGCCAGACAAAAGAGGCTGCAGGTTTCGAAAGGCAGATTTGCTTCAGCATTCTGGTGCCGTTGTACAACACGCCGAAAGAATATCTGAAGGATATGCTGGATTCGGTTCTGAATCAGACCTATGGCAACTGGCAGCTGTGCCTTGCGGACGGATCTGATGCAGAGCATAGCTATGTCGGTGAAGTCGTTGAGGAGTACCGCAGCAGAAGTGAAGAACTGGCTGCGAAGATCTGCTATCGCAAGCTTGAGAAGAATGGCGGCATTTCGGAGAATACCAATGCGTGCCTGGAGCTTGCAACAGGAGAATTCATCGCACCCTTTGACCATGATGATTATCTGCATCCGTCGGTGCTGTACTGGTATGTGAAGACTATCAATGAGCAGGATGCGGACTACCTGTACTGCGATGAGACGACCTTTAAGGAGAGCAATCTCAATCACTTTGTGACCATCCATTTTAAGCCGGATTATGCGATCGATAATCTGCGGGCGAACAACTATATTTGCCATCTGTCCTGCTTTGATCGAAAGCTCCTGGAGGGAGAAGAGCTGTATCGCTCCGAGTTCGATGGCTCGCAGGACCATGACATGATTCTGCGCCTGACAGACAAAGCACAGAATATTGTTCATGTGCAGAAGCTCCTCTACTATTGGAGAAGCCATGCGGGGTCTACAGCGGATAACATTGGCGCGAAGACCTATGCCATCGAGGCGGCTAAAGGCGCGGTGTCGGCACATCTTCGCCGGCACGGGTACAAGAATTTTAAAATTACCAGTACACGTGCCTTTGAGACCATTTTCAAGATCACTTACGAAATTCAGGGAGAACCGAAGATTTCCATTGTGATTGCGAATAAGGATCATGCAGAAGATCTGAAACGCTGCCTGAACTCCATTTTCGAGAAATCCACATATGAGAATTACGAGATCATCATTGTGGAAAACGGCAGTACTCTGGAAGAGACACAGCGTTACTACCGGGAAGTCACATCCGGACCATACAAAGATCGCGTTCGTGTAGTAGAATATAAGCGTGCAGACGGCGAGACCTTCAATTATTCCAGAGTGAATAATTACGGTGTGCAGCAGGCGGACGGAGACTATGTTCTGCTCCTGAACAACGATACCGAGGTCATCTCCATCAACTGGATCGAGGAGCTTCTGATGTATGCACAGCGGCCGGATGTGGCCTGCGTTGGCGGCAAGCTCTATTATCCGGATAAGACCATACAGCATGCCGGCATTGTGCTGGGACTGGGGGCACATCGGACGGCCGGACATACGCATTACAAGCAGCGCCGGGAGAACCTTGGGTATATGGGACGGCTGTGCTATGCACAGGATGTTTCTGCTGTGACCGGTGCGTGCCTGATGGTGAAGAAATCCATTTACGATGAAGTCGGCGGTCTGGACGAAACCTTTGAGGTTTCACTGAATGATGTGGATTTCTGCCTGAAGTGCAGAGAGAAGAATTACCTGAATGTCTTTACGCCGTTTGCGGAGCTGTATCATTATGAGTCCGCATCGCGCGGATCGGATGTCACAGACCCTGCCTCTGCCAATGCGCAGAGATACAACCAGGAGTCCGAGCATTTCCGCACGAAATGGAAAGAGGTTCTGGATAAGGGGGATCCTTATTACAACCCGAACTTTACGCTGGATCGGAGTGATTACAGCCTGAAGGTGCAGGACTAGTGCAGAAACGGGCGGTTATGTGGCCGGGGGTTTAAATACCGGTTATTTTGCAGAAGCTGTACAAGGGGTTGAACGTGAGTTGTATGCAGCAGCGAAGGAGAGCTGATCGCATAGATGGTGGTATGTCCCGAGAGGGGAAGCGAAGGCGGCAATAACAAGGAGGAGTTACCATGCTGGAACGCGTAAAGGAACAACTGGAATACTGGCTGAATGATCCCTATTTTGATGAGAAGACCAAGGAAGAGCTCCTGGCCATCCGCAATGACGAGAAAGAGGCAGAGGATCGCTTCTACAAGGATCTTGCATTCGGAACCGGCGGACTGCGCGGCGTCATCGGAGCCGGCACCAACCGTATGAACATCTATACTGTACGGAAGGCAACGCAGGGCCTTGCCAACTACATCAACAAAAACGGAGATCCGGCCAAGGGTGTTGCCATTTCCTACGACAGCCGCCGCATGAGCCCGGAATTCGCCAAAGAGACCGCACTGTGCCTTGCAGCAAACGGCATCAAGGCATACCTGTCTGATACGCTTCGTCCGGTGCCGGAGGAATCCTTTGCACTGCGTTATTTTGGCTGCCAGGCCGGTGTTGAGATCACGGCCAGCCACAACCCGCCGGAATACAACGGCTATAAGGTTTACTGGGAGGATGGCGCACAGGTTACGCCGCCGCACGATACCGGAATCATCGGGGATGTCAACGCGGTTACCAGCTACAACGATGTGAAGACCATGCCGGAGGCGGAGGCCATCGAGAAGGGACTGCTGGTCTATTTTGGCAAGGAAATCGATGACGCCTACATGGAGGCGCTGAAGCAGCAGATCATCCATCCGGATGTCATCAAGGAGATGGCGGACGACATTAAGATCGTTTACACTCCTTTCCACGGAGCAGGCCTCGTGCCGGTAACCCGCGTCCTGGAGGAACTGGGCTTTAAGCATGTGTATGTGGTACCGGAGCAGAGAGATCCCGATCCTGAATTCACAACGCTGGATTACCCGAACCCGGAGGATCCGAAGGCCTTCACGCTGGCACTGAAGCTGGCTAAGGAGAAGGATGCGGATATCGTTCTTGCAACCGATCCGGATGCTGATCGTCTGGGTGTGTATGCAAAGGATGCCAAGACCGGCGAGTACGTAAGCTTCACCGGCAATATGTCCGGTATGCTGATCGGTGAGTACATTCTGAGGGAGAAGACGCTGGCGCACACGATGCCGGAGAAGCCTGCCTTTGTTACCACCATTGTTACAACGAACCTGGCAAAGGCCATTGCCACGAAGTACGGCTGCCATTATGTGGAGTGCCTGACCGGCTTTAAGTATATCGGTGAGCAGATTCGTCTCTTCGAGGAGCAGAATTCATACAACTACGTATTCGGCCTGGAGGAGTCCTATGGCTGCCTGGCAGGAACCCATGCAAGAGACAAGGATGCTCCGGTCGCTGTTATGATGCTGTGTGAGGCGGCTGCTTTCTACAAAAAGCACGGCCTGACTCTCTGGGATCAGATGCAGAAGATCTATGAGGAGTACGGCTATTACAAGGAAACGCAGTATGCCATCACCATGAAGGGAATGGACGGCGCCGCACAGATCGAAGCCCTGATGGAGAAATTCCGCACGAATCCGCCCAAGACCTTCGGCGCATGGAAGGTGGAAGAGTTCCGCGACTATGCAACCGGCAAGACGCAGAATCTGGAGACCGGCGAAGAGGGAACCACAGGACTTCCGTCTTCCAACGTTCTGTACTTTGCACTGGATCAGGATGCATGGTGCTGCGCAAGACCGTCCGGAACAGAGCCGAAGATCAAGTTCTACATGGGCGTGAAGGGAACCAGCCTGGCCGATGCAGATGCAAAGGTGGAAGAACTCACGCAGGCTGTGAAGGAAAAGATATAAATAGGGAATAAACAGAACAACAGGCAGTACATGCCTTGCGGGTATATAAGATGGCATTCTGGACGGATCTGAATAAGACAATCAAATATGCACGCAGAAACGGATTAAGAGAAACGTATTATGCCGCCATTGAGCGGCTGTGTGACAAGGTCGGGACTTCGTATTCTTACGAGGCCCCGACCTTGGAACGTCTGGAGGAACAGCGGCAGCAGTGGGCGAAACGAAGCCCGGAGGAGCCTCTGCCGGTTATCAGCTTTCTGGTGCCGCTGTATCAGCCGGACCCCCGCTTTCTGCGCGAGATGCTGGAATCCGTTCTGGCACAAACCTACGGGAACTGGGAACTGATCCTGGCAGACGGGAGTGACAGTGAGGCAGCGGCCAATATGGCAGCGTATCCGCAGGATGCGCGGATTCGCTATAAGGCCCTGGGGGCAAACGGAGGCATTTCCAGGAATACGAATGCAGCGGCGGCGCTGGCCGAGGGAGATTATATTGCCCTTCTTGATTATGATGACCTGCTGACTCCGGATGCGGTGTTCGAAATTACGCACAAGATCCAGCGTACCCACGCAGAAATTCTGTATTCCGATGAGGACAAATGCGATGCGGACGCGAAGAATTTCTTTGAGCCCAATCGAAAGCCGGATTTCAACCCGGATTATTTTCTGAGCAACAATTACATCTGTCATCTGACGGTGATGAAGCGGGAGCTGTTCCTGGCGCTGGGGCTGCGCCCGGAATACGACGGTGCACAGGATTATGATCTGCTCCTGCGGGCACCCTGGTCGGGCATCGTCCATATCGGCAAGGTTCTGTATCACTGGAGAACGCATACTGCATCCACGGCCGGGAATCCCGGCAGCAAAAATTATGCCTATGAGGCCGGGAAGGCCGCACTGAAGGAGTATTTCCGCACCTGCCATATGGATGCCGAGGTGCTGGATTCCCGTCACAATGGGTTTTACCGCGTGGAGTACCATCCGGATATCTTTTCGCAGCGGCGGGAGGTTGGTGTTGTCGGCGGGAAGCTCGTGAATCGGAGCCATCGCATCGTCGGCGGTATGATGGATGAGAATGGCCGGGTGGAGTTCCAGGGAATGCACGAAATGGAGAGCGGTCCGATGCACCGCGCAGATACGATGCAGGATGCCGTTGCGGTAGATGTTCGCTGCATGCAGATTCGAGATGAGCTGCGTCCCCTGTATCAGACCGTATTCAATGCGTCCTATGAGGGACATGTCATGCGGCAGGGAGATGACCTGAAGGAACGAAGCCTTGAATTCTGCCGGCAGGTGCGGCAGAGAGGGTATCTCGTGGTTTGGGATCCCTCTATGACGAAAGTGGTGAGAACAGAGGCAGTTGGCCACGGGGACAGTGATGGATAAGCGTGATTTGATCTCGGTTGTGATTCCGAACTATAATGGAGCCGAGCTTTTGAAGAATTGTCTTGATTCTCTTCTTCGAGGGTCCTGGATTCCGGAAATCATTGTGGTGGACAACGGGTCGCAGGATGATTCCTGCAGGATGGTGGAGCAGGAATACCCGCAGGTGATCCTCCTGAAGCTGCCGGCCAACACGGGCTTTTGCCACGCGGTGAATGCCGGACTGCATCTGGTGAGGAATCCTTATGCATTCCTTTTGAATAATGATACCGAGGTCGCCGGGGACTGCGTGGAGCAGCTGTGTGCGGCCATGGAGCGGCGTCCGAACTGTTTTGCCATGCAGGCATTGATGCTCTCGCTTCACCAGCCGGAGCTGGTGGATGACGCGGGGGATCTGTATAGTGCGCTGGGCTGGGGGTATGCCAGAGGGAAAGGTGAGCCGGCTGCGCGTTATACAGCAGAGAACAAACGTGAATCACTGACGCCGTTGTTTGCGGCCTGTGCCGGGGCTGCGGTATACCGCATGAGCGTATTCCATGAAATCGGATGGTTTGATGAGCGGCATTATTGCTATCTCGAGGACATTGATATTGGCTGGAGAGCTCAGATCTATGGCTTCCGGAGCTATCTGGCGCCGAAGGCCGTTGTTTATCATGCAGGAAGTGCGACAACCGGATCCCGCTACAATGATTTCAAGGAAGTGATGACAGCGGGGAACAACGCACTGGTACTGTATAAAAATATGCCGGTCCTCCAGTACTGGCTGAATGCGCCGCTGTGGAAGCTGGGAATGTCAGTAAAGCAGCTCTTCTTCAACCGGAAGGGACTCGGAGATGCCTATCGCCAGGGCCTGGAACGAGGAAGATTTCTGAAGGCGCTGACGGCAGATTATACCATGTTGACAGCCTATGATGAGCCCTACAAAAAGGGAACAATCGCAGAGGAAGCTGCCCTGGAAATGGAAGGCGGAGAGCTGGATCAGGTTCTGCCGTTGTATCTGGGCAAAAAGATTTCTTTTGTCTGGAAGCATCTGCCGAATTATTGCTCCATTCAGGGACAGCTCTGGGCAGGGCTGTTCCGGAGGAGAATTCGGAAGACAACACAGAAAAAAGCATGATTAAGGATAATCAGATTTTCTTCAACCGAATGCACATTGTGCTGGATGGACTTGTGGTTGTGGTCAGCTTTCTGCTGGCCTGGCTTTTGAAGTTCATGACCCCGCTGTCGGAGTCGACACCGGGTGTCACAGCACTGTCCGCAGAGACCTATTTCAGGACTCTGTATTTTATTGTGCCCGGATATCTGATCCTGTACGGTATTTATAATCTGTACTCTTCCAAAAGATCCTCGCGGATTCGGAACGAGGTGGCGGGGATCATCAAGGCCAATACGGTCGGAATCGGTCTGGTGATGATCAGCTTCTTCCTGCTCTCGACCAGCGTGGCCGGGATGGTGAACTTCTCCCGTACCTTTATTCTCCTGTTCTACGTTGTCAATACGGCGCTGACGCTGGTGTACCGCCTGGCGGTGCGCCGGTTCCTGTATTTCATTCGGAGCAAGGGTAATAATCTGAAGCATGTACTGCTGGTTGGATACTCCCGGGCGGCAGAGGCCTATCTGGATCGTATCAGTGCGAATCCGCAGTGGGGATATGTGGTGCATGGAATTCTGGATGATCATGTTCCGAGAGGAACCACTTACCGCGGGGTGAAGGTTCTGGGAACGCTTGGAAATCTGGAAATTATACTTCCGGAAAATAAGATGGATGAGATTGCCATTACCCTTTCCCTGGAGGATTACGACAGCCTGGAACACATTGTGGATCAGTGCGAGCGATCCGGGGTTCACACCAAGTTCATTCCGGATTACGGGTCACTCTTCCCGTCCAAACCCTACACAGAGGATCTGATGGGGCTCCCGGTCATTAATATCCGCTATGTTCCGCTGACCAATACCTTTAATGCTGTGCTGAAACGGCTGGTGGATATCTTCGGGGCTATTTTCTGCATTATTTTGTTCTCTCCGGTGATGTTGATGGCTGCAATCGGGACGAAGCTGTCCAGCAAGGGACCGATTATATATAAGCAGACCAGGATCGGACTTCATTCCAAACCGTTCACAATGTATAAGTTCCGGACCATGCGTGTGCAGACGACGGAAGAAGAGAAAAAGGGTTGGACAACACGCGGGGATGATCGTGTCACCCGGTTCGGCAGTTTCCTTCGCCGTACGAGCATTGATGAGATGCCGCAGTTCTTCAATGTTCTGACCGGCAGCATGAGCCTGGTGGGACCGCGCCCGGAGAGGCCACAGTTCGTGGAGAAATTTCGCGAAGAGATCCCTCGCTATATGGTGAAGCATCAGGTGCGCCCGGGAATTACCGGATGGGCACAGATTAACGGCTATCGGGGCGATACTTCGATTCGGAAGAGAATTGAGCACGATATCTACTATATTGAGAACTGGAGCCTGGGATTCGATTTCCGAATTCTGTTCCTGACAGTATTCAAGGGGTTCATCAACAAAAATGCCTATTGAGTTCGTCGGGCGACGGAATCTGGCAGAGAAAGATGCAACTGCTGTCTTGTTCGATACAGGGAAGTGTAGTATTCTAGCTAGTACAGTTCACAACGACCGTAAGGCGCGTACATGGAGCTTGTTCCGTATGCTGCGGAATGAGAATGAGGACGCGCCGTTTTATTATGGGGGAACATCGAATGTCCAGACGTGACTACGACGATTATGACGATCGCTATGACGATCGGTACAGCGAAGGAAACGATCGTTACGATGATCGTTATGACGATGGCTATGACGATCGTTATGACGACGGGTATCAGGATGCATATGATGACCGCAGGGACGGTTATGATGACGGCTACGGCGATGGCTATGACGATCGTTATGACGATGGCTATGATGACCGGTATGATGATCGTTACGGTGATCGTTATGACGACGGCTACGATGACCGCTATGAGGATGAATACGATGACGACTATGGCCGGCGCTCTTCCTCGCGAGGCAAATCTGCACAGCGTGGGAGCAAGGCAGCAGAAAGGTCCGGACGCAGCGGCAAAAAGGGCAAGAAAAAGAAGGGCATCAATCCGGTTATCATTGTAATTGAGGTTGTGGTTCTGGCAGCTGTTTTGCTGGTGCTGTATTTTGTCAACAGCATCGGGAAAATGGAGAAGGTTAATCTCCCGACGGAGGAAATTGTGAATAACATGTCGGACGAGGTTATTGCGGATGCAGAGTCCGGCGAGATGAAGGGTTATCGGAACATTGCGTTCTTCGGCGTGGATTCTACGGAGGGCGATCTGGATCAGAATACCCGAAGCGATGCTATTATGATCTGCTCCATCAATGAGGATACCGGCGAGGTGAAGCTGGTTTCGGTTTACCGCGACACGCTGCTGAACATCGGCGACGGAACCTATACGAAGTGCAACAGTGCCTATGCACAGGGCGGTGCGGAGCAGGCTATCAACATGCTCAACCAGAATCTGGATATGAATATCACAGATTTTGTTACGGTTGGATTCGGCGGACTGACAGACGTGGTAGATGCGCTTGGCGGCGTTACCATTACGGTGGAGGAGGATGAAATCTCTCACCTGAACAATTACCAGTCCACGATGGCCAAGGAGCTGGGCAAGAGCGGCTACACAGAGGTTACTTCGGCTGGAACACAGACACTGAACGGCCTGCAGGCGACGGCATATTGCCGTATCCGTTACACCAGAGGCTGGGATTACAAGCGAGCAGCAAGACAAAGAGCTGTGCTGTACGCCGTTATGGATAAGGCGAAAACCGCTAGTGTGTCACAGTTGACGGAGATTGTGAATTCTGTGTCGGATGAGATTTACACATCCTATAAGGTCAGCGATCTGATCAAGGATGTGGAAGCGATTTCGAGCTACTCTGTGGATGCGGAGGACAGCATTGACTCCATGCAGAACGGATTCCCGCAGGAGGACACCCGTATTCAGGCAAACCTCGGCGGCGCTCTGGGTGACTGCGTTATTCCGCGTGATCTGACTGACAATGTAAAATGGCTGCATGAATTCCTGTTCGATGATTCGAGTTATGATCCGTCGGATACCGTGAAGGAGTACAGCGATCATATTGCAGAGATGACGAAGGATGCAGTAGCAGAGGAAATGACGGATGCAGATCACACCTGATCTGTACGGAGCTGATTAAGAAGGTGCTGATGAAAGCGTTTTCTTAGTTCAAACTCATCGGGCGGACCGTGTTACCGTTTCAGGTGGGTGTCTGATCGCTTACAGCAGAAGATGGAATGGTGCCAAAGGGGGAGAACGATATGTTCTCCCCTTTGCTTATGGTATAATGATCGAATGGAACCGAAAGAGATTGTGGATGTCGTGATTCCGGTATGTCGACCGGATGAGCGGTTGGTTCGAATATTGGATGCTCTCTCGGAGCAGACGGCGGCCGTGCGAAGGATTCGCCTTATCAATACGGAAAAGGAATGGCTGGTGAGCTCTCTTGCAGCGCTTCAGCTGACCGAACAGGAACTCCTGGAAAGATGGCCCAAAGCGGAAATTACGCACATTCGGCAGACAGAATTTGATCATGCTGCGACAAGAGCGCGAGGATTTCAGCTGTGCGAAGGAGCGGAATTTATCCTGACAATGACACAGGATGCAGTGCCTGTAGGTGACGGACTTGTCGAGGCGATGCTGCAGCCTTTTCGGGTGGATGAGTTACTGGCGGTGTCGTACGCAAGGCAGCTGGCGAACCCGGGAGCCACTGCAGAAGAGAAAATCTCGAGGGAGTTTAATTACCCGGAGCAGTCCAGAACGAAGACGCAGAAGGATGTGGCGGAGCTGGGGATCAAGACGTATTTTTGTTCCGATGTCTGTGCCATGTACCGCAGGAAAATCTGGGAGAAGGTCGGCGGATTTCCGGCAAAAGCGATCTTCAATGAGGATATGGTGTTTGCCGGTCATGCACTGCAGGCGGGATATCGGATTCGATATACGGCGGAGGCCTGCGTACAGCATTCGCACAGCTATACGGCTTCGCAGCAGTTTCGCCGGAATTTTGATCTGGGGGTTTCGCAGGTACAGAATCCGGATGTGTTCCGGGAGCTTTCCTCGGAAGGTGAGGGAATGCATTATGTGAAGGCAGTCGTGAGAAGACTGCGGCAGGAGCACCATGCTGCACAGATCCCGGGGTTCGGCGTGCGATGTGCGGCAAGGCTTCTGGGGTATCGACTGGGGAAAAAATACGAGAAGCTGCCCAGAGGCGTGATTTTGAAGTGTACTTCGAATCGGAGTTATTGGAGCAGCGGACAAAATTTTTCTGAGAGCAAGCTCTCATCGAAACGTTGGACCTTTTGATTCTGGTATCACCAGTTACAGATGTGGAGAGAATACTATGTGTGGAATAGTTGGATATGTAGGAAAAAAACAGGCAGCACCGATCCTGCTGGATGGACTTTCCAAGCTGGAGTACCGCGGATATGATTCTGCGGGAATGGCAGTTCGTGACGGCAGCAATCCCTTCGAGATCGTGAAGGCGAAGGGGAGACTCAAGGTGCTGGAGGAGAAGACGAATGACGGACTGTCCGTGAAAGGCTGCTGCGGCATCGGACACACCAGATGGGCGACCCACGGGGAACCCAGTGAGAACAATGCGCACCCGCACATCAGCAATGACGGGACGGTGGTTGGTGTTCACAACGGAATCATCGAGAATTATCTGGATGTGAAGAACAAGCTGGCCCGGCACGGATACGAATTCTATTCCAGCACGGATACGGAGATCGTCATCAACCTGATCGAGTTCTATATGAAGAAGTATAATCTGGGACCGATTCATGCCATTACGCACATGATGATGCGTGTGCGCGGCGCCTACGCGCTGGCCATTATGTTTCAGGATTATCCGGGACAGATCTATGTGGCCAGAAAGGATGCCCCGATGGTCATTGGCGTAGGAAAGGGGGAGACTTTCCTGGCATCGGACGTTCCGGCGATTCTGAAATACACGAGGGACGTTTACTACATCGACAACATGGAAGTCGGTGTTCTGGAAGCGGACAAGATCTCCTTCTACAACATTGATCAGGAAGAAATCACCAAGGAGCCGGTACGAGTAGAAATGGATGCGGCATCGGCAGAAAAGGGCGGATATCCGCACTTTATGCTGAAGGAGATTCATGAGCAGCCGAAGGCCGTTCGCGATACCATTCACTCGGTCATTGATGAAAACAATCAGGTGGACCTGGCAAAATTAGGATTGACGAAGGAGCAGCTGCAGGAGCTGCAGCAGGTATACATCATTGGGTGCGGTTCTGCCTACCATGTGGGTGTGGCCATTCAGTATGTCATCGAGGATCTGGCACGGGTTCCCGTACGGATTGAACTTGCATCTGAGTTCCGCTATCGGAATCCGCTGATGGCACCGAACAGCCTGGCAATCATTATCAGTCAGTCCGGAGAAACGGCAGACTCTCTGGCGGCACTTCGGCTGGCGAAGGACAACGGCATGAAGACCATGGCGATCGTCAATGTGGTGGGCTCGTCCATTGCACGTGAAGCGGATTATGTGTTCTACACGCTGGCGGGTCCGGAGATCTCAGTAGCTACGACGAAGGCCTACAGCACACAGCTGGTTGCGGGATATATTTTTGCAGTAGAGCTGGCGGCGGCAAAGGGAACGATTGATGCGGACCGCAAAGCTGAGCTGGTCCAGGAAATCGAGGCACTTCCGGATAAGATCGAAAAGGTCCTGGAGGATAAGGAGAGAATCCAGTGGTTCGCGGCAAAGCGCTGCAACGCTAAGGATATTTTCTTTATTGGGCGCGGAATCGACTATGCCATTTCGCTGGAGGGTTCCCTGAAACTCAAAGAAATCAGCTACATTCATTCCGAGGCCTATGCGGCGGGAGAGCTGAAGCACGGGACCATCTCTCTGATTGAGAAGGATACGCTGGTGGTCGGTGTGCTGACGCAGCCGGAGCTGTTCGAGAAGACGGTCAGCAACATGGTGGAGGTCAAGAGCCGCGGCGGATATCTGATGGGACTGACAACCTACGGCAATTACGGCATTGAGGATACGGCGGATTTTACCGTTTACATTCCGAAGACGGATTCACATTTTGCAACCAGCGTGGCCATTGTACCGCTGCAGCTGCTGGCATATTATGTCAGCGTTTCGAAGGGTCTTGATGTGGATAAGCCGCGCAATCTGGCAAAATCAGTAACCGTGGAATAAGAAAGGAAGAATAAGAAAGGAATCGGAAAAGGACAGAAACCTGAGTGCAGTAAAACAGAAACAAGCCCGGTATAAGCAGCATTTTGCGGGTGAACTGGGAACTGCTGCACAGATATGGTTTCGCCGTGGGGGGATGGCGGTCCTTGGACGATATAGAACTAGGGGAATACATGGAACTACGAGTAGATGGGGAAGGCGCAGACAGCTATGAAGAGGTCATGCTGATTTACAGCGGAGCCTTGCGCCAGATGCAGACGAAGCTGAACATTCTGAATGAAGAGTTTCAGCACGTACATAATTACAATCCGATTGAGCATATTAAGGCAAGGCTGAAAACGCCGGAAAGTATTGTGAAAAAGCTGCAGCGTCATGGATATGAGTCCACGCTGAGCAACATGGTGAAGTATTGCAACGACATTGCGGGTGTTCGCGTAATCTGCGATTTTACGTCAGATATTTATAAGATTGCGGATATGATCAGTAACCAGAGTGATATCCGTGTGCTGGCTATCAAGGATTATCTGTCGAATCCGAAACCAAGCGGATATCGAAGCTACCACATGATCATTACTGTGCCGGTGTATCTGTCGGATCGGATTGTGGACACGAAGGTGGAGATACAGATTCGTACGATTGCAATGGATTTCTGGGCCAGCCTGGAGCATAAGATTCAGTATAAGTTCACCGGAGATGTGCCGGGGAATATTGCAGACGAGCTTCTGGAATGTGCACACATGGTATCTACGCTGGACGAGAAGATGTTGTCTCTGAACAATGAGATTCAGGAGATCAACATTGAAGAGAAAAATCGCTGAAGGGCGAATCAATGAAAAAGAAGTGCGCGGCTGAAAATCAGCCGCGCACTTCTGCGTCTGTTATGCAATTATGTATCTATTTAGCACCCGCATCTCGAATTTGATACTCGTAGATGCCCGATGGCATCTTCTCCTATCTTGGAGTGACTTCGTCACTCCGTGTTGCGGAGAAACCGCCTTCGCGGATTTCTCCTTACAGTTGCAAATCCTCGATGTGGCTGGCCAGAGGGGCTACGCCCCTTGGCCACCTGTCAATTTCAATCATGAATATGTCCGCAAGCGGCCAATTCATGTTGAAATCGCCAGGTGCTAAACAGATACGCAATTATAAAGCCGCCGGGGCGGAAACTGCCATGCCTGCCTGCATAGGCACCACTACAAATAAAAATCAGCAGCTGCTGCCTTGAATTTTTACAGCAAAAAGAGGAGTGCCCAGACACCTTTCGGCGCCTGGGCTTATTATGAAAAAATCATCAAACTGTTGGTTGTTTTGATGGTTTTAATATAGCAGTTGAGTATGAACAAAATGTGAACGAGTGTTGAACATGTGTAAACGATGAACAAAAACGATGTTAAATCCAGAACAAAGTAATGCAAAATGACGAACGATGAAAAAGCGGGATTCGTTGTAAATCAGTGGCGATGATGGTATCATAATTCTGGTTTTTTGGCTGAATCGAAAGGAGCCGGCACATGAGCGATCAGTTTATGCAGGAAGTACAGGAAGAAGAGAATTCCATCGAAGAACTGGAAAAGAAAATTCAGCAGTCCACGGGAATCGGCGAGGCTGCTGCAGACGATATGATTCGTGCCAATGAAGAGGCACAGGCTGTCGAGGTGGATGCATTAAAGGAAACCGTGCAGGCTTATCAGAAGCAGCTGGAAGAGCTGAAGGAGCTGTACAACAAAAACAGTGCCTTAAATGACGAGATGCGCCAGATGAGTCTGGAGACGACAAAGGGCGTTCAGGACGTCATGAAGGCGTCAGCCCAGGCACTGGCTGAGAATAACAACGCACTCCGGAATGTGGATTTTGCCAAGATGCAGGCAGAGTCCAGTGAACAGCTGGAGAGCAAGACAAAAGAGCTTGGTGAGCAGCTGACGGCTTCCCTTGCGGAGACGCAGCAGAAGCTGGCGGATCTGATGCAGCAGTCGGACGATTTTGCACATAAGGAAAATGTGCGGGTATACCGCAATGTGCAGGCGGCAACGGAACAGCTTTTGAAGAAGCAGACGGAGGAATTGAAGGAACGTCTTGCAGAGCTGGAGAAGCCGAAAAAGGAGAAGATCACCTGGATTCAGATCCTTACTCTGGCAGCAGCACTGCTTACTCTTGTATTGGAGGCACTGGATGCATTCGGCATCCTCAGCATGTTCCTTAGATGATTCGTTATTTGCTCCGCAACCATAAGAGAAAAATTGAATTTTTGGTTCTGTCAGCCTGTATGGCTGTGCTGGCTATCAGCCTATTCATGTTCCCGAACTTTATTCCTGCGGGAAAAGAAAAGGATAACCTGTTCACCGTATATCTGAATGGGGAGGAAGTGGGCGTTGTTGCTTCCAAAGAGGAAGCCGAGGAATATTACCGGGAAGCGCGCCGTGCCATTGCAAATACCAGTGATGACATGATCTTCATCGATGCCAATCTGGAGATTGAAGGGCAGCAGGTGAATTGGGGAACCACGGATGATGAGGATGAGGTGGTCAGCCGCATGAAATCCGTGTTGTCAACCTATGAGCTTCTGACGCTGCAGCATTGTTACACGGTGAAGATCGGTGAGTATGTCTTCAACATGGCATCCGTGGATGACATCAAGCAGCTGCTGAATGATGTGCTGGAGCAGTACGATCCGGAACAGGACTACATCGTCAATATTCTGACGGATACCAGCCGTGAGGTGAATGCCCTGACGTATGAGGTACTCACCACCGGCGAGCAGGAGAAGAAGGAAGAGAAGCAGAATCAGCTTCCTACCGCCGGAATCGAACAGGCCTTTTCTCAGCTGTTCGAGGATGTAAAGCCAGCTGTCGGCATGGATTTTGAAGATTATGTGCTCGGCCTTCAGAGCATTGACTTTGGAGAGAAGATTGAAATCACAGAGACCTATCTGCCATCCAATCTGATTTCTTCACTGGAGGATGCAGAGGCGGATGTAACAGGAAATGTAGCGCGCGACGCAACCTACGAGGTCCAGAGCGGAGACACATTGTCCGGCATTGCAGAGCAGTACGGATTGACAACGGCGCAGCTCGTGAGCATCAATTCGCTGTCGGGCACGGACGCTGTGATTCGTACGGGTGATGTGCTGAGTGTCACGGTCGCAGAACCGAAGCTGACGGTGCTGTACACCAACCAGGAGTACTACGAAGAAGATTACACGGCGGACACCATTTATAAGGAGAACGACGACTGGTATACCACTAAATCGGAGGTCATCCAGGAAGGCAGTGCCGGTCACCGGCGTGTCATCGCACTGGTGAACTATAAAGACGATACCGTGCAGAGTCGTGAGATTGTAAAACAGGAAACGACGGTTGATGCTGTGCCGAAGATCATTGAGGTTGGAACAAAGAATCCGCCGACGTACATCTGGCCGGTATACGGACGCGTGTCATCCGGCTTCGGCGGACGTACATCACCGAAGGCAGGAGCGAGCACGAACCATAAGGGAATCGATATTGCTGTTGCAACTGGAACTTCCGTTATGGCGACCAGCGGCGGAACCGTAACACAGGCAGGCTGGCAGTCCGGATATGGATATGTTGTCTATATTGACCATGGTAATGGTGTCACCTCCCGATATGGTCACCTGTCCAAGATCCTCGTGAAGGTGGGACAGACGGTATCGCAGGGAGACGTAATTGCAAGATCGGGCAACACCGGCAACAGTACCGGACCTCACCTGCACTTCGAGATTCGCGTAAACGGAACGGCAGTGAATCCGTATAACTACTTGAATTAATGTTCAGCACATGCCGATTGCGATGTGAATTGGCTGCTTGCAGACAAATTCACAATTGCAAGCGGCATGCGGTCAAGGCCCGAAGGGCCTCTGACATGCTTCATCGACGAATGCGAAGCATTGGAGATGAAGTGCTGAACATGGTAGCCCAGGCGCCAGCCCGGATTGCGAATGTATGCGCCAGTTGCTACGTGCCGTAGGCACGCAGCAACTGACTTTTAAGAAAATGTGACGAATGCGAAGCATTGGAGATGAAGTGCTGAACATGGTAGCCCAGGCGCCAGCCCGGATTGCGAATGTATGCGCCAGTTGCTACGTGCCGTAGGCACGCAGCAGCTGACTATTAAGAAAATGTGACGAATGCGAAGCATTGGAGATGAAGTGCTGAACGTGTCTGGTGCGTCTGCTTGACGAGACGCAGGCGGGGAAGTATTCTATTACGGACTTGTTACAAAAATGGGCGATTGCTCAGAATAGCAGGAATGCGTTGGTGTTTTTGTGTTCTTAGGAGTTTGATGCATGGTGCATTATGTTGTTAAGGGCGGGAATCCTCTCTCGGGAGAGGTAGAGATCGGCGGAGCGAAAAATGCTGCGCTGCCGATCATTGCTGCTTCCATCATGGCAGATGAGCCTGTGACAATTGAAAATGTTCCGGACGTCTCTGACATTCGTGCGATTGTCGGAGCAATCGCGGAAATCGGCGGTGCAGTGGAGCATCCGGATGCGCATACTTATGTCATTAATGGTGCGTTTATCAAGGACGAGCCGGTGGATAACGAGGCGGTGCGGAAGATCCGGGGATCGTATTATCTGATTGGTGCGCTCCTTGGCAAGTATAAAAAGGCCGAAGTGGCTCTTCCCGGTGGCTGCAACATCGGACTGCGTCCGATTGACCAGCACATCAAGGGGTTCCGTGCACTGGGAGCCAGTGTCAAGGTAGCCTCTCCCGGCATGCTGATTGCTAAGGCTGATGAACTGATGGGAAGCCATATCTATATGGATGTGGTTTCGGTTGGCGCTACGATCAATGTGATCATGGCGGCTGCGCTTGCACAGGGGAATACGATCATTGAGAATGCGGCCAAGGAACCGCATGTCGTAGATCTGGCCAATTTCCTGAACAGTATGGGGGCCCGGATCAAGGGGGCCGGAACGGATGTGATCCGTATCAAAGGTGTGGAGCATCTGCACAAGACGACCTATTCTATCATTCCGGATCAGATTGAGGCTGGAACCTACATGTATGCGGCAGCGATGACCCGTGGAGATGTTACGATCACGAACGTGATTCCCAAGCATCTGGAATCCCTGACGGCGAAGCTCATTGAGGTTGGCTGTGAAATCATTGAATCAGATGATTCTGTTCGCGTGGTGGCTAAAAAGCGCCTTGATCATACCAATGTGAAGACTTTGCCGTATCCTGGCTATCCTACGGATATGCAGCCGCAGATCAGCGTTCTCCTGGGCCTTTCCAAGGGAACCAGCATTGTGACGGAGAGCATTTTCGAGAATCGGTTCAAATACGTGGATGAGCTGACTAAGATGGGAGCGTCTGTTCGCGTAGAGGGCAATACTGCGATTATCGATGGCGTCGAGTCCTACAATGGAGCCAATGTGAGTGCACCGGATCTGCGGGCCGGCGCGGCACTCGTGGCTGCAGCATTGGCAGCAAACGGGTATTCCGAAATCTATGATATTAAATACATTGAGCGCGGCTATGAACGCTTCCCGGAGAAGCTGCGCGCACTGGGGGCCTGCATCGCCAAAGTCGATACGACAGAAGAAGAGCGGCGGGCTGTGAACGAATTCAATATCCGGGTGGTGAGCTGATCACCATCGAAATCATTCTATTCAGGAGGTGCTGGCTGTCAAACGGTCGGCACCTCCTTTGCGCTGTTTAGCTTTGGATGATACTGCACAGACGTCAGCCGGGAGCAGTCAGCAAAGATGCCGGCTTCTGTCGGGTGGGAGTGAACTGTTCTTTTGGAAAGTATAGCGGCAGGGTGACATATGCTTCTCTGTATGCTATAGTGTGGCAGACAAAACATAACTGTATATCTGAGTATTTTTCAGGGCAGGGTGCAATTCCCTACTGGCGGTACAGTCCGCGACCCTGTGGCATTCCTTTCGGGATGAAACAGGCTGACTCGGTGCAACTCCGGGACCAACAGTATAGTCTGGATGGAAGAAAAATGATCAGAAGCCTCACCTTTCTGAACACTTTGGAAATGCTCAAGGTACGTCACATGTGTGACAGAAAGGTGGATTTCATGTCAAATCATTCCAACAAGAGTAATGTACGTTATATTACGGTGACCGGGGTATTGTCGGCGACAGCATTTCTGCTGCAGCTGATTGAAATTCCGATTCCGATGCTGATGCCGACTTTCATCAAGTTCGACTTCTCGGATTTGCCGGCGCTGATCGGAAGCTTTGCGATGGGACCGCTGTGCGGCATCCTCATCGAACTGATCAAGAACCTGATCCATGCGGCACTGGCGAGTGGTTCCTTTGGCGTGGGCGAACTGTCCAACTTTGTGCTGGGTGCTGTCTTTGTCGGCGTAGCCGGCCTGATCTATCGGTTTAATCGGTCCAAGAAGGGTGCACTTTTGGCTTCCTTTGCCGGAGCTGTGGCGATGGCCGCAGTATCCTTCCCGTCGAACCTGCTGGTGGTGTATCCGGTGTATTATCAGTTCATGCCGGAGGAAACGATTCTGGCAGCCTACCAGGCAATTCTGCCGGGAATGAAAAGCGTGGCACAGAGCCTTTTGATCTTCAATGTTCCCTTTACCTTCGTCAAAGGTATGCTGGATGTCATTGTTACCTTCCTGATCTATAAGAAGATTTCCCCCATCCTGAAGGGAAATCAGTAACGCGTCAATCGCCGGACAGGAGCGGACATCTCAAACGCCTCCTTCTGTCTGGCGTCTGTGCAGGACCGATTTCTCTGCCGGCGGGTGAGGAGCCGGCAAAGATTCGTGGAAATAGAAGGACGAAAAGTGTATGATTACTACCGTCAGGTCAGGAAATTCCTGCTCTGACGGTTTTTAGGTGTCCGGGTAATTATTCTGAACCAGGCAAAGCTGCGCAGCAGCAATTTTGAGGATGGACGATGAATGATTACATCCGGTTGATGTGTGGAGAACAATATGCAGCATTACGATTCAACATCCGCAGAGGAGACTTTTGCCATCGGCAGGAGGCTGGCAGAGCTGGCGCAGCCAGGGGATATCTATGCCCTGTCCGGAGATCTTGGCGTAGGGAAAACTGTTTTTACAAAGGGATTTGCGGCCGGACTTGGGATTACGGAGCCGGTGAACAGTCCGACCTTTACGATTCTGCAGATTTATGAAGGCGGCAGGCTGCCGCTGTATCATTTTGATGTATATCGCATCGAGGAGCCGGAGGAAATGGAAGAGGTCGGTTTCGATGAGTATCTCTTCGGGCAAGGGGTCAGCCTCATCGAATGGCCGGAGCAGATCGCAGAATGCCTGCCGGAGAAGACACGCATTATTCGCATTCAGAAAGATCTGTCGAAAGGACTGGATTACCGTTCAATTGATATTGAGTGATGAGTAATCTGCTCGGCAGAGGTATGTTATAGAAGAAATGATGTGTGCCGGGTAAGTAAGAAAGACAGAGGAATCAGGTGAATTATGAAAATATTGGCAATTGAGGCTTCGGGACTGACTGCCGGCTGCGCTGTGGCGGAGGATGGCAGGCTCATCGGAGAATATAATATTCAGTATCAGAAGACCCATTCGCAGACACTGGTCCCGATGATGGATGAGCTGCGCAGGACAACGGAGCTGGACCTTGGCACCGTAGATGCCATTGCAATTACGAAAGGCCCGGGGAGCTTTACCGGACTGCGGATCGGCGCAGCGACTGCGAAGGGAATTGCACTGGCGTTGGAAAAGCCGATCCTGCCGGTTTCCACGCTGGAGAGCCTGGCCTTTAATCTGTTCGGTGTGCAGGGACTGGTTTGCCCGATCATGGATGCGAGAAGGCAGCAGGTATATACCGGAATCTACGAGGAAAACTCAGAATCTGTCTGCTTGCGTGAGCCATGCGCGATTCCCATTGAGGAGCTGGCAGAGGATCTAAATGGCAGGGGACAGGCAGTTATTTTCCTGGGAGACGGGGTGCCGGTGTATCGGGATTGGCTGGAGGAGAACCTGACGGTTCCGCATTCTTTTGCATTGGGACACCAGTTGTATCAGCGGGCCGGGACAACTGCGGTGTTGGCGTCCTTCCTGTATGAGAGAATGGGGAATGCATGCCTGGCCTCGGCGGAGGATTTCCGGCCGGAATATCTGCGCAAGTCTCAGGCGGAACGCCAGAAGGAAGAGGCACAGCGCAGCGGCAGAATGGAGGCGCTCGCAGCTGGCCGCCTGTTGAAGGACCTTGCGAAGGAATCATCGGTGCGCAACTGAATCGCTATTCCATTTTGTAAGCAATGTATTCGCGAGTACGGATGGAATCGACGCATAAGGAAAGATATAGGGCTGAATATGCAGATTCGACGGATGGTGCCGGAGGAAATTCCGGCCGCAGCGGAATTGGAAAGGATGTGCCTTGCTGAGGCCTGGAGCGAGAATTCCTACCGCAGTGCCTTCCGAATGGACGGTACGGATTCCTGGTTCTGGGTTGCAGAAGAGAATGGGGTTCTGAATGGTATCATCGGTTTGTCACGCATGGGTGAGGACGGTGAGATCGGCAACGTGGCGGTGCGGCCGGAGTGCCGAAGGCAGGGAATCGCGGAGGCATTGCTGCAGACCGCATTGTCCTATGCAGAGACGCAGCTGGAGATGAGGAACTTTACCCTGGAGGTAAGGAACGGAAATGCTGCGGCAATTCATCTGTATGAGAAGGCAGGCTTTCGGACGGAGGGAATTCGGCCGCGGTTCTACCGGAATCCGACGGAGGATGCGCGGATTCTGTGGAGACGTGCAGAGGCAGAGTAAGAGGAAATTATGATTGATGTTTGTTTGCTGGGAACCGGAGGAATGATGCCGCTGCCGTATCGGTGGCTGACATCTCTCCTGGTCCGTTACAATGGCACGAGCGTGCTGCTCGACTGCGGCGAGGGAACGCAGATTGCGCTGAAGAAAAAAGGCTGGAGTCCCAACCCGATTTCGATGATCCTGATCACGCATTTCCACGCGGATCACATCGCGGGACTGCCGGGAATGCTGCTGTCCATGGGGAACAGTGAGCGTACGGAGCCGGTGACGATCGTGGGACCGAGGGGCTTGACGAGAGTGATTGACAGCCTGCGGGTGATCGCACCGGAGCTTCCGTTCGAGATTATCTGCAGGGAGCTGACAGAGGATACGGAGAGCATTGAGCTGCCGGGCGAACCGGATTTTCATATCACGGCGTTTCGTGTAAATCACCGCATTACCTGTTACGGATACAGCTTTTCTCTGGACCGGGCAGGGCGGTTTGATGCGGAGAAGGCGCGGGCACTTGAGATCCCGCTGCACTTCTGGTCGAAGCTGCAGAAGGGTCAGACCATCGAGGATAAGGGGATCACGTATGTACCGGAAATGGTTATGGGACCTGCCCGAAAGGGACTCAAGGTGACCTATGCGACGGATTCCAGACCCTGCGAGAATATCGTGAAGGCGGCAGAGGGAGCAGATCTGTTCATCTGTGAGGGTATGTACGGAGAGGATGATAAGCTCTCCAAAGCCAAAGAGAAAAAGCACATGACCATGCCGGAGGCGGCACGCATCGGCGCGAAGGCGAGGCCGAAGGAAATGTGGTTGACGCACTACAGCCCGTCGGAGATGCGGCCCCAGGAATTCCAGGGGAATCTGCGGAGAATTTTCCCGGAGCTGGTCTGCGCAAAGGACGGTCGGAGCAAGACGCTGCGCTTCGAGGATGAGGCGGCGGGAACTTCGGATGGGGCAGATGCGGAATAGCTGCCAAGATAGGAAGAATCGGCCGGAAGCTGTATGCAGCACGAACCGGTCGGAGGCGTAAGGTAAAGGCGCTTCCTCAAAAGGACGGACGATATGAGTGAAAAAGACATAACCATTCTGGGAATTGAATCAAGCTGCGACGAGACAGCAGCGGCTGTCGTTGTGAATGGCCGCCAGGTTCTGTCCAACGTGATTTCCTCTCAGATTGATATTCATACGTTATATGGCGGTGTGGTTCCGGAAATTGCCTCGCGTAAGCACGTGGAGCGCGTGAATCAGGTGATTCAGGAGGCTCTGCGCGAAGCGGACCGGAAGCTTTCTGATCTGGATGCCATTGCGGTCACGTATGGGCCGGGGCTCGTGGGAGCGCTGCTCGTGGGCGTTTCGGCGGCAAAAGGCATTAGCTTTGCGACGGGAATTCCGCTGGTAGGTGTGCATCATATCGAAGGGCACATCAGTGCGAATTACATTGCATCACCGGAGCTGGAACCGCCGTTTCTGTGCCTCATCGTTTCCGGCGGGCACACACACCTGGTAATCGTACGGGATTACGGAGAGTATGAGATTCTCGGACGAACGATGGATGATGCGGCAGGAGAAGCCTTTGACAAGGTGGCAAGGGCCGTGGGCCTTGGTTATCCGGGCGGGCCGAAGATTGATAAGGCAGCCAGGGAGGGCAATCCGGATGCGATTCATTTCCCGAGAGGGAAGGTGTCGGATTCTGCCTTTGATTTCAGCTTCAGCGGGTTGAAATCGGCGGTTCTGAACTATCTGAATACCGAAGAGATGGCGGGGCGGAAGGTCTGCGTGCCGGATGTCGCTGCTTCCTTCCAGAGATCTGTCGTTGAGGTCCTGGTGGGACATGCCATGGCGGCAGCTGAGCAGTATCACTGCAATAAATTCGCACTGGCAGGAGGTGTGGCCTCCAACAGTGCCCTGCGTGCTGCCGCACAGGAAGAGTGCGCGAAGAGAGGAATTTCCTTCTATTGTCCGCCGCCGATTCTGTGTACGGACAATGGAGCGATGATCGGCAGTGCCGGATATTATGACTTCCGCAAGGGGATTCGGAGCGGATTTGACCTGAATGCGATTCCGAATCTGAAGCTCGGAGAGCGCTGAGAAGGCAGCTGCAGCAGATCTGCGGATCACTGCGGGAACGGTATGGAAGCGCTTTAATCAGCGCTTCCATAGATGCATGAATGGCAGCGGAGAATGAGGCAAATATGACGCAGCAGAATGCAAAACAAAATCGCAGCACAGCCATCCTTCTGGCAGCAGGACGGGGACGGCGCCTTGGCACTGAGCTGCCCAAGCAGTACGTGAACATCGGCGGACTTCCGCTCGCGGCGCGTTCGCTGGAGGCACTGGCTTCGAGCTCTGTGATTACGGATATCGTAATGGTCATCCCGGAAGGAGATGAGAATTACGTGCGCGAGCATATTCTGCAGGCGGTGCCGGAGGCTGCCCGGAAGGTGCGGGCTTTTGCCGTTGGCGGAGCGGAGCGTTACCACTCCGTACGGAATGGTCTGGAAGCCATTACCTGGCCGTGCGATTATGTGTTCATCCACGACGGAGCAAGACCCTTCATTGATAAGGCGAGTCTGGAACGCCTGGCAGAGGCTGTGACAGAAACGGGAGCAGCGGTTGCCGGGATGCCCAGCAAGGATACGGTTAAGATGTCGGATGAGAACGGCTTTGTTTCCGACACGCCGGATCGCAGCCATGTGTGGATTGTTCAGACGCCGCAGGTATTCGAACGGAAGATGATTACGGAGGCCTACCGCAAGGCAATTGCGGAGCTGCCGGAGCTCGAGCGGCAGGGAATCCACCTGACGGATGATGCTATGGTGGCAGAAGAGATGCTGCATATCCGCATACGGCTGGTGGAGGCATCCTATCGCAATATCAAGATCACAACGCCGGAGGACATTGCAACGGCAGAGGCATTTCTGAAGCACTGAGGTACATTATGTCGTTTGTCCATTTACACTCACATACGGAATATTCGCTTCTGGACGGATCGAATAAGGTGCATGCCTATGCGGAACGTGTGAAGGAGCTGGGGATGAACGCCGCAGCCATCACTGACCATGGCAACATGTACGGCGTCATTGAATTCTATCTGGCATGCCAGGAGGTCGGCATCAAGCCTATCATCGGCTGTGAGGTTTATGTGGCGCCCGGCTCGCGCTTCGACCGCGAGATCGGTGATAACTCGGATCGCTATTATCATTTGATTCTGCTGGCAGAGAACAATCAGGGCTACCAGAATCTGTCCAAAATCGTCAGTCGTTCCTTTACGGAAGGGTATTATTACAAGCCGCGCGTGGACAAGGAGCTGCTGCGTGAATTCCACGAAGGCATCATCTGTTCGTCGGCGTGCCTTGCCGGCGAGATTGCAAGAGACCTGGTACGCGGGGATAAAGTGAGCGCGGAAAAGGCGGCTCTTGAATATCAGGATATTTTCGGCAAAGAGAACTTCTTCCTCGAGCTGCAGGATCACGGATATCCGGACCAGCAGACCGTCATTGCGGGCGTTCTGGAGCTGTCGGAGCGGCTGGGGATTCCTGTAATTGCGACCAATGACTGCCACTACACGTATGCCGAGGATGCAGAGGCGCATGACGTGCTCCTGTGCATTCAGACAGGCAAAAAGGTCTCTGATGAGAACCGGATGCGGTATCCGGGCGGTCAATTCTACGTTAAGAGTGAGGAAGAAATGCAGCGCCTGTTCCCTTATGCTGCTAAGGCACTGGAGAACACGCAGAAAATAGCGGATCGCTGCAATGTCACGATCGAATTCGGCAACACCAAACTCCCCCATTTCGAAGTACCGGAAGGATACACCTCCTGGACCTATCTGAATAAACTGTGCGATGACGGCTTTGCCCGGAACTATCCGGAGGATGACGGAACAGTGCGAAAGCGTCTGGACTACGAGTTGTCCGTGATTCAGAAGATGGGATATGTGGATTATTTTCTGATCGTGTGGGATTACATCAACTGGTCTCGTGAGAATGGCATTCCGGTCGGCCCGGGACGAGGCTCGGCGGCCGGTTCCGTGGTGTCGTACTGCACAGGCATCACACAGCTGGACCCCATTCGCTACAATCTGCTGTTCGAGCGCTTCCTGAATCCGGAGCGCGTATCCATGCCGGATATTGACGTGGATTTCGGCTTCGAAAGACGTCAGGAAGTTATTGATTACGTCACACGCAAGTACGGCAAAGAGCAGGTGGTGCAGATCATCACCTTCGGAACCATGGCGGCCCGGGGTGTCATCCGAGATGTCGGAAGAGCGATGGATCTGCCGTACAGCTTCTGTGACAGTGTGTCCAAGATGGTTCCCAACGAGCTTGGCATTACACTGGATAAAGCACTGACAGAGAACCCGGACCTGAAAAAAGCCTATGACGGCGATGAACGGGTTCATCGTCTGATTGATATGTCGAGGAAGCTGGAAGGCCTGCCGCGCCATACATCCGTACATGCAGCAGGTGTTGTGATCTGCGCGGAGCCGGCAGAGGATCTGATCCCGCTCTCCCGTGCAGCCGATGGCTCGATTACCACGCAGTTCACCATGACCCGAGTGGAGCAGCTGGGCCTTTTGAAGATGGATTTCCTTGGCCTGCGGACGCTGACGGTGATTCAGAATGCCGTGGAGAATGCCAACCGGTCCATTCGGGAAGCAGGCGGAGCTTATCCTTCGTACGAACCGATGCTGGGGAAAACGAAGATCACGGAGAACCCGGCCGGGGCGGAAATTAACATTAACCGAATCGATTACGATGACAAGAATGTTTTTGCCTATCTTGCGACGGGCAAGACGGACGGCGTGTTCCAGCTCGAGTCTGCAGGCATGCAGAACTTTATGAAACGGCTGCAGCCGGGGAGCCTGGAGGATGTCATCGCCGGCATTGCTCTGTACCGGCCGGGCCCGATGGACTTCATTCCGAAATACATTTCGGGCAAGCAGAACGCGGAGAGCGTTACCTACGACACGAAGGAGCTGGAGCCGATTCTGGAGCCGACGTACGGCTGCATTGTCTACCAGGAGCAGGTCATGCAGATCGTGCAGGAGCTGGGCGGCTACTCTCTTGGGCGCGCCGATCTGGTGCGCCGCGCCATGAGTAAGAAAAAGGCACATGTCATGGAAGAGGAGCGCCGGAATTTCGTCGAGGGGAATCCTTCGGAGAATGTTCCCGGCTGCGTTGCGAAGGGAATCCCGGCGGATGTGGCCAATCACATCTATGACACGATGATTGATTTCGCCAAGTACGCGTTCAACAAGTCCCATGCGGCCTGCTATGCCATCGTGACCTATCAGACAGCATGGCTGAAATACTATTATCCGACGGAATTCATGGCGGCGCTCCTGACCTCGGTCATTGACTTCCCGGCAAAGGTTGCCGTGTACATTCTGGCCTGCCGCGAGATGCACATTCAGCTGCTGCCGCCTGACATCAACGAAGGGATTGCCGGCTTTTCCGTGTCAGGGGGGGCCATTCGCTACTCGCTGACGGCGATCAAGGGAGTGGGCGAGCCGGTGATACGGGCAGTCGTGAAGGAACGGGAACAGAACGGCAAATACCGGGATCTGCAGGACTTTATCACGAGAACCATGCCGCTGCAGGTGAACAAGAGAGTGGTAGAGAGCCTGATCAAGGCGGGAGCCTTTGACTGTTTCGGCGTCACGCGCAAGCAGATGATGACGGTATACATCCGCATGATGGAGGAACAGGCGAATGCGGCCAAAAATAATATGGCCGGCCAGCTGAGCCTCTTCGACATCGTACCGGAGGAAGCCAGAAGTGAATTCCGCATTCATTATCCGGATGTCGGCGAATACAAAAAGGAAATGAAACTGGCCTTCGAGAAGGAGGTTCTGGGAATCTATGTCAGCGGTCATCCGCTGGAGGATTATGAGGCACTCTGGAAGGGCCACATTACGGCGAAGGCGGCTGATTTTGTCCTGGACGAGGAGACTGGAACCTCGCGGATTCGTGACAATCAGGATGTCACCGTAGGCGGCATCATCACCGAGGTGAAGATCAAATATACGAAGAACAATCAGGTCATGGCGTTCATTACACTGGAGGATCTGACAGGGAGCATGGAGATCATTGTGTTCCCGAAGACATATGAAACCTATGCGGATCTTCTGAAGGAGGATGCGAAGGTGTTCATCCAGGGAAGAGCCTCGCAGGAAGAGGAGCGGGATTCAAAGCTCCTGGCGAGCTCTGTAGTATCCTTTGATGCGGTGCCGCGGGAGGTGTGGATCCGGTTTCACGATGCGGAGGAATACCAATCCGGGTATGAAGACTTGATGAAACTGGTGGACAGACACGGCGGCCGGGATCAGGTCGTTATCTATGTGGAGAAGCCGCGGGGGATGAAAAAGCTGCCGGCCGGCCAGGGAATCCGGGCTGGGGAAGAAACTCTGGAAGAGCTGAAGACGCGCTTTGGCAGCGAGAACGTAACGGTGCGGTAACAATTACAGCGTAGATTTGCGCCTGGCGGTTTTAACAAGGAGTTTGATTGCATTCGATCTGGATCGTGAGTAAAATTGGAATAACTGTGAACAGTGATCATAAGACCAATATACTGACTGTGAAGTGAGGTGTAGATATGGCTGAGAATAAGGTAAAAACAATTGGAATCCTGACCAGCGGCGGCGATGCGCCGGGTATGAATGCGGCCATTCGTGCCTGCGTGCGGCGTGCAATTCAGAACGGACTTACGGTAAAGGGAATTGAGCGTGGATATTCCGGTCTGCTGCAGGAAGAAATCATTGATATGGACAAGCACAGCGTCTCGGATATCATCCAGAAGGGCGGCACGATTCTGGGAACTGCCCGCTGCGAGGAGATGCGCACGGAGGAAGGGCAGCAGGCTGCGGCGGAGATCTGCCGCAAGCATGGAATTGACGGACTGGTTGTTATCGGCGGAGATGGCTCCTACCGCGGCGCTTTGGCACTGTCGAGACAGGGAATCAATGCGGTTGGCCTGCCGGGCACCATCGATTTGGACATTGCCTGCACCGATTATACCATCGGCTTTGATACGGCCATCAATACAGCCATGGAAGCCATCGACAAGGTGCGTGATACCTCTTCCTCCCATGAGCGCTGCAGCATCATTGAGGTAATGGGACGCAATGCCGGATATATTGCTCTGTGGTGCGGCGTGGCCAACGGTGCGGAGGACATTCTCCTGCCGGAGAAATATGATTACGACGAGCAGAAGATCGTCGACAACATCATCAATAACCGCAAGCATGGCAAGAAGCATCACATCATTATCAATGCAGAGGGCATCGGGCATTCAACCTCCATGGCCAGACGTATTGAAGCAGCTACGGGAATTGAAACCAGAGCAACCATTCTGGGATACATGCAGCGCGGCGGCTCACCGACCTGCAAGGATCGCTTCTATGCCTCCATCATGGGAGCCTATGCGGCAGACATTGTGGCAGCAGGGAAGAGAGACCGCATCGTGGCACATCAGAATGGCCAGTTCGTGGATGTGGACATTGAAGAAGCTCTTGCAATGACGAAGGAGATCCCGGAGTACCAGTACGAAATCAGCCAGGCACTGTCGAGATAGTGGATAGTCAGCTGCAACAGGGAGACAGCAGAATATCCACGACCAGAGCATCTTCGCCAGGACCTGTTGCGGCTGGTATAGGATAGGGGAGATTTCAAAAAGGACTGCGGATCTATGGAAGAGATTACATCCGTATCCAGCAGCACGGTTAAAAGACTGGTACTGCTGCGCCAGAAAGCCAGTAAGCGCAGACAGTCTCAGTCTTTTCTTATAGAAGGAGACCGGCTGGTTCTGGATACACCAACAGAATATCTGGAAGAGATTTATCTGACCGGACGGGCACTGGAGCGCGTGGGAGATGAGCTGAAGGCAAAAGGGCTGGAAGGCCGCACAACGCTGTTCTCCGAGGAAGCCATGGAGAAGGCGGCGGACACGAAGACGCCGCAGGGAATTCTGGCGGTTGCAAGGCAGCCGGTGTACACGATGGAAGAGGTGCTGAAGGCAGGAGCGGATGGGACAAATCCGTTATTCCTGCTGCTGGAAGACATTCAGGATCCCGGAAATCTGGGAACCATGTTCCGGACGGCGGAGGCGGCAGGAGCCAATGGCATCATTCTGAGTAAGGGAACCGTGGATGTGTTTAATCCGAAGGTGGTACGATCCACGATGAGCTCCATCTTCCGGATGCCGTTCGTCTATGTATCGGATTTGACAGAAACCGTAGAAACGCTTCAGAATAAAGGTATCGCGGTATATGCAGCAAGCCTGGAAGGCAGTGTGCCGTATACCGAGGCAGATTATCTTGGGGCATGCGGCATTGCCATCGGAAATGAAGGAAACGGTCTGACACCGGAGACGCAGCGCGCTGCCCGGGGACGGGTGCGAATCCCGATGGCCGGTAAGATCGAATCCCTGAATGCGGCGATGAGTGCAGGAATTCTCCTGTATGAAGCGGCAAGACAGCGTGCATCTGCC
>CAYLUU010000001.1:0-47666 GCA_964386925.1 uncultured Sarcina sp. | reverse complement strand
GATGCCATCAGGCATCTTCGAGTATCGTTTTGCGAATGGGCTCTGAATAGTTACACTAATTTGTGAAATGAATACGTCCCTGCATCCAGATACTGCCGCGGAATCGCCGGCCAATTTCCGGCTCTCCGTACAGATCCTCCTGGTTGATCATTACATCCATACACAATCCGTTGCAGTCAACTCTCAGAACGTACACCTTCTCGTCGCTCACCTTATTGCGGAATTCAGATATTTTACGAATCTCACCTAACAGAGAATAGAGCTCACATTCTGCTCCGTATGGCATGAGATAGGATTCCACCATCGTATAAATATCATTTCGCCGGATCTGTGACATCAGCCCGGCATATTGTTCCATATCCATCGCAGTCAGCACACGATTTGCCTCATCATCCCCGTTTTTAGCCTTCCGCAGCTGTTCCACCTTATAATCCCGCTCCTCTGTGGATCGCTGCTCCTCTTCTTCCGTCTTGTAAAGCGGCATCAGAATCGTCCCTTCTGTTGAAAGAGCAGCCAGAGAGACGCTTGCTCCCTGCAGAGGCTGGAAGCTTGTATGTGTATTTTTCAGATATTCTACTGTATTCTGCAGTCGGAATATCAATGTTACACCCACTCGAAGATCCTCGCAGACTCCGGCATAGGTGTCATTATCAATTCGGGGTTCTACAGAGATTCCTTCTCCGCTGCTGATTTCATCCGATCGCAGGTACGGATACCAATAATCCGGGAAAAACTGGTCATTCTCATCGAATTGTCCGCAGACACAGATTCCGAACGGTCCTCCCATTGACAGATCATATTGTGCCAGAATGGAATCTTCATCCTCGTCATTGCTCGTATAGGCCCGTTGATCACATTGATGAATTTCATATGCAATCAATGCAGACAGTTCTTTTCTCTTCAGCTGCCGGCTAAAGCCGATCGCTCTCATAAACTTATTCAAATTTCCGCTCCGGGTTCTTCATTACAAAAATGGTCCTCTCCCGAGACCCTTTTCTCAGGTGAGGACCATTCTAAACGCCTCTTACAATCGTGTCAAAATTCTACAACTGTACGGATTCAATCATGCAGCGGAGTCAGGACAGTCTTTCCGCCCATGTACATCTGCAGCGGCTGCGGGATGGAAACCGATCCATCCTCGTGCAGGTTGTTCTCCAGGAATGCGATCAGCATTCTGGGTGTTGCAACGCAGGTGTTGTTCAATGTATGTGCAAGGTAAATCTTTCCATCACTTCCCTTTACACGGATCCGCAGGCGTCTTGCCTGTGCATCTCCCAGGTTGGAGCAGGAACCAACTTCAAAATACTTCTGCTGTCTCGGAGACCACGCCTCTACATCGCAGGATTTCACCTTCAGATCTGCCAGATCACCGGAGCAGCACTCCAGCTGGCGAACCGGAATATCGATGCTGCGGAAGAAATCTACCGTGTTCTTCCAGAGCTTCTCGTACCAATCCATGGATTCTTCCGGTTTGCAGACTACAATCATCTCCTGCTTTTCGAACTGATGGATACGATAAACGCCTCTCTCCTCAATGCCATGTGCTCCCTTTTCCTTACGGAAGCAAGGAGAATACGATGTCAGCGTCTTCGGCAGGCTCTCCTCCGGAATGATCTGATCGATGAAAGATCCAATCATGGAATGCTCGGAGGTTCCGATCAGATACAGATCCTCTCCCTCGATCTTGTACATCATGGCATCCATCTCAGCAAAGCTCATAACACCGTCTACTACAGCAGAACGAATCATGAACGGCGGTACATAATAGGTGAAGCCTCTGTCAATCATGAAATCTCTTGCATAAGACAGGATTGCAGAGTGCAGTCTTGCGATATCACCCTTCAGATAGTAGAATCCATTTCCTGCCACACGGCCGGCTGCCTCAAAATCAACGCCATCAAAGCGTGCCATAATATCCGTATGATACGGAATCGGGAAATCCGGTGTCACCGGCTCACCGAACCGCTGCAGTTCTACATTCTCCGAATCATCTTTTCCGATCGGAACCGAAGGATCAATGATATTCGGAATGGTCATCATATCCTTGCGGACGATTTCCGATGCAGTCTTCTGAATTTCGTCCAGTTCCTTCAGGCGAGAATCATCTGCGATCTCCTCCTTCAGCTTCATAGCCTCTTCCTTCTTGCCCTGAGCCATGAGCGCACCGATCTGCTTGGAAGCCTTCTTCTTATTTGCACGAATTTCATCCGCTTCCTGCTGAGCCTTGCGGGCTTTCGCATCGTTTTCAATAACTTCATCCACCAGAGGAAGCTTAGCATCCTGGAATTTTTTGCGAATATTCTCTCTTACGACGTCCGGGTTCTCTCTGAGAAACTTAATATCAATCATCTTATCTCCTTTTCCGCTTTGCGGTTTTCTTCAGTACAACATTTACGTTCCACGTGGAACAATTACATCTGTTTTCTTTTGCGAGTGGTTCCAACCTTCTGATCCAGAGCCAGATTCACTGCTTCCTGTTCCTCTTCCGTGTAGGCCACATCACTTTTTCCGCCCTCCACGCCTTTTACGTAGGAGTAGCAGCCGTCAACATTTTGAACTGTGTTTAGAATAACACCATTGTTATCCTGATCCAACAGGGCAATGACAGAACTTAAGTTTCCACCCATTTGGCTGAACGCATCATATTTTACCAGTCCAACCTTCTGAATGACACTGTGAAGTCTACGATAAATATCTCGAATATCTCCCGAATTGCTTTCCAATTGCTTGTTCATTGCCTGATAATTATCAAGATTCTGAACCAAAAGGTCTTCCAGACTTTCCCCATCCGAGCCTGCCATTAAATTGTACAGCCTATCGTCCAGTTTTTTTATTTTTGATCCCTGCAGAATCAAAAAAATAGCCAGAACAACAATGATCAGCATCAGAACAATCACAACGATATCAATATAGGATCCAAATATACTGCTCATAACCACCTTCTAATTCATAATCTTGTCCATCAGCTTTTCAAAATCATCCTGATTTTCATAGGAGATTTCAATGCTTCCGCGGCTATTTCCTTTATCCTTGATTGCTACCTTCATTCCCAGGGCAGCATTCATTTTATTCTGGATATCCTGATAGATCAAAACCAGAGAAGGATCTTTTTCCGTCTTCTTCTCTTCTTTTTTCTGCAGTAGGCTTCGAATTTTCTTTTCTACATCTCGAACGCTCAGATTTTTTTCAATTATCTCATCTGCGAGATTTTCCTGCTGTTCGGCATTTTCCAATGCCAGCAGTGCTCTGGCATGTCCCATGGAGAGCTTTCCATCTGCAACCAGACTCTGCACTTTATCCGTTAGTTTCAGAAGCCGCATTGTGTTTGCAATGGAGGAACGATTTTTAGATACTCTTTCTGCCAATTCGTCTTGTTTCAAATGAAACTCATCGATCAGGCGACGATAGGCATTGGCTTCTTCAATCGGATTCAGATTTTCCCGCTGAATGTTCTCAATCAATGAGATTTCTACACGTTCCAGATTATCGTATTCCTTAACAATAACCGGAATTTCCTTCAATCCTGCCAGTTTGCAGGCACGCCACCGGCGTTCACCTGCAATAATTTCATAATGATCGTCCTGTTTTTGTACAATAATCGGTTCAATCAATCCCTTTGATTGAATGGAATCAGCCAGTTCCTGGAGTTTCTCTTCATCAAAGTTCTTTCTCGGCTGATTCCGATCCGGCTCCACCTTAGTAATTCGTACTATGGTCACCAGATTTGGATTATCACCTTGTTTTTCGGATTTGTTTGTTTCAACTTCCAAATCTGTAGTATTCTCTTCCGCAGCAGAACTTTTTTCTGTTTTCTTTCTGTTTTCGAGTTTTACAGTAATCCCACTGTTTTCGTTCTTTTTCGATGTTTCATCCGGAGTTTCTTTTACAGACTCATTTTCAGTTTCATTCTGAACTTTGTTTTGAGCTTTATTCTCGCTGCTTTCTTCTGTGACGGAAGGAATCAATGCATCCAATCCTCTTCCGAGCCCACCTTTTCTCTTCATATATTAATACCTCAGCTTTTCTTCTGGTTATTCATCAATTCCTCTGCCAGAGAACGATAAGCTTCTGCTCCAACAGATTTTGGATCATAAATGGTAATTGGTTCTCCGTAACTGGGAGCCTCCGCCAAACGAACATTTCGAGGAATCATTGTCTCATAAACGTGCTGTGTTACATTTTCCTTCACATTCTCTACTACCTGCTGAGAAAGGTTGGTTCGTGAGTCATACATTGTAAATACAATTCCCTCGATATCGAGTTTTCGATTTAACCGTTCTCTAACAAGGTTCACTGTGTGAATCAACTGACTCAATCCCTCTAATGCATAGAATTCACACTGAATCGGAACCAGCACGGTGTCTGAAGCAACCATGGCATTAACTGTCAGTACATTCAGAGAAGGAGGACAATCGATCATAATATAATCATAATCATCCTTTACGAAATCAAGTTCCTTTTTCAGAATAGCTTCCTTATGGTTATGGTCGATCAGTTCTATTTCTGCGCCAGCGAGATTAACATTAGAAGGGATCAGATCTATATTTGGAATAACCTGACGGATAATTGCTTCATTTATAGTAGAATATCCAAGAATTAATTCGTAAACGGTATCTTCCTTTTGATTCTTATCCACGCCGAATCCGCTGGATGTATTTCCCTGCGGATCAATATCGATAATCAGTACCTTTTTTCCCTTTTCAGCCAGAGCAGCTGACAAATTGATGGTTGTTGTTGTCTTTCCTACTCCGCCCTTCTGATTGGCAACGGAAATAATTTTTCCCATATACTCTATTCCTTCCAATAAGGTATCTGCCTAGCACTCGCTTTTGGATTTGTGCATATTTGCTCTATTTCCGATGTAGCTGAACAGATACTTCAAATCAAAAAAACTGCCGTCTATTTCGACAGCAGTTCAATAGTAACATTCTATTCGATTCGAGCCAAGAGATTTTGTGATTCTTTAGTATCCCAGGAATTTAATGTTCCACGTGGAACATTAAATTCCTAAAGGCTCTTTTCCGGGTGTACCAGCTTTGCGAGGATATTTCTTTGCAGTAGTCTTCGTTTTCGTATAAGTCAGCACCGTTCTGTGATAATCAGTCTCCGGAAGATAAAATGAAAATTCTTTTGTCAGCTTTGCACCCAGAATCTCAGCAGCTTTGTTTCCTGCAGGCAACTCTTCAGTCACCTTTTCTGCCTTATAAGCAATAAACCGGCCTCCGACCTTTGCAAAAGGAAGGCAATATTCCGAAAGTGTGCTGAGATTTGCAACCGCACGAGAAACTACCAGATCATACTGTTCCCGATATTCTTTATTATGTGCCAACTCTTCTGCGCGAGCATGAACACAAGTCACATTTGTCAGATGAAGTTTCTCTGCTGTATCTTCCAGAAATTTAATTCGCTTATTCAGAGAATCCATCAATGTAACCTGGACATCAGGAAATGCAATAGCAATCGGCAATCCCGGAAATCCTGCACCGGTTCCAACATCAATCAGCTTGAGAGGCTTACTACTGCCTTCCTGCAAGTCATCACCACTCAATGTTCCACGTGGAACACTTGTTAGCAATGAAAAGCTATCCAGAAAATGTTTGGTATAAACATCCTCTTCCTCTGTGATTGTCGTAAGGTTCATAACCTTATTCCATTCCAGCAGATTTTCATAATATTTTCTCAACTGGACCATCTGATTGTCTGTTAAGGTAAAATCAGAAATGAATTGTCCCAATCGGTTTAAAAACTGATTTTCTATAGCAGTCATACTATTCCCTCAAGATTAAAAATCTGTTTATCTCTTCTCCAGATAAATCAGTAAAACAGCAACATCCGCTGGCGTAACACCTGACATTCGAGAAGCCTGTCCAATAGAGGAAGGCCTGAGTTCCTTCAGCTTCTGCCTTGCTTCCAAGCGAAGGCTCTGTACTTCATCGTAATTGATATTTTCCGGAATAGCCTTATTTTCCAAGCGGTCAAATTCTTCAACCTGCTTTTTCTGTCTCTCGATGTATCCTTCGTATTTCAGATTGATTTCAACCTGTTCCGTCACACACTCAGGGAGTTTCGGCCGTTCCGGATCCAACCCCGACAGCTTCTCATAATCCAATTCCGGACGGCATATCAACTCAGCCAATGTCACTGCTGTTTTTAATGTACTGGATCCAATGGATGTCAGGTACTCCTGATTCGCAGCAGCTGCACCAACTCGAACTAAGCGGAGCCGATCCGTTTCCTGCTGAATCATTTCTTCTTTCCAGCAGACATACTGATATTGTTCTTCATTGATCAATCCGACGCGATAGCCATATTTACGCAGCCGCAAATCTGCATTATCCTGCCGCAGCAGTAGACGATATTCCGCTCTACTGGTCATCATTCGATAAGGTTCCCTGTTATCCTTGCTTACCAGGTCATCAATAAGAACACCAATATAGCTTTCGGAACGCTTCAGTATCAAAGGGTCTCTGCCTTTTAACTTCATGGCAGCATTAATTCCGGCCAATAACCCCTGTGCTGCTGCCTCCTCATATCCGCTGCTGCCATTGAACTGCCCCGCACAGAAAAGGCCATCGATTGTCTTCCATTCCAGAGAAAGCTTTAAATCGTTGGCATTGATGCAGTCATATTCGATGGCATAGGCATTCTTTACAATACGACAATTCTCCAACCCCGGCACCGTGCGGTACATTCTCTGCTGCACATCATCCGGCATAGAGCTGGACATTCCATCCACATAAACTTCGTTCGTTGAACGTCCTTCCGGCTCAATAAAGACCTGATGTCTTGTTTTTTCAGAGAATTTAACAATTTTATCCTCTATTGACGGACAATAGCGTGGGCCAGTTCCTTCTATGATTCCGGCATAAATGGGGGATCGGTCCAAATTCTGCCGGATGATCTCATGCGTTTCTTCATTTGTATAAGTCAGCCAGCAGGGAACCTGATCAATCTGTACATCTTTAGGATCCGTTGAATAGGAAAAGGGAACCACCTTCTCGTCCCCCTTTTGAATCGACATCTTCGAATAATCAAGACTCCTGCCATCCATTCGGGCCGGTGTACCTGTCTTAAATCTGCGCAGCGATACCCCAAGCTCTTCCAGTGCACCCTTCAGGTATGTAGAACGCTGCATTCCGGAAGGGCCGGTCTCTGTGATCGCTTCTCCCACCAGACATCTCGCATTAAGGTAGGTTCCCGTGCAGATAATAACCGCTCTGCAGGAATAAATCGTTCCCTGCTGTACCTGAACCCCAGTGATTTTCCGCTTTACACCAGACTCTTCTGTCGTCTCCTCTGTCAAAAGGCGTGTGACCTCTGCCTGCCGAATTTCAAGATTATCCTGATTTTCCAGAACTTCCCGCATTTGTCTCGAATATTCTGCTTTATCCGCCTGCGTTCGAAGAGAATGGACGGCAGGCCCCTTCGATTTATTCAGCATCTTGGACTGGATGAAGGTTTTATCGATATTTTTTCCCATTTCACCGCCAAGAGCGTCAATCTCACGAACCAGATGTCCCTTCGACGACCCTCCAATATGAGGATTGCAGGGCATCATTGCAATGCTGTCAACATTCATGGTGAAAATAACGGTTCGAAGCCCCAGTCTTGCCGTTGCCAGCGCAGCCTCGCAGCCGGCATGTCCTGCACCAATAACGCAGACATCCGTCTCGATCCGATATACATTTTTATTCATTACGTTATTCAAATCACTATATTCCTCAAGATAGCTGGCCAAAATTTGCAATACCAGTTATGACATTGGCTCTGAATAGTTACCAGGATTTTAACTCTGGCACCATTCATTTTCCCAAACAGAACTTACTGAAGATTTCCTCCACAAGATCATCCTCGACCTCTTCTCCCAGGATTTTTCCTAGAGAAGAGTACGCATTTCGCAGATCAATGGAGAAGAAATCCTCACTCATTCCGTTCTCTATACTCTCTTCTACCAGCTCCAGAGAATGAATGGACTCCCGCAGCGCTTCCTTCTGAAATGCAGCTGTCAGGAAAACCTCGTTAGAATCCATGATCTGCCCCAGTCGGAACATCTCCTGAATTACATTTTTCAGCTGATCCCTTGCACTTCTATTTTCATTCTCGCCGGAATTTGCATTCTTATTTTCATTCAGAAGAGAAACAGACATAACTCTCACCTGATTGCTCTGTCTATTTTTCGCTTCCAACTGTTTATTTCCCCATTCAGGGGACATCGAATCGGATTCAGAAACAGAAAATAATTTCTTCGCCTCTTCCATTCCATCCGCTGCCGGAAGGTCTGCCTTATTACAGAGTACAATACAATGCTTTCCATCCTTCAGTTCTTCACGAATCAGGCCGGCAATCTCCCGGTCCTCATCCGTAATTCCGACAGACGAATCCAGAACGAACAGAATCAGCTGGGCGCTTTCAAGAGCCTTTTTGGCTCGGTCAACGCCAATTTGTTCCACAATATCCTCGGTATCGTGAATTCCGGCCGTGTCAGTAAGTCGGAGTATCACATCACCAAGTCGCACCGACTCATGCAGAACATCTCTTGTGGTCCCTGCAATCGGTGTTACAATTGCCCGATCTTCTCCGGCAAGGACATTTAAAAGTGAAGATTTTCCGGCATTCGGCTTGCCTACAATAACCGTTTGAATTCCATTCTGCAGAATGGATCCTTCCTCGGAACGAATCAGAATCTCCTGCAGTTCATTATGAATGGAACTGCAAACCTTCTTCAGATGATCCGGATAATCGTCCAGAGAATAATTTTCAGGATCGTCCAAAGCCGATTCAATAAATGCAATTTCATAAATCAGCTGGCTTCTCTTCTCTCGAATCGCACCGGAAGCTTTCCCCTGCAGCTGATTCAGACTTACCTTTCTCGAGAATTCATTCTGCGAATGAATCAGATCCATCACAGCCTCTGCTTCCGACAGATCCATCCGGCCGCCCAGAAATGCTCTTTTCGTGAATTCTCCCGGCTCCGCAGTTCTGGCCCCTGCACGCAGTACTGCATCGAGCACTCTCTGCAGCAGATACATTCCGCCGTGCGTATTGATTTCCGCCGTATCCTCCGTGGTATAACTGTGCGGAGCCTTCATCCAGGAGACCAGAACCTCATCCAGCGTCTCCCCGCTTTCCGGATCGATGATACTGCCGAAATGGATGGTGTTGGGCGCCCAGTCTTTCTTTATTTTCCCGGACTTCGTCCGAAACAGCTTCTGCAGAATGTCCCCCGCCGAAGGACCGCTGATCCGAACAATCCCGATTCCAGCCTCCGACATTCCAGTTGCAATCGCTGCAATCGTATCCTTCTGATCATGATCAAACCTAAGCGCCATTCTGTATCTGCCTCCGTACATAGAATGACATTCTGAATGTCATTCTGACTGTCAATCGAAATGCCAATCTAAACGCAATGATACCCTATATCATGCACAAATGTAACTGCTTACCACACCACCTTTTAAATCGATAGTTACTGAAACAATTTAACATCTTTCAATTTCAATCATAACGATTCAGAGGTTCTAAAACTACCATGCCTGCTTGCGCAGGCGCCACCACAAATAAAAAAGAACAGCCAACCGGGATTCCAGTCAGCTGTTCCTTTTATTATTCAGAGCCCATTTGCAAAATTACTGCTAAGCAGCTCTTTTTTCAATTACCTTTACCGCTTCAGTGTAATGACCACGTGGCGATATGGATCCTCGCCCTCACTGTAGGTCGTTACATAGCGATCTCCCTGCAGTGCCGAATGGATCACACGGCGCTCATAGGGATTCATCGGCTCGAGAGCCTGTGCCTTATGGCTTCTCTTCACCTTGAAGGCAACGTTTTTCGCAAGATTCTCCAGTGTCTTCTTGCGTCTTGCACGATAATCCTCGGTGTCAGCCTTCACATGAACATAACCTTCTACGTTCTTGTTGACAACCAGGGACACAAGATACTGAATGGAATCCAGCGTCTGACCACGCTTTCCGATCAGAACGCCCATGTCATCACCTTCGAATTCCACATTCAGGATATTCTCCGATGCATCAAAATCATAAGAGATTGTTACATCCATACCCATTGTCTGGAACATAGGCTGCAGGAAGTTATCTGCCTTCTCCTGGAACTCTGCAATCTGCTCCTTAGTGAACACAACCTTCGGCTCATCGGATTTGGCTGTATTGCGAGAGGAATGAGTGTTTCGAGAATTGCCATATCCGGAAGATCTGGTGAAATCGGACTTGCCGAAATCGTGGCTTTTTTCTTCCTTCTCCGCATTGCGGCGATCCTCTTCGTATTCCTCCTGCGTCTTCTCCTCATGAACATTTCCAAGAACATCTCCGCTTGCTGCGGAGGTTCCATGTTCATTTTCCTTCACCTTAGCACGAATCACTGCATTTCTGGCATTGAATCCCATGAACCCAAGGCTTCCGGTATCTACTACTTCATAATCCAGATTATCACTGGTGATGGACAGCTTCCGGCATGCAGCCATAATGCAGTCATCCAGTGTTTTCTCGGTAATTTCAATATATTCGTTTGCCATGATTATCCCCTCATCCATTCTTCTTGGAGCTCGAATTTCTGGAAACCGAATTGTACTCTGCTACCATGTTGGCCTTCTCTGCAAGACTGCCTTTACGGTAGTGCTTCACCGGCTGCGCATTCTCTTCTGCAGGAGCGCTCTTGGTTCCGCGGTTCTGGTAGCTAGCCTTTTCTGCAAGTGTCTTTTTCTTCGGAGCAGGAGCTGCATCGCCGGAAAGAGTCTGCTGGCCATTCTTGGTGTTCATCTGAGAATATTCCATCATTCTCTCGTAGGCCGTCGGCTTGTCTCCCCTCTTCTCTGCATTCTTACGGTTCTTCTCCTCTTGCTTTTTCAGGAAAGCATCCATATCCATCTTATCAACACTGCGGTTGATGAAAATCTGCTGCAGAGAACGGATAACAGAACCGGAAATCCAGTACAGTCCCATACCTGCAGGAAGCGTGAAGCAGAACCATGCTGACATCAGCGGCATAATGTAGTTCATGGTCTTCATGGAAGAAGCCATCTGATCCTGCTGCGGATCACCGGTAGATGTATTGGCCACCGGCATCAGAGCAACGTTGATCAGCTGTGTCACAGCAGCGAGCAGCGGAACGATAACAGCAGCGATGATTCCCAGAATGGAACCGGCCGCAATGGCATTTTTGAAGGTAAACCACGGCGAGTTACCGATGTTCAGACCAAGGAAATTGTTGTACTGCTCCAGCTTTGCAACGGTTGACTGGATATCATCAGACAAATCCGTAAAATGTTCTCCCAGAGCCGCCCAGTCTGCAGTAGAAAAGCGGTTCATTACATCGATGTATACATTCTGAACAGTAGTTGCAACTCCATTTACAAAATTATCTGAAGTGAACTCCTTGGCATACATCGATGCAGCAGAGGTTGCCTGCAGATAATCCGTTGCACCGCCATCTGCCATCAGATTCTCAACCAACGGGAAAAAGGCCTGCTTCACGATTCCTACATAAGCCGGAATCTTATAGATAACACGATACAGAGCGAACAGGATCGGCATCTGAATCAGGAGCTGTACGCAGCTGCCCATTGGGGAAACGCCGTACTTTTTGTACAGAGCCTGCGTCTCCTCATTCATCTTCATCATGGAGTCCTGATCCTTGCGATTCTTATATTTAGCCTGGATCTTCTGGAGCTCCGGCTGCATTTTCTGCTGCAGCTTGGAGAACTTCTGCTGACGAACTGTAAGCGGCATCAGCAGCATATAGATGATAACCGTAAAAATAATGATCGACAGACCGATATTCGGAATACCGATCTTATCCAGCACCCAGAAGATACCATTCATCAGATAACCGAGAAGGGTAGCAATGGGGCCAATAATAAATGATGTATCCTTTGTTAAGAGCATAGACATGGGATTCTTCATCCTCCTTATTGGATGTCCTGGTTTTGGGATCTGATCCATCCCAACCTTATTGGATTAACACCGAAATGCATGAACACATAACAATTCCGGCGTCGGAAACGCTTTACATAAAAACTCACTATATATGAGCATTTCCATGAAAATTATCCTCACGGAACCGGATCATAACCTCCATGCGAAAATGGATTGCACCTAAGAATTCTCCACAATGCCAGCAGACCACCCTTCAGCGCACCGTATTTCTCCACGGCCTCCAGACCATATTCCGAGCAGGTAGGTGTGTAAGGGCACTTTGTTGACTTTAAAGGAGACAAATATTTTCGATAGAATTTAATCGCAGCAATCATTGCCTTTTTCAGCATGATGTTCCACTCCGTGATAGACTCCAGCCTTTTTTAAAAGGAAAAGCAGCGCTCTTTCGATCTCATAATAACTGGCACCGTCTGCCGATCTGCGCCCAACCACTGCAATATCCGAACCGTTATCGAATTCCTTTTCATGCAGTCGATAGCTTTCATGCACCAGGCGTTTAATTCTGTGCCGCACAACGCTGTTCCCAACCTTCTTGCTGACAGAAATGCCGATTCTGTTGTGATCACTTCCATTATCAAGGACGTAAACCACGAGATATTTGTTGGCACAGGATTTCCCGAGCTTATAGCATGTCCTGAAATCTTCGTTCTTCTTGATGGATTCCACGGATTCCCCTTATCGCTGAAAGTCTGGCGATATCGAATATAATTCCGAACCATTTTAAGGGAACACTGATTTAATCAACGCCTCCTTAAATTCTCACAGTTCTGAATCATTACAATATCTGAATACAATAAAAGGCCGCATTGCTGCGGCCCTCTAAGTCTGAAAGCTTAAACTGTCAGATGCTTTCTTCCCTTTGCTCTTCTTGCTGATAAAACCTTGCGTCCGCCAGCGGTTGCCATTCTTGCACGGAAACCGTGAACTCTGGAGCGCTGTCTCTTCTTCGGCTGAAGTGTCATTTTTGCCATTTCAGTTACACCTCCTTCATATCGGAATATTTACTACATCGATCCCTCACAAAAGCTACATCCCCATCAGGAAGCCCTTCAGGATCGATACACAGCTCTGTAATTACAGAATCGTTTTATGAACAGCTCCCATATTATATGGTAGGAAAACAGACAGTGTCAACTACCAAAAATGCAGTATTTACAGGCTTTTCGAGCTTCTTTTCACCTCTACAAGATATAGAAAAAGCAAATATTTTTCTCCAATATTTGGTGTGCACAAATCATCCACAATTTTAGATTCCTGAAAAAGTTATCCACAATTTGTGGATAAAGTGTGGATAACTGTGTTTTTGTAAGCGTATAGGATGGTTTTTGTAAAATTAAAATGCTTATTTTTACAGCATTTCCGGTGTGTGCGAATCTATCCACGAAGTTATCCACATTTCCACAATTTAAGGTCAATTTATACCGATTTCCGTTTCATTATCACGTTATCCACAATTTGAAAGATCGGAAATTTTAGTATAAGATTACATCTGCGTTTCCGGAAAGCGTTGATTTTAAAGGCTTTTTTCACTCAATGCCCATACTTATCCACATCTTATCCGGAAATTCATCACTTACTACTACAGATACGAGGGATCCGGGAATGAACATTGATGAACTGAAACAGAATTGGACAGAAATAAAAGAGAATATCCGTGATATCTATCGAATTTCGGATGTCTCTTATAATACCTGGATTCGCGATCTGGAAATCGGCAGCCTTGATCAGGACACCCTCAGTGTCTGCATTCCCAGCGACAACCCGCTGATGCTCTCCTACTATGAGCGCAAATACCAGGAGCCCCTTCAGGCCACCATTTCCGAGCATATGGACCACCCGATCCAGGTTATGTTCGTACTCAAAAACGATGAGAAAACTGATGATCAGCAGGCTGAAATTCAGAAAAAAGCTTCTCTGAACGTCAAGGCTGAGGATGCCAACCTGAATCTGAAGTACCGCTTCGATACCTTTGTGGTCGGAGCCAACAACCGTTTTGCACAATCCGCCTGCGTTGCTGTTGCGGAATCTCCGGGATCTGTCTATAACCCCCTCTTCCTCTATGGAGGAGCAGGACTTGGCAAGACGCATCTGATGCATTCGATCGGACACTACATTCTGGAGCAGAATCCGGATGTCCGCGTATTGTATGTTACCAGTGAGCAGTTCACCAATGAAGTCATCGAATCCATTCGAAGCGGTAATGCCCAGTCCATGACAAGGCTCCGTGACAAATACCGTACCGTAGATGTTCTCCTCATTGATGATATTCAGTTCATTATTGGAAAAGAATCCACGCAGGAGGAATTTTTTCATACATTTAATGAACTTCATGCAGCAGGCAAGCAGATCGTTCTCTCCTCGGATCGTCCTCCGAAGGAAATGGAAACGCTTGATGAACGCTTCCGTTCCCGCTTTGAAATGGGACTGATCGCAGACATTCAGGCCCCTGATTATGAAACAAGAATGGCAATCCTTCGCAAAAATGCCGATGAGCAACACCTTTCTGTAGAGGATGAAATTCTGGAGTACATAGCTGCCAACATCAAATCCAACATCCGTGAGCTGGAGGGTGCCTTCAATAAGATCATCGCTTATTCTAAGCTCAACAATGTAGAGATTAATCTGACAATGGCGCAGGATGTTCTCAAGGACATCATTTATCCGAATGCAGAGCACAGCATCACACCTAAGATGATTGCCAACATTGTTTGTGAACATTATGGTGTAAAACTCTCCATGGTAGCCTCCCGCAAGAAGAATTCCGAGTGTGTCATTCCGAGGCAGGTCATCATGTATATGTGCCGCGAATACACGGATGCAACGCTGGATTCCATTGCCCGACTGCTGAACAAAAAGGACCATTCCACAGTTATGCACGGTGTGGATAAAGTCAAAGAGGAAATGGAGAATAACGAAGAACTGAAGACGAATATTACTATAATTAAGAAGAAACTCAATTTGCAGTAATGTTCTTCTAAGCAAAAATGGCTAAGAACCTGTCAATTTCATGAGCTGACAATCGTCATGTGACGCTGAACTCTTCTCCATTGTTCATAAAATCCTTTATTTCCACACTTTATGGGGTCGTCTATACACAGTACAGGCGACCCCCTTTTCATTGATAAAACAGGCGTTTTTTGTTACAATTCAATAGGCTGTTCGCATTTCAACGGCCCCTATTATGTACTACGATTACCCTCTTCTATAGAGACTGCGCAGCCCGAAAGGTATTGGCCGGTCAAGTAGAAGCTTTTTCCTGATGATCTTTGACACCCCGAGCCTTGGTTTTCCGAAGGAAAATCAAGATGTGGACTTAAATGACTTAGATACAAGGGATCTATTCATCTGTGAAGATTTACATAAAGAAGGTAAGGTCTAATGAAATTACAGATCGAGAAGAATAATCTGATCACTGCAGTGAACATCGTTTCACGTGCTGTTCCCAGCAAAACAACGATGTCCATTCTCCAGTGCATCCTAATCGACGCATCCACAGAGAAAATCAAACTTATTGCAAATGATACGGAACTCGGGATCGAAACCGTAGTTGACGGAATCATCGATACCCACGGAATCATTGCGATCAATGCAGATATCTTTTCCAATATCGTTCGCAAGCTTCCCGATGGGATGGTAGATATTCAGACCGAAGAAGAAAAGGTAACCATCCGCTGTGAGAAAGCGAAGTTCAGTATTCTGGGAAAAGACGGATCTGACTTTACTTATCTGCCGGATATCAATCGTGAATATGGAATTGAATTGACGCAGTTCACTCTTCGAGATGTCATTGCGAGAACCATTTTTTCAATTTCAACCAGTGACACCAACAAGATTATGACCGGTGAACTGTTTGAAATTATGGACAACACCCTTCGTGTTGTTGCTCTTGACGGACATCGAATTGCTATTCGTAATGTGGAACTGAAGCAATCTTATGATAACCGTAAGGTAATTATTCCGGGGAAAGCACTGTCTGACATTAACAAGATCCTCTCCGGGGATATGGAAAAGACGGTTCGGATTTATTTTACGGACAAGCATGTTCTGTTCGAGTTTGATGAAACCATCGTGGTTTCCAGACTGATCGAAGGTGAGTATTTTAAAGTTGACCAGATGCTGTCCGGTGATTACCAGACACACATTCACATCAATCGTCAGGAGCTGCTGTCTTCATTGGACCGCGCAACTCTTCTGGTGAAAGAGGAAGATAAAAAGCCTATCATCCTGCTGATCTCGGATGACATGGTACAGATGAAGATTCGAACGACTCTTGGAAGTATGGATGAGAACCTTTCTGTCGATAAGGAAGGTGAGGATCTGAACATTGGATTCAATCCAAAGTTCCTCATTGATGCCGTTCGTGCTGTAGATGATGAGGAGCTGGACATCTATCTCCTCTCCCAGAGAGCACCTGCCTTTATCAGAGACAATAAGTCCTATTGCTACATGGTGCTGCCGGTGAATTTCATAAACATTGACTGATATGAGAGAAATTACAATCAAAGATGAATACATTAAGCTTGGTCAGGCCTTGAAGCTAGCCGGTGTCGTACAGTCCGGTGTGGAAGCCAAGTTCATGATTGAAGAAGAAAAGGTTCTGGTGAACGGAGAAACCGAAACCCGCCGCGGCAAGAAGCTGCGGGATGGAGATGTTGTTGAGGCGGAGGGCGAGCAGTTCTGCGTCAAATCGGTTGTTCCGGTCCAGTGAGTAGGGATCGAGTAGGAATTCATGTACATTAAGTCGCTGCGTTTGGACAACTATCGGAATTATGAATCCCTTTCCATGGAATTCTCAGAGGGGACCAACATTCTGTACGGTAATAATGCGCAAGGCAAGACGAATATTCTGGAAGCGCTGTATCTGATTGCAACGACCAAATCTCATCGAGGTGTGTTCGATAAGGACCTGATTCGTTTTGGATGTGATGAGGGACATGTTCGGACTGTCATCATCAAGGGAGGAATTGACTATCAGGTTGATCTTCACCTGCGGAAGGCAAGAGCCAAGGGAATTGCCATCAACGGCCAGAGAATTCGAAGGGCTTCCGAGCTGATGGGATTGCTGCACATTGTTTTTTTCTCTCCGGAAGACCTCTCCATTGTAAAGGACGGGCCTTCTCAGCGCAGGCGCTTCATGGATATGGAGCTGTGTCAGCTGGATGAATCGTACCTGTATGATCTTAGTCATTACAACAAGGTCGTGGAACAGCGCAACAAGCTTCTGCGTCAGATTCTGGAGATTCCGTCGCTGGCATCAACCATTGATATCTGGAATGATCAGTTGCTGGATTACGGAACGCGGATCATTAAGAGAAGGCGAGAATTCATACAGGATCTGAACGAAGTCATCGGCAAGATGCATGAGCAGTTGTCCGGTGGGACAGAGCATCTGCATCTCGTTTATGAGCCGAAGGTCAGTGAGGAGAATTTTGCTGATGAGCTTCGCCGCATCCAGGAGAGGGAAAAATACATCGGCTCCACTGCGATTGGTCCGCACAAGGATGATTTTTCCTTTGTATGTGATGAGATTGATCTGCGAAAATATGGATCGCAAGGCCAGCAGAGAACCTGCGCCCTGTCACTGAAGCTATCGGAACTTCAGCTGGTAAAGCAGAAAATCGGTGAGGAGCCGGTTCTGATGTTGGATGATGTTCTGTCTGAGCTGGATACGAATCGGCAGAATTATCTGCTCAACGCTCTGGGAGGTATTCAGACATTTATTACCTGTACCGGATTGGATGAGTTTGTAAATAACCGCTTTTCCATTGACAGATTGTATCGAATTGCCGGCGGACAGGTCGTGGATACGAATCAGGAATCGCTGCAGTAGAAATGAGTAATTATTTAGCACCCGCATCTCGAAGTTGCTCTGCAAGTTTACAGTAGCAGATGCAGGTATTTAGATCAGATATCGAGGAAAATGAATGGCAGCAGAAGAAATTAAAAATCTGTTACAGGCAGCTGAGGAAGATCAGAAGGCACAGCAGGCAGAGAATGCCGCTGATCCGGCCGAGGGTTTTGTTCAGGAGTATGCCGAGAACGAAAAAGAGTATAAGGACGACAACGTTAAGGATACCAAGGATGTTGGATCTTATACGGCAGACGACATCCAGATTCTGGAGGGTCTGCAGGCTGTTCGCAAGCGTCCCGGAATGTACATCGGTACGACATCATCCAGAGGTCTGCATCATCTGGTCTATGAGATTGTAGATAATTCCGTTGATGAGGCATTGGCCGGATACTGTACACACATTGAGGTATCCATCAATCCGGGCGAGAGCATCACGGTAACCGATAATGGACGCGGCATTCCGGTCGGAATCAATCACAAGACCGGGAAAACAGCTGTTGAGGTTGTATACACCATTCTGCACGCCGGCGGCAAATTCGGCGGCGGGGGATACAAGGTGTCAGGCGGTCTGCACGGAGTCGGAGCTTCGGTTGTGAATGCTCTGTCCAGTTGGCTGGAGGTCACGGTTCGCCAGAACGGGAAGATTCACCAGATTCGTTTCGAAAACGGTGGCCATGTTGTTGACAAGCTCAAGGTAATCGGCGAATGCCCGGAGAATGAGACAGGAACCAGTGTCACCTTCCAGCCGGATCCGGAAATTTTCCAGGAGACGACCATTTACGAGTATGACATCATTAAGGCAAGACTGCGTGAAATGGCATTCCTGACAAAGGGACTGAAAATCTCCCTTACAGATCTGCGCGAGGAAGCAAAGGGAGAAAACGGAGAACCCCGGAAAGAGGTATTCCATTACGAGGGCGGCATCAAGGAGTATGTTACCTACCTGAACCGCAGCAAGACGCCTCTGTATGAGGATGTTCTGTATTTTGACGGAACCAAGAACAACGTATACGTTGAGGTTGCCATGCAGCACAACGATGCCTACAACGTATCGGAGTACAGCTTTGTCAACAATATCAATACACCGGAAGGCGGTATGCATCTGACCGGCTTCCACAACGCGGTTACCAAGACCTTCAATGATTACGCAAGGAAGAACAATATTCTGAAGGACAGCGATCCTAATCTGTCAGGTGAGGATATTCGTGAGGGCCTGACAGCAATCATTTCCGTTAAGGTTGAGGATCCTCAGTTTGAAGGACAGACCAAACAGAAGCTCGGCAACATTGAGGCTCGCGGTGCGGTGGATTCGGTTGTCAGTGAGAAAATGACATACTACCTGGAGCAGAATCCTTCTGTTGCAAAGGGAATCTGTGAAAAGGCGCTTCTGGCACAAAGAGCCAGAGAGGCAGCGCGCAAGGCAAGAGATCTGACGAGACGCAAGACTGCGCTGGAGACTATGTCCCTTCCCGGTAAGCTGGCGGACTGCTCGGATAAGGATCCGAAGAACTGCGAGATCTTCCTGGTAGAGGGAGACTCGGCAGGCGGCTCTGCAAAGAGCGCAAGAAGCCGTGCCACACAGGCAATCTTGCCCCTTCGCGGTAAGATTCTGAACGTTGAGAAGGCACGTGAGGACAGAATCTATGCCAACGAAGAAATCAAGGCGATGATCACAGCCTTCGGAACGGGCATTCATGATGAGTTTGATATCAGCAAGCTCCGCTATGACAAGATCATTATCATGACGGATGCCGATGTCGACGGCGCTCATATTGATACATTGATGCTGACTTTCCTGTATCGTTTCATGCCGGAGCTGATTCGTCAGGGACATGTATATCTGGCAATGCCTCCGCTGTACAAGCTCGAGAGGAACAAAAAGGTGTGGTATGCCTACAGCGATGATGAGCTGAATGGCATTCTGAATGAGGTTGGACGTGACAACACCAACCGCATCCAGCGTTATAAGGGACTGGGCGAGATGGATCCGCAGCAGCTGTGGGAGACAACCATGGATCCGGAGACCAGAATTCTGCGCCGTGTGAGCATCGATGAAGAAAGCGAGTCGGAGGTGGATCTGACCTTTACGACGCTGATGGGGGATCAGGTTGAACCCAGACGCGAGTTCATCGAGCAGAATGCGAAGTTCGTACAGAACCTAGACGTATAAGGATTTCCGGCGGGACGGTCAAACGGCAAAAGGAATAGGAATTCATGGAAGATAATGTTTTTGACAGCAGAATACATGATGTGGATCTGAACAAGACCATGCGCAGCTCGTATATCGACTACGCTATGAGTGTTATTGTGCAGAGAGCATTGCCGGATGTAAGAGATGGTATGAAGCCGGTACAGAGACGAATTCTCTGGGCTATGAGTGAGCTCGGCAATACACCGGATAAGCCGCATCGTAAATGTGCCCGTATCGTCGGCGACACCATGGGTAAATATCACCCGCACGGTGACAGTTCGATTTATGGTGCCCTGGTATATATGGCACAGCCTTGGTCGATGCGTTACTGTCTGGTCGATGGACACGGAAATTTTGGCTCTGTGGATGGTGATGGCGCAGCTGCCATGCGATATACCGAGGCAAGGCTGACGAAGATCTCTACAGAGATGATGGCGGACATCAACAAGGACACCATCGATTTCATTGATAACTTTGACGGCACGGAGAAAGAGCCTGCTGTTCTGCCGGCAAGATTTCCGAATCTGCTGGTCAATGGTACCACCGGCATTGCAGTCGGAATGGCTACGAACATTCCTCCTCACAACTTAAGAGAGGTTGTCGCTGCCTGCACGAAAATGATCGATAACCGTGTGCAGGAGAATCGTGAGACTGATGTTGAGGAACTCCTGCAGATTGTTCAGGCACCGGATTTCCCGACAGGCGGCATCATTATGGGGCTGCAGGGAGCCAGAGAAGCCTATCTGACTGGCCGCGGCAAGATTATTACCAGAGCCGTGACAGACATCGAGCCCATGGCCAACGGCAAGAGCCGCATTGTGGTAACGGAGCTTCCGTATCTGGTGAACAAGGCCAACCTGATCAAGAACATTGCGGATCTGGTAAAAAATAAAAAGATCGAAGGCATTACCGATCTTCGCGACGAGTCCGATCGTGAAGGCATGCGGATTGTCATCGAGCTGCGGCACGATGTCAATGCGAATATCATTCTGAATCAGCTGTTCAAACATACCCAGATGCAGGACACCTTTGGTGTGATCATGCTGTCTCTGGTCAATGGAGAGCCGAAGGTTCTCGGTCTCAAGGATATGCTGACCTACTACCTCAAGCACCAGGAGGATGTGGTCACCCGGAGAACACAGTATGAGCTGAACAAGGCTCTGGAACGTGATCATATCGTTCAGGGCTTGCTGGTTGCCATTGATCACATCGATGAGGTGGTTCAGATCATCCGCTCCTCTTCTTCTGTACAGGAGGCAAAGAGCCGTTTGATCGAACGGTTTGGCCTGGACGATGTACAGGCGCAGGCAATCGTAGACATGCGTCTGCGCGCTCTGACAGGTCTCGAGCATGACAAGCTGGAGGCAGAGCATGCAGAACTGTTAAAGACCATTGGAAGGCTGCAGGCTATTTTGGCAGATCGTAATCTCCTGCTCGGTGTTATTCGTGATGAAATGAATATCATTGCAGAGAAATACGGCGATGAGAGACGTTCTCAGATCAATTTGCATGCGGATCTTTCCGAGATCGAGATGGAGGATCTGATTCAGAACGAGAATTGTGTTATTACGAGAACCAGTCTCGGCTATATCAAGAGAACCTCAGCGGATGAGTTCCGCTCCCAGAACCGCGGAGGACGCGGTGTGAAGGGTGCTCATACCATTGATGACGATTATGTGGAAGATCTGCTCATGACCGCCATCAAGGATATGCTGCTGGTCTTCACCAATAAGGGACGCGTGTATAAGCTGAAGGCCTATAAGATTCCGGAGGCTTCCCGGACGTCGCGCGGTACCGCCATTGTAAATCTGCTGCAGCTGGATGCGGATGAGAAGGTGTCAGCGCTGATTCCGGTAAAGGGCATCAGTGATGACAAGAACCTGTTCATGGTGACCCGCAACGGCATTGTAAAGAAAACAAAATGCACGGATTTTGCCAACATTCGCTCCAACGGAATCAACGCCATCACTATTCAGGAGGGGGATTCTCTGATTGAGGTGAAGGAAACCTGTGAGGATGATGACATCATCATTGTGACGGAGAAGGGAATGGCCATTCGTTTCTCGGAGACACAGGTAAGGCCGACCGGACGTAATTCAATGGGTGTACGCGGTATTTCACTGGCAGAGGATGACTGTGTGGTTGGCATGCAGCTGAGCTCGCAGGGAGATTCTGTTCTGGTTGTTTCCGAAAAAGGAATGGGCAAACGGAGTAACTTTGATGACTTCCGTATGCAGAACCGCGGCGGCAAGGGTCTGAAGTGCTATAAGATCACGGAGAAAACCGGCAATGTGGTTGGCATCAAGGCCGTAAATGATGATCATGAAATTATGATGATCACGTCTGCAGGCATTATTATCCAGATTCGAATGAATGAGATTCCGGTTCACGGACGTATTACATCTGGCGTGAAGCTGATCAATCTGGAGGAAGGCGTTAAGGTCGTGAAGATCGCCAAGGTTCGTGAGGACATTGAGGAAGGCAACTCTGCAGAGGAAGCCGCTGAGGAGCCGGCGGAGGAATAAGGCGGTAACAGAGTGCTATACAGCGCAAACCCGGCGTGGAGAGCGCTATATCAGCGCTCCTTTAAGAATTAAATAGGATGTAGAACAGAAAAGGTCTTGTCTGCCAAATCGGCAGACAAGACCTTTTTTGAAGTACCTGTCAATTTCAATCATGAATATGTCCGCAAGTGACCAATTCATGCTGAAATCGCCAGTACTATACAATTACAAATTAATCAGGCAAGATTCAATTCCTGGTTGAGGTATTTCACAACCTCTTCGCCGTCCAGTCCGTGAACCATGCAGGCATCACCGAGACTCTCCATAAGTGCAGCCGGGCAGCTGATGCAGCCCATGCCGACACGCATCAGAACCTCTGCTGCGTCAGGATGAGCAAGGATTACGTCGCGGACAATCATATCGGAGCGAATCGGCTCCGTGTTCTTGGTCTCCTGCTGTTCATTTACATCTGCCATGTTATAACCTCCTGGTGAATGAATAATCAGTATTGATGGTCTATGTTAATTTTTAATCAGAAACCATTCAAGTGTAACATAAAACGTATCTATTCAGCACCCGCATCTCGAATTTAATACTCGAAGATGCCCGATGGCGATTTCAATCATGAATCTGTCCGCAAGCGGCCGATTCACGTTGAAATCGCCAGGTGCTAAACAGATACACATAACTACATGGGAAGTTGGTAAATATTGTGCCGATACAGTGACGGATCAGGCAATCATTACTGAATGGAGGTTACCTTGTAGTCCTTATCTTCCACTGCTTTCTTCAGCAGAGCATCCTCGATGTCATTAGAGAGAGTAACAACTGCAGTACCCTTCTCATGGGAAACTTCAGCTGATGCAACTCCATCCAGGGCCTCCAGAGCAGTCTTTACAGCCTTTTCGCAGTGGCAGCACATCATTCCTTCAATGTTCATTGTCTTTGTCATAACAGTGTCCTTTCCGCCTGCAGCAGTGCAGGTCTTTGTGTCATTATTTTCGCCGACGCCATCCGAAGAAGCAAGATCGGAAGCTTTTGATTCTGAATCCTTCAGCAGAGGGGACGATGTTGCAATTTCTCTTCTGCGATGGTCATGGCTGTTGTCATGCATGCGGAACAGGTTCAGCCGCAGTGCATTCATGCAGACGAAGAAGCTGGAGCAGCTCATCGCCGCAGCGCCCCACATGGGATTCATGGTAAGCCCCCAGTGCGCATAGAGGCCGGCTGCCAGAGGAATCAGGAGAATATTGTAGAACAGCGCCCAGAACAGATTTTCCACAATGTTCCGATATGTGGCGCGGGAGAGCCGAACCGCGGCAGAAACATCGGTTAATCTGGATTTCATCAGAACGACGTCTGCGGAATCTATGGCAACATCTGTACCGGCTCCGATTGCAATTCCGATATTGGCGCGGGTGAGGGCCGGTGCATCATTGATGCCGTCTCCTACCATGGCGACCTTGCCGCTCTTCTGCAGCTGCCGTATGATTTCCTCTTTGCCGTCTGGCAGGACGCCTGCAGCTACCTCGTCAACACCGGCCTGCCGGCCAATGGCAGCGGCAGTTCGGGGATTGTCGCCGGTGATCATAACGACATGAATGCCCATGTCCTTAAGCTCTGCAATGGCCTGTGCAGAGTCCTCCTTTAGTGTGTCTGCCACAGCAATGATTCCGAGCAGCTTTCCGTTCTCTTCGAAGAACATCGGTGTCCTGCCAGCCTCGGCAAGACGTGCGGCCTGCTCCTTCATCTTATTGTCAAGGACTGCCTTGGTCTGAATAAAGCGTGCATTTCCGCCGGAGAGTTCTCTTCCGTTCAGTATGCCGGTGAGGCCGTTTCCGGGAAGAGCGTGAAAATCAGATAGTTCAGAAGCTTTTGCTGTATTCTGATCAGTTTTGTCGTCAGAATGGCAGGATGAAGATGAAGTCTGATCGGAAATGCCGGTATTGGCTGGGGAGGATGTATTTTCGCTCACCTGCGCTGCATATTGTACGATAGCTCTGGCCAGAGGATGCTCGGACCGGGATTCCAGAATGGCCGCCTTGCGAATCAATTCATCGGCTGTCACAGAATCGGTCGGAATAAGATCAGTCACAACCGGCGTGCCATTCGTAATCGTTCCGGTTTTGTCCAAGGCGACGATCTGAATGGAACCGGTTTCCTGAAGAGCCTCAGCTGTCTTGAAGAGAATGCCGTTCTTCGCTCCCATACCGTTGCCGACCATAATGGCAACTGGGGTGGCCAGTCCCAGGGCACAAGGGCAGGAAACAACCAGAACGCAGATGCCTCTGGCAAGCGCGTAACCAACCTCCTGCCCCAAAAGGAGCCAGATAACGATGGTGAAGATCGACAGCCCGATCACGGACGGAACGAAAACAGCAGAAATTCGGTCTGCCAGCTTTGCCACAGGGGCTTTGGTTGCGGCAGCATCGCTGACCATGGAGATGATCTGCGACAATGTCGTGTCCTCTCCTACTCTCGTTGCGCGGCATTTGAGAAAGCCGCTCTGGTTGGTGGTAGCGGAGGTGACGGTAGAGCCGGGGGCCTTGTCCACCGGAATGGATTCACCGGTCAGTGCGGATTCATTGACCGCGCTGCTGCCCTCGAGAACGACGCCGTCCGCAGGAATACTCTCGCCGGGCCGGACAACAAAGACATCACCGATCAGGATTTCATCCACAGAAACGGTGACCTCTTTTCCATCACGCAGGAGCGTTGCGGTTTTCGGAGCAAGGCGCATCAGCGATTTCAGGGCGTCCGTTGTGCGGCCCTTGGAGAGGGACTCCAGCATTTTGCCGACGGTAATGAGCGTCAGGATCATGCCGGCGGATTCAAAATAGAACTCATTCATATACGGCATCGCTGCCTCAGTGCCGCCATCCACCTGCGCTCTTGTCATCATGAAAAGCATGACGGTGGAATAGGCAAAGGCCGCACCGGAGCCCAGCGCGATGGTGGAATCCATATTGGGAGCACCGTGCACGAGGCTCTTAAAGCCGGATACGAAGAACTTCTGATTGACCACCATGATGATGCCGGATAAGAGGAGCTGCATAAGTCCCATGGCAACGTGGTTTCCTTCCATGAAGGCAGGAACAGGCCATCCCCACATATGCACTCCCATGGAGAAGTACATGAGGATCATGAGGAAAATAAGGGACCAGATCAGCCGTTTTTTTAGAACCGGTGTGGTTTTATCCCGCAGAGCATCCTCCTCCTTTGCAAGACGCTCGGAATAGCCGGCTGCACCTTCACGGTTTGCTGCAGCGGAATGCACGGCAGCATCGCCGTTTGATGCGCCGGAGCGTGAGGCTTTGCCGGCAGATGCCTTGCGGGCGGCGCCGTAGCCGGCGTTTTCGACAGCCTGAATGATCTTTTCGGGAGATGCGGTTCCCTCCACTCCCATGGAATTGGTGAGGAGACTTACTGAGCAGGATGTGACGCCCGGAACCTTCGAGACCGCCTTTTCTACTCTCGCCTGGCAGGCAGCACAGCTCATGCCGGTTACACTAAATTGTTCCATTGATACCTCCTGATACATTGGGAAGCGATTGTCAGTGATCAATTTCGTAATAGAACATTGGTACATCACTTCATCAGCTTCGGAAGAATGCGCAGCAGCTCATCCAGCTTTTCCTCACTGCCGTTCTGGATGTCATCTGTCACGCAGGTTTTGATGTGGCTGCTCAGAAGAACCTTTGTAAAACTGTTTAATGCAGAGGATGCAGCGGAAACCTGTGTCAGAATATCTATGCAGTAGCTTTCAGATTCTACCATTTTGCGGATACCGCGAATCTGACCTTCAATACGGTTCAGTCTGGTGATCAGATCCTTTGTTTCTGCATCGGACCGGTCCTTCTTGCGGCAGCAAGGACAGACTGCCGCAAGAGTCTCCTGCTCTGCCTCATGAATTTGTTTTTCAATTTGATTTTCCATGCGGATTCCTACTGAAGCCTTTTCATGCCTATCCGTCTGATTTTCGCTTGAATTATCTGAATGGATCGTATTCTGAATATCCTGCATATCATGTTCCTCTTAATTTCAAATGTTATATATTCAGCACCTATTCAGTACCACCGGCCAATTTCAATCATGAATACATCCGAAGGGCGCCCGATTCCTGTTGAAATCGTCAGGTGCTGAGCAAATATTAAATTACCCCCATAGGGTATCTATATATAACTTTATATACCTACAGGGGGTATATGTAAAGTGCCATAGGTGAATTTAAAAGTAGAGATAAACGGGATGTACTGCTGACAACAACAGAATTTTGTTTCCTTCTTTTTAAAACAACAGCTTTTTCTTTGTTTAGATGCCGGAAAATCCCTTAAATAAAGGCTTTTTCGGCTTTAAAAGTAGAGACAGACGGGTCTTGCAGTAGAGAAGAACGGGCGTAATTGTAGAAGAAAACGGGTCAAGTGGTGGAGATGAACGGGATAAATTGCGTGAGGTAAACGGGTCTTGAGGTAGAGCGCAGCGGGACAAGAAGTAGAGCACATTGGAGCTAACAGTGGAGATAACTGGGATATGAGGCTAAAACAAAGAAAATGGCCGCTGCATGATGGAGGAAAGGCGGTTCATTCGCTGCAAAATGGGGTGTTGAGGATGCAGAAATAGACTGAATCAGGGTTAAAAGTGGAGATAAACGGAATTAAAAGTGGAGAAAATTGGAACGAAATCAATTGATTGGTTACAAGGAAAGGTGAGAAAAACGGGATGAAACGATTAAAAGTAGAGATAAATGGGATGTATGATTCCGTTTTTCTCCACTTTTACCGTAGAAGATCTTCGATATGCCTTTAACTGTGGAGCTGGATGGGATGAGGCGAAAGAATATTTTGGTAACAGTGGAAAAATCTGGAATTTTATTTTCGATTGTTCTTGCCAGTCTTCCGGAAATCCAGTACAATCACACTACATAAAAGTTGAAAAATATGGAATATCATTTTCGAGAATTTCGATGAGGGGACCTATGAGCGAGAAGTCTCATGCAACGAAGGAGGAGCAGTATGCTCTCTCAAAGGTAAAATATCGGAAGAGCAACAAGCTGGTGAATTCCAGGGGGCGCACCAGCGCATCGGTTCACAAGCTTTTCACGGTAGCTATTTCGGAGGCGAAGCTGGATGCCAGCGGGAATCAGGCTGTGGCTGTCATTGCCGGACAGAAACTTCGGAAGATTTTTAATAACTACACCGGATCCTTTTATGAAACTGTCAAGAATTCCTGCAATTCTCCGACGCATAAGCCGGATCTTCTCTCCTGGCGCCTGGGAATGGAGGACGAGGAGAACAAGACCTTTAAATACATCAATGTCGTGAACTCGGCAGAATTCAGTAATGGGGAGCTGCGCATCGTATTTTCACCAGAGGTAACGAAGGAGATTTCGGGTCTGAAGTCGAATTATTCCGAGTTCTATCGTTACATTACGCTGCGGATGAAATCGAGTTATTCAATGGTGCTGTATGAGCGTTTGTCCGGTCAGGCAGACTATCTGCGCAGTACGACGAGAAATCTGAACGGTCCGTACTACATCTCCTACTCCATCGAGGAGCTGCGCAGTACCTTCAGCCTGGACTACGAAACGGTAGAGAATCGCAAAAAGGTGCAGAAGCACATGTATGCCCGCTACATCGACATGAAAAAGAATGTGCTCGATGTTGCCCGGGAGGAAATCAACGAAATTTCTCCGATCCATGTGGATTACAAGCCGATCCTCGCGGGGCACGGCGGTAAGACCGTCAGCATTGAATTCATCGTGACGAGAAAAGACGAAGCGCCTGCCGAGGAGATCAGCAAGGAAGAAGAGACCAGACGCAAGATCGTCTATGCCGATGTGACAGAGCTGCTTTCGGAGGAAGACATTGGAGTAAAAGATATTCGAACCATCTGCAGTGAGGCCGGATATTGTTACGAGAAAATAGAAGCGGCCTACCAGCTGGCAAAAAAGCAGGACTATATTTCCAACTTTACAGGCTGGATGATTTCTGCAATTAAAAATGAATATAAAGAAAGCTCTTCTTCGTCCTCATCGGACCGCAAGGGTAAAGCTACCGGGAAAACGTCTGAGAGAACTTCAAAAGAGAAAAATATAAAAGAGAGAACTTCGAAATCGAAAAAGGATTTTCAGAAATTTGAACCGTCGGAGTATGACATGGATCAGCTGGAAAAGGATTTGCTGGCAAATTGAAAAAACTGTTACTGTAAAATCCCAAGCAGCGACTGCGCGGATGTACGAGCTTGCTCGCGCAAACGTGCAGTCATTGGACGGGGGAATATACATGAGTAAGCAGGGCGATAGCCCGGGGTACTCATTAAGATTTCATCAGCCGTGAAGACCATCCGTCTGGCGCTGCATATCCTCCACGACGATGTCATAGATTTCACCGAGGGTGCGGAAATAAGCCAGAACCAGCCAGGGCTCATTGGTGTGGTAGTGGAGTTTCAGAGTAGCCTTCTCCCCTCCGACCTCATCCTCACCGGTGTCGCCGGCAACGATCAGGCAGTCGCCCTGAAAGTTGTCGAGAATGTAATCTCTTGCCTCATCGACAAGATCATCGCATTCGTCGTCATCCAGACCATAGACGTCGAGGAGCAGCTGAGTGTCGTAACGATATTCAATAATCTCTTTATGGTTTGCCATTGTATGTAGTCCTTTCGATACGTGGATGTTAAACAATTACCAATTTGGTAACTATTCAGGTGGCTAACGATAAGCCTAAACTAACAGCATCATACCGCATCTGCGAATACAGATGCAAGGGGACGACTTCGAGGGCTATGTGATACAATCCCAAATATGTACGCATTGATCTGATTCAGAAAGGAAACAACGTGAGACTTCGTAACATTCCGCGGGCCAGAGATACCATTCAGGACAGCCCGTTTGTTATTCAGAATCCGGAAGAACAGAAGGGCCGCTGGCAGGAGCTGTTCGGCAGCACTTCTCCCATTCATCTGGAAATCGGAACCGGAAAAGGACGCTTTATTCTGGAACTGGCGCAGCGCAATCCGGACATTAATTATATCGGAATTGAAAAATACTCCAGTGTTCTCCTGCGCGGAGTTGATCGCCAGAATGAGCTGGAGCTTCCGAATCTTCGATTCATCAGAGGAGAGGCCGAGCTGATCACGGAATATTTTGCTCCCGGTGAAATTGGGAGGATTTATTTGAATTTTTCTGATCCGTGGCCGAAGAAGAGAACCGCCAAACGGCGCCTTCCCTCGAAGGAATTTCTGCGCCGCTATGATGCGATTCTGGCAGAGAGCGGAACCATTGAGTTCAAAACCGACAATCGTGAATTATTCGATTTTGCCGTCGAGGAGGTCCCCTTCAGTACCTTTGAGATTGCAGAGATTACCTATGATCTGCACGCAGATCCGGTGATGAACGAGGGCAATATCATGACCGAGTATGAGGAAAAGTTCTCGGCCAAGGGCAATAAAATCAACAAATATATACTGCGCCGCAGTACAGAAAAGGAGGATTGATTATGGTATTCACATCGGACAATTTTGAAGCAGAGGTTCTGAAGAGTGAGCTTCCGGTAATGGTGGATTTCTATGCAGACTGGTGCGGTCCCTGCAAGATGCTGGCACCTGCAGTGGCAGCACTGGAGCCGCTCTATGAAGGAAAGGTGAAGATCGGCAAGCTCAACGTTGACAATGCATCGGATATTGCAGAAAAGTACAATGTCATGTCCATTCCTACTCTTCTGTTCTTCCGAAACGGTGAGGTAGTGGAAAAGAGTGTCGGACTGATCACGAAGGATGTCCTTCAGGAGAAGATTGAAGCCATTGCAAAATAACAGATTTCGGAAAATCAGCTTTGGGTATCGGCAGGCTCGCAGGAGCCTGATCACAGCTCTTGGCGTTGTTATGTGCAGCGGCTTTTTGGGCGTTGTATCTGCACAGCCGGCGTGGGCCTCATCGGTATCCGACAACGCCTATTCGGATACTGTTGTAGACAGCACCCAGGGAGACGTTCTGACGGCAGACGGCCATGTCATCAACAGTGACCAGGCAGCGGAGCAAAAAAGTGAGGCGATCCAGACCAATGACATTTCCGGTTGGCCGCAGGGACCGGCCATTACTGCTAAGAGCGCTATGCTGATGGATGCCGGGACAGGAACTGTCCTCTATGCCAAGAACATTCACGACAGGATGTATCCGGCCAGTACGACCAAGATGCTGACCTGCCTGATTGCAGCAGAAAAGCTGGATCTGAATGACAGTATTACCTTTTCCGAGTCTGCCATTGCAGCTGTACCGGCGGATGGCTCGAACATCGGAATGAGTGTTGGAGAGACCATCACAGTAGAGGAAGCTTTGTACGGCCTGATGGTTGGATCGGCAAACGAATGCGCCAATGCTCTGGCAGAAAAGGCGGCAGGCTCCATTGAAGCATTTGTGGAGCTGATGAATGAGCGGGCTGCAGAGCTTGGCTGTACCGACTCTCATTTTGTGAATACCAATGGTCTGTATGACGATGATCACTATACCAGTGCGCATGATCTGTGTCTGATCGGAAAGGCATTTTTTGACAATGATGTCTGCCGAAAGGTGGGCAACTGTGCGTCCTATCATTTTCAGGCGACCGATACGCAGCCGGACGATTTCACACTGACCAACAAGCATGAGCTGATAACCGGAGGGATCTCCTACACAGGAATTATCGGCGGCAAGACCGGATACACCAGCCAGGCCCATGAGAATCTGGTGACCGGCTGTGAACGCGGTGATATGGAGCTGATCTGTGTGGTCATGCGTGAGGATGATCCGGCGCAGTTCGAGGACACAGTAACCTTATTTGATTACGGATATGAAAGTTTTCAGAGTGTTTCCGTAGAGTCTTCTGCTCTTCCGACTGCGGATGCGGCTGATTTTCTGACGAGGGGAACGGACCTTCTGGGAACGAGTACGCCGGCTTTGACGGTAGCGGCCGGGGGCAATGTTATTTTGCCTATGGATGCGTCTGCAGAGAATCTGACCGCGCAGTACGGATCGGATAATACCATTACGTATTACTACGGAGGAACGGAAAATGGTGTTGTGGTCGGAACCACGACATTGGTGCCGGAAAGTCTGTCCGGAAATGAGGAAAGCTCTTCTATTGCGGCGGAGATGACAGAGAATTATTCGGAACAGATGAGCCATAGCTCAATTTTGCACAGGTTGTTCTCTAATTATGTGACCATCGGCCTGAATGATACGGTATATATCAATGTATCGGCTTTCCTGTTGACGATCATTGTGATCTCTGTTATCGCTTCCTTCTGCATCCGCTTCTCGGAAGCAATGAAGGGAGCCAGGGAACGTGCCAGACAGCGTCGCCGGCGCGCCAGAAGGGCTCACAGCCAGCGGAATGAGTATTATGAGAGGCACCGCTACGACAGGGACGACGAGTATTACGACAACAGATATGACAATCCGTATGATGATTGGAATCAATATTGAGCGAGACTAAAAAAGCGAGGCAGCTGAAGCTGTCTCGCTTTTTTTTTTTCAAGAGAACCCTTCTCAATAATTTCCGGAAGGATTTACGCTGGAACCATCTACCGTGAACGGCTTGTCATCCTTAACCACACAGACCATAGTCTTGCCTGTGTTGAGTGTGATCTCATCACCGTTGTCATCATAGTATCTGGTCGGGCCATAATCGCTGTCCTTCACCCAGGTTACATGAATCATTTTACCCTCGGTGATATACATGCCATCATGCGTGTTATCGTGCATCTGGAAGGCCAGATAGCCGTTGTCATCGCGAACCTCGTAGTAGGCCCACTGTACCAGAATATTCTCAAAGGCCAGCTGTGTGCCGGTTGTACCGTCAACCTGTGCCTCGCCGTAAATGCTGCGGTAATACAGATGATCGTCCTCATTATACTCAAAGGTAGGAGTATCCTTCGGGAACGCATCGGAGAAATCAAGCGACTTGGCATCCACTGCATCGGAACCATACTGTTCCAGGGTGTTCTTGTTGGATTCATCCGTAAACTGGTAATGGGACTGATCCTTATAATCTGCAAAGGTGTCATCCTTGTAGGTCAGAGAGAATCCTGCCGTCTCACAGGCAGCCAGAAGGTTCTCGCTGCTGGTATACGCTGTGTGCTCAGAAGCACGTCCATCCGGATTCTCACGGAAGAACGCGTCGTAGCTGGAACCCAGAACGCCGTCGACGCCATTGATATTATCCACATCATCACGGGTGAGAATATCCTTTACATAAACCTCAGGACCGCCGAAGTGGACGATAATGGGATCATACTCAAGAGCAGCGTAAACAAAATAATCACGGATACTGCGGATGTTGCCGATCTTATCAAGATTCTTCCAATCCTTCATGATTGCCATCTGACGGCTCATCTCATCTTCTTCCAGAATTTCATAGAAGATATCGATCTGGTCGTAACCGTACTGCGGCATTGCTTCTTTGTTAATCGGATACATGACAGCGATGGGTCTTTGATCATACAGATCCTCATCAATCCATTCATTGGTCAGCTGGCTGCGGACCTTTCCCTCCGGAGCTGTCTCCTCCTCCGTGGTCTCCTCTTCTGTTGTTGCTGTCTGATCCTGCGGAATAGTCTCTGCAATGGAAAACTCTTCTGCATCGTTACCGCATCCTGCCAGAAGCATGGACGCAGCAGTCAGGCCGGTAAGCAGAGCTGCTGTAAATTTCTTCATTCAATTCCTCCTTGTATTCGAAAAACTCGAAAAATCAACTGCTGCGTGTCTGCGACACTCCCGCAGCTGAGGCTGCCAGGTATTTTTACAGTTACTAACAGGTACATTACTGAGGCTTGCAGCAGCTCATGGCAGCATTATGCTGCAGGTCAGCGCTGCAATGCAGCTGCCGACAATGGCACCGACGAGCACCTGGAGCGGCGTATGTCCGACGAATTCCTTGAACTGCTCCATGGGATCCATGGTCTTTAGTTCCTTGCCCATCTCAAACCACTGGCTCACCATTTCATTCAGAACCTTGGCTTGTTCGCCTGTTTCGCGTCTGACGCCCATAGCATCGTACATAACGATAAAGGCAAAAAAGACAGTCATAGGAAATTCAAACCCCTTGACGCCGTATACCATGCCGGTTGAAACGACAAGCGCGCAAACCGTCGCAGAATGAGCGCTTGGCATACCGCCTGCACCGACAATCCGTTCCCAGCTGAATTTGTGGTTGATGATGACATACAGAATGGTCTTAGCAAGTTGTGCCGTAAACCAACTGCAGGCAGCGGCAACAAAAAGGGGATTCTGCAGAATATCATTCAAAAATGTGCTCATTCAGGCCTTATACCCCATTTCTGTCATGTAGACATCCAGCGCATCCTTCCAATCTGCATAGCGATGGTCAGTTGTGAGACGGAACATATAGTTGTCCAGAATAGAGTAATGCGGTCTCGGCGCAGACTGCGGATTGGCGGCCTGATATTCTTCTGTACTGACGCTCTTTACTCTGGTCTTAAGTCCTGCCAGACGATAAATCTCGCGGGTGAATTCGTCCCAGCTGGTGGAACCCTCGCAGGTTCCGTGGAAGAGACCGTAATTGTCTGTAGGCAGCAGGCAGGCAATTGCCTTTGCCAGTTCCTTAGTACTGGTAGGGGATCCAAACTGGTCATCTACGACAGTGACTTCATCGTGCGTTTTGGCAACATTCAGCATAGTACGAACAAAGTTCTTGCCCTCACCGTAGAGCCATGCTGTACGGATGATGAAATATTTCTTTGCAAATTCTTTTACAAAATTCTCACCAGCCAGCTTGGTGATGCCGTAAACGCTCTTGGGACCTACTGCATCAAACTCTGTCAGCGGTTTCTCAGAAGTTCCTGGGAACACATAATCCGTGGAGATATGAACGAGTTTGGCACCGGTTTCTGTTGCTGCGATCGCAAGGTTTCTGGGACCGAGAGCATTGATTTTGTAATTCAGATCCAGATGCGTCTCAGCGGCATCCACTGCAGTGTACGCTGCACAGTTTATGATGGCGTAAGGCTCTACCTCGCGGGCAAAAGCAAGAACTTCCTCGACATTTGTAATATCAAGAATGCGGTCAACCTTAACAAAACCGGGATCAGATACATCTGTATTTACCAGATGATATTCCTCGGAAGCTCCCAGAAGCTTGTTTACTGCGATTCCCAGCTGACCGTTGCAGCCGGTAACGATAATATTCTTCATAAAAGAAAAACCCCCTTTGGGAAAATAAAACACAGCTACACCCATTATATGACAAACCGCAAGGCTTTCCTACATTAAAATCCTCACGATAAGACCACCTGCGCAGGTACTACCACAAATAAAAATGTAACTATTCAGAGCCCATTCGCAAAAATGAGCTCGTTAATGCAAGCATTACTCGCGCATTTTACGCAAATTTGCTTGGCTCTGAACAGTTACATAAAAATTAGGTGTTAAACAGATGTATTCTTCTGAGTGCAAAGTGAGGATAGTGTGGATAAGATGAAAATTTCAACCAATTTGGCAAATCACAAACTATTCGAAATGCTGAAATCATCAAAAGATGTGATTTTGTTGTTGAAAAGGTGAAATGGCTTTGCTACGATTCGATCATCTTCTCGAGGGGCTCTCCCAACAGAAGAATTGGCATTCATCCAGTCAAGGTCGGAATTCTTCCGACATGCCGCGGCGGTTCGAAGGTCACGGCAGTTGTTCCAGATATTGAGAATTATTTTATAAGACAGAAGCGGTTGTTCTGCTCGTTCCGAAAGGCATCGCTTCAAACATCAATTCCTATTCCGTTTGTACGAATTGGGCTCCTGATAGGGGCGTGTTTTGTGCAAATGAGTCTGGGTGGGTACCACTGACCCTTTTTGACTCCAATCCGGAGGAGCACGTCGGATTTCATCTCTAGGGTCCTGTCTATCAGCACATGATCAGTCACATTAGCTGCCATATCTACTCTGCCGGGATGAAGAATAAAGGCAATACACAGGTCATTTTCGAAAGTTTCCAATCGGGATGAAGTTTGGAAACTTTCGGATCGGACCGAACAGGTCGACGGGGCGAAAACGCCCCGGACCTGATTTTTAAGAAAAAAGTGTCTGCAGATGCAGATAGAACAATAAATGATATGTATTCAAATATCTGTTCAGCACCCGTATCGCAATTTGGATGCGCGAGTGTAATCGAGCGTATTTATATCCTGGCGAGAATTTGTTTTCTATGCACTACAGAGAAAACGACTGCGGATCCGATTGTGAGCGACCAGATGTGAGGAAGGAGGAATTGTGAAAGAGAAGGAAATGTATTCATACAGGGATTCCTCAGAAAAGAAGGATGAGTTTCAGAGAATACTTGTCTGTGACAGCGAAGAGCAATACGGAGAGAGGTTGGTTGAGTATCTGAACGGTCATTTGAACTTTCCCTGCAGCGTTGAAAGATATACCTCAATAGAAAAGCTGGAGGCACTCGGCCAGGAAGAGAAATCTGCGCTCATGATTGTCTCAGAACGAGAATATCGAAAAACACAGAGCAGTGAACATAAGGAAAAGCTGCTGGTTTTGAATGAAACCGGGACCTACCTGGGCGACACGGTGGTGAATGTCAGCAAGTATCAGTCGATGGATATTATTCTTTCACTGGTAAAGGAACTGACGCTTCAGGAGGCAGACAGTATTTCAGGAATCCGGCATGGTAAGGCGATGCAGCTGATTGGGTGCTATACCCCGCTGACAAGGTGCCTGCAGACAACACTGGCGCTTACGTTTGGGCAGTTTCTGGCGCGAAGGCATCGGGTTTTGTATCTAAACTTTGAGAATTATTCAGGACTTGGTGCGCTTGTGCCCTATGTAAGTCGCGGAAGTATATCGGATCTTCTGTATTACAACGAGTGTGCCAGAGAGAAACTGACAGCACAGATGGGATTGTTGACAGGAAAGCTGAATGGTCTGGATTATATTCCGCCGATGAAATCCTTCCTGGAGCTAAGAGCAATTCAATGCAGTCAGTGGCTGGATTTGTTTCATACATTGGAACAGGTAACAGAGTATGAGTACGTTATTCTCGATCTGTCTGAATCTGTGGATGGGCTGCTGGATATTCTGCGTTTATGCGAACAGATTTTCACAATTGTGAGGGATGACGAGCTCTCGAGGGCGAAGCTTTCGTGCTACGAGGATATGCTGAGATCCAGCCAGTTTGAGGACATTGCAGCCAGAACCAAACGGTGGCGCTTTCCGTTATTCCGGGAGCTTCCGGCGGCACTGGATAATCTGACGCACGGAGAGATGGCAGAGCTGGTGCATCGGGTCATGGAGGAAGAAGGATACCATGTTGACGGATAGGGATGAATTCCTGAAGACATGCAGATCGGAGGTTCGGGAGAAGGTTCTGCAGAGAATAGATTTTGCCAACGAGGTGAGTGATGGACAGGTCCTGACATTAATTGATGAGGAGGTGACGGAACTTGCCTCTGTGAAAGGGCTCCTTCTGGATGAGATGACACATTTGCGTCAGGAGGTTTATCACTCGCTTCGAAAGCTGGATATTCTGCAGGATTTGATTGACGATCCCTCAATAACGGAAATCATGATCAATGGTCCGGAGCATATCTTCATAGAAAAGGCCGGAAGAACGCAGCGGATTGCGCTGCAGTTTTCGTCAGCAGAACGCCTGCTGGATGTTGTAACAAAGGTTGTATCGGGCTGTAACCGCGTTGTCAACGAGGCATCACCTATTGCGGATGCAAGGCTTCCAAACGGAGATCGCGTCAATGTGGTGCTGTCACCGGCAGCACTGAATGGCCCGATCCTAACGATTCGCCGGTTTCCGGAGCATCCAATTGAATTGGAGGATCTGATCCGGTTCGGCTCGGTTTCGGAGGAAATTGCTAAATACCTGGGACAGCTGGTGAAGGCCGGCTACAACATTTTCATCAGCGGAGGAACCGGATCAGGTAAAACGACCTTTCTGAATGCCCTGTCTGCAGATATTCCGGTACAGGAACGGGTTATTACTATTGAGGATAATGCTGAGCTGCAAATTCGACACATTCCCAATCTGGTGAGATTGGAGGCACGAAATGCAAACGTGGAGGGATGTACGCCAATCAGCATCCGTGATTTGATTCGTACCTCTCTACGAATGAGGCCGGACCGCATCATTGTAGGTGAGGTTCGAGGACAGGAAGCGCTGGATATGATTCAGGCAATGAATACCGGACACGACGGCTCCATGTCAACAGGACATGCCAACAGTGCAGCGGACATGATGTCACGATTGGAGGTCATGGTACTGCAGGGAGCAGATCTTCCAATTGCTGCCATTCGGTCTCAGATCGCATCCGCAATTGATGTGGTAGTGCATCTGGGAAGACTGCGGGATAAGAGTAGGAGGCTCCTGGAAGTGTCAGAGATTACAGGCATTCGGAATGGAGAAATTCAGTTGAACCGATTGTTTATGTTCCACGAGAGAGGTGAGACGGATGGAAGGATTGAAGGCGAGTGGATCCGCGAAGGAACGCTTTGCAGAACTTCTAAATTGGAGCTTTCGGGAATTCGACTTTCGAAAGGATAAAAGATCCGCGTGGCTTTTGCTGGAAGGCACGATTGTTATTCTTTTTATAGCGGAGGTGTTTTACGCGTCGCTATTTGCAGCCGTTTTTCTTTTCCCTCTGGTGATTCCAATTTATATGAGAAGGAAACGAACGCAGGAGGACAAGAGGTGCAGAAAGCTTGTGCTGGAATTCAAAGAGTGTATGAACAGCATTCTGACAGCACTGAAAGCTGGATATTCCTGTGAGAATGCATTTCGTGAGGCCGAGGGGGAAATGGAATTCCTCTATGGCAGCGGAAGTGAGATTGGAAAGGCGCTTAATAAGATCGCGGGTGGTCTGGACAACAATGTGCCATTGGAAAAACTGCTCACAGAATTTGCTGCGCAAAGCGGCTCGGAAGAAATACAGGATTTTGCAGAGGTGTTCACTATTGCCAGAAAGAGTGGAGGCAATATGACAGAAATTTTGCAGAGAACGATTACACAGATTCAGAATCGAATTGATGTGGAACGGGAAATCAGCATTCTGGTCAGCAGCCGAAGGCTGGAACAGCTCATTATGGATGTTGTTCCCTTTGGGATTATTGCCTATATCGGAATCACGTCACGTGGATTTTTTGATGTTCTGTATCACAATCCGGCAGGAATCATGATCATGACGGCGTGTCTGGCTGTCTATACAGCAGCCTTCTGTATTTCTGAGAAAATCATTTCCATTCAAGTGTGAGAAAACATTATCTGGAGAATGCAATGGAAATAAGTCAAATCGTAACGCTGGCACTGTACATTCTCATATTCACAGCATTTCTGATAATTGCCTTTTTATCCAGAGAGGAACCTTTTTTGGCGTCTCCTGCACCAACGGGAATCGAAGCTGTGCTGCGAAGAATGTCGGTATATCTGTATCGGAAGATTTGCGGGAGGTGGAAGAGAAAATTCGAGGATCATTTGCATTTGTTTTCGGCAGAAGCAGTGCAGAACGATCTGATGATACTGTATCCATCTTCCCGACCGGGAAGGGAAGAAGCAAGATACCAAATTGGAAAAATTCAGTTGTTTCTGACCTTTTTGGCAGCGGGGACGGTACTGGGATTTGCATTGTGGATTTCGGAATGGCAGCAGGATGTGATCCAGGCAGATGGGACAATTCTTCGGCCGGACTATCAGGAGGAAGCCATATCCGTTACAGCAAAGGCAACGGGCAGAGAAGATGAAGAAACGCTGGATCTGGGAAAGTACGACATCGTGGTAGAGAGCCGGTTGTATTCAGAGGAACAGGCAGAGGAAATGGCAGAGGAACTGCTGAGAAGTCTTCCGGAAAGAGTAAAGGGAGAAAATCAGAGCCTTAGCTATGTCACTGAAAATATTGTACTGGAACGAAAAGTAGAAGGCTATCCGTTTCAGATCAGTTGGGAGAGCAGCAGCTATGAACTGATTGACACGGATGGAACTGTGCGGGCGGATCGTGTGACCTCCGGCGAGCCGAAGAGAGTTTCTCTGACGGCGATACTGCGTTATGAAACGATGACCTGGCAGCAGGAATATGAGGTGTTGGTGTTTCCAATCTCTATGAGTGAGGAACAAAAGCGGAACCGGTCGATTGAGGAGGAACTGAGCAAAGAAGAGGAGCAGTCCGCACAGAAGGATCGAATACAGCTCCCGTCTGTTATAGATGGAATTGCTGTTCAATGGACAGAACAAAAGGAAGAGGTGAATCTGACGCTGTTCCTGTTGATTACTGTGGCAGGAATTTTAGCGGCAGTTGGCAAGGATCAGGAACTTCATCGGACCATGCAGAAACGGGAACGTGAAATGGCTTTGGATTATCCGTTGGTTGTCAGCAAGATGACTTTATTTCTTGGAGCAGGAATGAGTATTCGGAACATATTCTACCGACTGGGAGAAGAATATATGCGCAAATGCAGGAAGGGAGGTGACAAACGATATGTATATGAAGAAATTCTGTTGGTCTGTCGGGAACTGGATAATGGGATATCCGAGACAGCCGCCTGTATAGATTTTGGAAAGCGGTGTAGGTCAAGCCGGTATTCCAAGCTCAGTGCCTTGCTGACAGCAAATCTGACCAAAGGAAACGGAGCTCTTTTGAAGGCACTTCAGGAGGAAGCGGACAGATCCTTTGAAGAGCGCAGGGCAATCGCACGTCAAATGGGAGAAGAGGCCGGAACACGCCTGTTGCTGCCAATGCTGATGATGCTAGGAATAACATTGGTCATCATTATGGTGCCGGCATATTTTAGTTTTTCGCTGTAAGCCGAAAGGAAGATGGGGGTATAGCAATGCATTATCCGATGTTTATGTACACGCTGGACAGTAAATGCAAGAGCAAGCTTCAGAAAATAAAAAATAAAATACAAAATGGGAAATCCATTCTGTCCGATGAGTCAGGAATGGGAACGGTAGAGCTTATTCTGATCATCGTCGTTCTGATTGGACTGGTCATTATATTTAAGAAACAGCTTACCTCGCTGGTAAATACAATTTTTGAGACGATTACCAGCAAGAGTAATGATGTGCTGGGGTAAGATATCCTGTCTCGGGAATAGTAACCGGAAAAACAGAGTAGGGGGAAGAAAATACCGGAAAGTTGGAGGGTATCTGACTGTTTTTCTGGCATTGGTTATTCCAATTATTCTTTCACTGATATTCGTTCTGCTGGACGGAGCCAGGCGAAATGCAGTGCGTCTGCAAACAGAATTATCGGCAGATACTGCGGTAAACTCCGTTCTGGCAGAATTCAGTAAGGAATTATTAATCCAATACGATCTTCTTATGGTGGATACTTCCTACGGCGGCGGAAGCCCCGGGACAGATAATCTAAAGGCCCATCTTCAGCAATATCTTAATCAAAATCTTTCCTCCGGAGGAATACAGCGAGCAGGAAGTGCAGATTTTACGAGAACATTTCTGTCGGATCTGTCTGTTACAGAAACCAGATATGCACTGGATGATGGCTGCGGCGTTTTGCGGGAACAGGTAAATGCATATCTGTCGGCAGAACCAATCGGAAGTCTCACATCTGCAGTTCTGGAAAACGCGAATGGATATAACGGTTTTGGTTTTGATTTGACAGAGTGGTCACGGCAAAAGGGGCAGAACGAAGAACAGTTGAGGGAAGGACTGGAGGCTGCCAGAGAACGAAGAAAGCATAAAAGTGAGAATGCAGAAGAAAACTCCGAGGAAACCGAAGAGGATGAGAATACGGCGGAGGCACTGGAGTATGCACAGGCCAATGGAATTGATGAAGAGCATGCTGCAGATCCATGGAAGGAAGTAAATATTGCGTGGAATACGCCGATTCTCACATTAGCAATGGGAACGGATTCCTCTGTCAGCGGAGAAAGCATAGATGCGGCATCTTTCCTTTCCTCCAGATCATGGAATCAGGGAACAGGATGGATTCCGGAGAACAGTCATCATTATTCCCAGGCGGACGCACTTCTGATGAATGAGTATATTTCCGAGAAATGCGGTAATTACCAGCATCCGTTGGAAAAGGGAAGGCTGCAGTATCAGATGGAATATCTTCTGAATGGGTGCGGATCTGATCGGGAGAATCTGGAGAAGACAGCGGAAACGCTGCTGTTGATTCGGCTGGCTGCGAACACGATGTTTGTTATGTCGGACTCCGGGAAAAAGAGCGAGGCAAAGATATGGGGAACCATTGCATCTTTGCTGTGTCTGTGCCCGGAGCTGGAAGAGATTTTTACAACTGCCATTTTGCTTGCCTGGAGCTTTGCAGAGTCCGTAAATGATCTGAAAATTTTATTTGCGGGCGGGAAGGTTCCAATGATGAAAACATCTGATACCTGGAAAACATCTCTCCTTTCCATTTTTAAACCGGGTTTGGGTGCCGATGGAGGCAGCGGCGGCAGTGGATTGGATTACACCGGGTATGTACGCATGCTGCTCTTTCTGGAAAATGGAGATATGCGGGATTACCGTCTGATGGATGTGATGGAAATGGATATACGAAAGGCGGAAGGAAGCAATTCTTTTCGAATGGATGGCTGTCTTGATGCATTTGTTATGGAAGCGAGCGTGACAAGTTCATTTGGCTATCAATATCAGATTCAAAGGGAAGGTAGCTACGAGTGAAGACAAGATGAAAGACCGGAAATTATGCCCTCTCTGGCTAAAAAAGAAAATCAAACATTCCAATTACAAAACAAAGCCTCTCCGGGATGCAAGTGTCAGGAGGGCATTATTTCCGGCCTTTGTTCTGCGCGCCAGCATGACAGTAGAGGCGGCACTGGTATTGCCACTTTTTATTTTCTTCATGGCAGAGATTCTATATGTGTTTGAAATGATTCGACTGGAGAGCAGCATGCTGTCGGCTCTTCATGAGACTGGGACACAAGTATCGGAGTATGCGTATTATCTGCGATATGGATCCGATGCATTGGGAGAAATTCTTGGGACGCAGGAGGAAACAGCAGGATATTCTGAAAATGATGGAACAGGACAGGCAATCTCTTCCTTTGTGATTTCGGAAACCTATATTCGCAGCAAGGTAGAAAAGCATCTGGGAAGTTCTTTACTGAATAATTCCTGCCTGCAAGGGGGAGCCGGTGGCATTTCTTACCTGAATTCGTCTGTACTGAATGGGGATGACATAGTTGATATCACAGCGGACTATCGCATAAAACCGTTTCTTCCATTATTTGGATTACAAAATATGTCAGCGCAGGCACGTTACTATGGCCACGCTTGGGTGGGGTATTCGCGTGGGAGCACAGGAGAAAACGGTTCAAAGGAAGAAGACGATAGGGCCATTGTGTACATTGCAAGAACAGGGATCGTGTATCACAAGGATAGAAACTGCACCTATCTGAAGCCTTCCATTCGATCCGTACAGGCAGATCAGCTGGATCAGGAACGAAGCAATGACGGATCCAAATATTATGCGTGCGAGCGCTGCAAACCGGCAAAAAGCGGAACGGTTGTCATTGCAGAAGAGGGAAATCGTTATCATTCGTCTGCATCCTGTACAGCCATTTGGCATGATGTTGAATCTATTTCGCTTTCAGAAGCAGAAAAAACGAGAAGAGCATGCTCAAAGTGTGGTGGATAGAAGTGCGAGGCAGGAAATGTTGGAGAAGGTAAATATATCGGTAATTCTGCTTCTTGTGTTTCTGGCTATCAGCAGTTGGGAGGATCTGCGGAGTCAATCGGTAGGGCTTCGCTGGCTGGTGTGCTGGGTGGCCGGAGGAACTGGATGGATGATCCTTGAATATTCAAGAGGCAGTCTGACATTGTTGGATGGATTGATTGCATTGGCTCCCGGACTTCTTTTAACGGGAATAGGGATTGCAGCAAGAGGAGGAGTTGGAGCAGGCGATGGATTGGTTTGGCTGGTAATCGGAGCTTTATGCAGCGCAGAGGATTGTTGGGCGGCATTTGCCCTTAGCCTGGCATTTGTTTTTCTGTGGAGCGCGGGACTGCTGATCATGAAAAGAGCAGGACGAAAGACAAGGATTCCGTTTGTCCCATTTTCTCTGGCGGGGGTTTTGCTGTGGATGGCTGGAAGTGTCATTGGAATTTGAAAAGGAAAAATGATTTTAGAATCTCTGCCTATATGACGGTAGAGGCATCTCTTATTATGCCGATGGTTCTATGTATCTGTGTGATTCTGATCTATGTATCTTTCTTTTTATACGATCGGTGTTGTTTTTCACAGGATGCGTATGTACTTTGCTTTCGGGAAAGCATACGACGTGAGGAAGGAACACCGACGATTCGTCCGGACAAAATCAAGGAAAATGAGCAGCGCCAGTTTGGGAGCAAGTATTTTGCAGTGAGCAGTCTGGAAACAACTGCCTCGGCAGATGGAAAGAACTGTATATATGAGGGAACGGCAAAAGTTCTTCCAACATCCTTCGGCAGCTATTTTCTGATGCCGCGGGATATATGGGAGGCAACCTTTCATTCGTCAGCACGGAAAACAGATCCATCTTGGAGCATTCGAAGCGTACGCAGGAAAACATATATGTTGACTAAAATTGCAGAAAGCTGAAGAAATAGATGCCGTTTTTTAGAAAATCGTCAGCGTAGCCCGCAACGGGCGATTAAAGACTTGCGGCAAGGAATAAAACATGGAGAAAAGGGATGAATTATCAGGAAACAGAAGCAAAGCATAGGTTTTATTCGGATGCGTTGTCAAATTATATCGTTTTGCGATGCCCGCAGGATGTGCAGGGAGACTACCAGTACAGGATGCTGGCAGTGAACCGAATTCCTGGCCTGTTGCCATGCAGCATCCGTGTAATTGATGGAGAAAGTTTCTTATATTACAGCATTACATCCAGACAAAGCATTGCAAGAAGATACGAGCAGCATCTGATGGATGGAGAAGAACTGAAAATATTTCTTTATGCGGCAGCATCCATGGTTCGGGCTCTATCAGAGTTTCTTCTGGATGCTACGTGCCTGCTGATGGATCCGGAGTACATTTTCTATGATTATGAGCAGGAAAAATATTGCTTTACCTATTATCCGGGAGTGCAGCAAGAGGGACATCAAACGGCACTTTTTGAATATCTTGCGGAACGAATTGACCCGGATGATGAAATATCAAGAATTGTTACATTTCGTCTGTGTGAGCTGTCTGAGAACACGGGGTTTATTCTGAAAACCGAACTACTGGATCACGAGTACGCAATGGCCAGAGGCCCGGAGATACCCGAAAAACGGGAGAATGAAGTTGCAGGTGAAGGTGAAACCGCTGAGTTTGAGAATGAATGGAGAAATCCAAGAGATTCGATGAATACCAGTCGTTATGATCGGCAGCGTTGGGAAACGGAAGATGAAATCGACATTAAAAAGGCGGATGCTTCAGGAAGAACAAACAGAAAATTAGAGCAAAGAAAAAAAGGCAAAAAAGGAGTAAGAGACAAAGAAGAAGCATCGCCGATGAAAATGCTGCTTGTAACAATATTATTCGGAGCAGCGGCAGCAGGATTTCTTATTACAGGTCTTCGATTGCAATTGTCGGAGGAAGAATTGTTCGCAGTGCGTGCAGGGATGTTTTTCTGTCTTGGGATGACGATGTTCTCAGCAATATACGGGCTCATTCGAACCTGGAAACATGGGAAGAAACAGGCACAGAAGGAAGAAGAGGATAAAGAAGAAAGACGCAGGAATGCGATGACACAGTCGGAAGGTGTGCTATGATTGTGGAAGCAAATATTGGAAGACTGCTGCAGAGGCAAAGAAATGCTGTTCTGCACTGGCTTTGCAAATGAGCTCTGAGTGATTACAGGAATTTTAGAGAAAAGAGGCAGCAATGAAGAATGAGAACTGTATTTTCTGCAAAATAGCAAATGGAGAAATTCCGTCCAGGACTTTGTATGAGGATGAGAAATTCCGTGTCATTCTGGATATGGGACCGGCAGCAAAAGGACATTCTTTGGTTTTGCCAAAGGAACACTATGCAAATTTGTTTGAGCTTCCGGAAGCTCTGGCAGCAGATGCGATGAAGCTGGCAAAAAAGATCGCTGCAGTGGAGAAGAAACAGCTGGGAGCGGACGGACTCAATCTGGTTCAGAATAATGGAACTGTTGCCGGACAGACGGTGGAGCATTTCCATCTCCACATTATCCCTCGATATGAGGATGATGGGCAGAGTATAGGATGGAATCCGCAGGAGGCTGCACCGGAAGAACTGGATGCCGTGCGGGAAGCGATTGTTGTCGGAATGTAAGGATGAGGATACAAGATGCAGAGTATTCGTGAGATTGATGTTGCAGAAGTCACAGCAGCTGTAAAGGAAATGTGCATTGCGGCAAATTATGAGCTGTCAGAGGATATGAAAGAGAAGCTTACTGATGCGGCAAAATCAGAAACATCGGTCCTTGGGAAACAGATTCTGCAGCAGTTGGAAGAAAATCTGGAAATCGCAAAAAGTGATGCTATTCCAATTTGTCAGGATACAGGAATGGCAATTGTATTCATGGAATTGGGGCAAGATGTGCATCTGATTGGTGGGGATCTGATGGACGCTGTTAATGAAGGCGTTCGTCAAGGATATACTGAGGGATACCTGCGCAAATCTGTCGTTGCAGATCCACTTTTAAGGGTGAACACGAGGGATAATACACCAGCCATACTGCACACAACAATCATTCCGGGAGATCAAATCCGTATTACTGTTGCACCTAAAGGATTTGGAAGTGAGAACATGAGCAGGGTATTTATGCTTAAGCCGGCGGATGGCGAGGATGGCGTGGTGCACGCTGTAGTACAGGCTGTTCGTGATGCCGGCCCCAATGCCTGTCCTCCAATGGTAGTCGGAGTTGGAATCGGTGGTGACTTTGAAAAGTGCGCCATTATGGCTAAAAAGGCACTGACGATGGATACAAAAGGATGTTCTGAATTGCCGCACATACGTGAACTGGAAGAACGAATTTTGAAAGAAATCAATCAATTGGGGCTGGGACCGGCAGGATTGGGAGGATCAACCACAGCGCTGAGTGTCCGTATTCTAAGCTATCCGACCCATATTGCTGGATTGCCTGTTGGTGTAAATATCTGCTGTCATGTAAATCGGCATGAAACCAGGGTGATTTAATGCAGAGAATTGATATTTAAGAAAGGATGATTCATACAGCCTTTCTTTAAAGTGATTTCGGATGAGGATAAATGATGACGAAATATATTCATGTACCCTTTGATAAGAAGGAAGCGGCTGAATTAAGAGCTGGGGATATGGTTTATTTATCGGGAACGGTCTATACGGCTCGTGATGCTGCTCACAAGAGGATGAATGAGACTCTGGAACGAGGAGAAGAACTGCCATTCTCGATTGAAGGGAATGTTATTTACTACATGGGGCCTTCTCCTGCAAGAGAAGGAGCCGTGATTGGCTCTGCGGGGCCAACAACAGCCAGCAGAATGGATAAGTATACGCCGCACCTGTTGAATTTGGGATTGTCCGGAATGATAGGGAAAGGAAAAAGAACGCAGGCAGTTCAGGATGCAATCGTTCAAAATGAAGCAGTTTACTTTGCTGCGATCGGAGGTGCGGGTGCTTTATTGTCTAAATGCATTACAAAAGCGGAGGTAATTGCTTATGAGGATCTAGGGACGGAAGCAATTCGCAGGCTTACAATCGAAAACTTTCCGGCAATTGTTGTAATTGATTCGAGGGGAACAAATATGTATCAGCGTGTTGCAGAAGGCACAATATCTTGCGATTGACATTTGCATACCGCATATGTATAATCTGAAAATGTTCACTCGAAAGAAATTGTAAAGAGCGGATAAAACTTGGCCAAGGAAACCTTGGATTCAGGCTTTGGAGAAATACTCAAGAGGCTGAAGAGGCGCCCCTGCTAAGGGTGTAGGTCGGTTAACGCCGGCGCGCGGGTTCAAATCCCGCTTTCTCCGTTTTGCAAGCAATAGGAAATGAAAAAAAAGTAAAAAAAGAGCTTGCAATTCGAAAACAGTGATGATAAAATACGATTCGCTGTTTGAGGGAATTAGATCGAAAAAGTAACAGCTCAATAATTTTCAAAAAGAAATTTAAAAAAAGTTGTTGACAAACAAAACGATCTGAGTTATCCTATCAAAGTTGCTTCTCACGAGAGAGCAACACAAAAGAAACCTGCCAGTCAGGAACACTTCGAAAGAAGTAC